>JAUNON010000008.1 GCA_030537145.1 Lachnospiraceae bacterium | reverse complement strand
TAGGATTACGTACGATAGCACGTCCCATAGCAACACGCTGTCTCTGACCACCGGAAAGAGCCTTCGGTTTACGGTCAAGCAGCTTCTCCAGATCCAGGATCTTGGCTGCTTCACGAACCATCTTGTCAATCTGATCCTTCGGAGTCTTACGAAGCTTCAGGCTGAATGCCATGTTATCATATACGGTCATATGCGGATACAAAGCGTAGCTCTGGAATACCATGGCAATATCTCTATCCTTCGGCTCAACGTCATTTACGACACGGTCGCCGATCTTTAAAGTACCGCCGCTGATCTCTTCCAGACCTGCGATCATACGAAGTGTGGTAGATTTTCCGCATCCGGAAGGTCCTACGAAAATAATAAATTCTTTGTCTGCGATTTCCAGATTAAAATCTTTTACTGCTTCAAATCCGTTCGGATAAACCTTAGTAATGTGTTCCAGTGATAAACTTGCCATTTTGTTTCCTCCCAATTAATGAAATATGACAATCCTCTGTCGTATCAGTTATGCTTAGTATACAGGAAATCATTTTTAAAAACCATAGATGAAGTACACAAAGTTTTTGGAAATCCCTTGGCACATCTGACTTTCAAACCAGAGCATCCGGCCCGGTCTGGTAAATATGACGGAATTATAAGAATTTTCTATACAAATTGACGAACGCTTGTATTTTAAGTCTAAACTGTGTATACTGAATAGCAATCAGTCAATTCACACCCATTGGAGCACATATGAATTACATTGTATTCGATTTAGAATGGAACCAGAGTCCAAACGGAAAAGAGGCAGAGCAGCCTCTGCTTCCTTTTGAAATCATTGAGATCGGCGCCGTTAAAGTAGATTCCAGCCATAAAATACTGGATACCTTCCATGCCCTCATCCATCCTCAGGTGTACACCTCTCTTCACCGTATGACACGGGAAATTATTTCTCTGTCTGAAAAGGATCTGGAGGGAAAGCCTTCCTTTGCGGAAGCTGCCAGGGAGTTTCTGGAATGGTGCGCCCCGGATCCGGTGTTTTGTACCTGGGGGCCCTCCGATCTTTTGGAGCTGCAGCGCAACCTGGCCTGGTACGGACTGCCTTCTCCCTTTCCTTTTCCTCTGTTTTATTACGATATTCAGAAAATATTCAGCATTTCCTATGAGGATCGGAAAACCAGACGCTCACTGGAATTTGCTGTGGATTACTTGAAAATTCCAAAGGACCGTGTCTTTCATAATGCTTTTGACGACGCTTTGTACACCGCCCGGATCATGGAATATCTGTCTGAGGAAGCGATTCTGTCTAACTCCTCCATAGACTATTACCGGACCCCCGGCAGCCGGCGTCAGGAAATCCACATTACTTACAAGACCTACTCAAAATTTGTGTCCAAGCCGTTTTCAAACAAGGCCGATGCTATGAAGGACCGGGTAGTCGTTTCCACACGCTGCTATCTTTGTCATAAAAATGCCCGGAAAAAAATACGCTGGTTCTCCGGAGGCGGCCGCAATTATTTCTGTCTGGCCTGGTGCGAGCAGCACGGCTGGCTCAAGGGAAAGGCCCGTCTGCGCCAGCATACCGACGGCACCTGGTATGTAGTGAAAACGCAGAAGCTGATTCAGGAAGAGGAAGCTTATTCTATCCGTGAAAAGCAGGAAGTAATCCGGGTAAAACGCAGGCTCAAAAAAGCTTATCACGCCAAAGCAGCCGAAAAGTCAAATACCCCGCCGCAAGCTGACGGGGCATCAAGCTTGTAACGCAGCAGCCTATTTCGTATTTTTAAAATTGCGGACCAGCTCCTCCATCTCACTCAGAAGGCAGTCCACTCTTCCATAAAATGCATCATTATTGCAGGGATTGTTCAACTCCTCCTCCAATCCGGCCAGCATCTCCCGGATGGCCTCCATCCTCTTTTTTCCGTTTCCGTCATGATACAGAAGATACCGGCTCCGTTCATTTTCTTCCGGCGTCATCTTCTTCAGCACCACCTCCACATTCGGCTTTTCTCCGATGTAACGGTACGTAATGGACGGAGATGCGTGATTCAGCAGATTCTGAAGATAGTAAATATCTCCGGTGGATTTATAATAACGCCACGCAAAGGTTTTTCTCATGGTTTGTGCACCGATGGAGGTTAATCCGATACTCTTTCCGGCACTCTTTAAAGCCCGGTAAGCCTGCTCTCTGGAAAGGGCGGCCGGAGAACTGGAATGTCCCAAAATCAAAAATGCATCCGGATCCTTTCCTTCTGTGTAAGCATCGATAACCTCTTTCAGCTCATCCGGAATCTCAAAGGTTCTCTTTACGCTTTTTGTCCCGATATAAACCTCGATATATTCCTTCCTGCGGACATCCTTATTCCTGAATTTCAGTATCTCCTGAAGCTGCAGCCCCGTACCTACTCCAATTTCAAACATAATATAATACTTGTCATCCATCTCCCGCAGCTTTTCCTTAAATTTCTTCAGTGTTTCTTCGTCCTTAATCGGCGCTACCCAATTCATACAGCCCCCATCCTCCTTTGTTTATTTGCAACAGCTCTGATTTTTCTGTTACTTCCTGTCCTGCTAAACTCCATTATTCTCAGCTTTTCCGCCTCATTCCTTCCGGTTGATTTCCTCCAAAATCCGCTCTGTTTCATGCAGCTTCTCTTCCTGAATACGTTCCTCCTCTTTTCGGGCGGCTTCCCTCTGTCTGCGCTGCTGTTCCTGCTCCATGGCAGCCCGCAGTTCGATTTCAATTTCCTCCGTAGTCTTTTTTTCGATTTCCTCCTCAATCCGCAGCCTTTCCTTCTCTTCCTGACGGCGGCGGCGCAAAAGCCTTGACTCTCTGGTACAGCGGCAGATCAGTATGATAATAAAAATAACCAGCACCAGCAGCAGCAAGGAACCGATGCAGACCACCAGCAAGGTATTTTCTTCAATAAACCGGCTGCTGCTGTCCAAAATCTTCTGAAAAACATCCTTCGTATTTTCCATAACCGTCAAAGCAGTCGTTTCAATTTCATTCAAAGCCTTCCGGGAAGAAGTGGGTGCAGCCATAGCCTGCATATCCAGCTTTTTCTCAAAACAGAGCGGAGAATCCCATTCCGGCAGGGTAACGGTCAGTTCCTCGCTTCCCACCGGCCATTCCTCGTAAAGGTAGGAGATATCCGCCGTTGTATTTTCTACGTTCGTCACCTTTCCGGACAGTTTTTCCGCACCCATTCCCCTGGGCAATGTCACAAGCCCGGCCTTTGCTATTTCCATAGTGGACCTTTTCAGAGCGTCTGCCTGGAAGAGCTCCTCCACCAATCCCAGATAATTCAGTTTCATTGCTTCATAGAAGGTGGGATATCTCTTTCCCTCATCAGGCTTTATCTGCTCAAACTGGTCAAATCCGTAATTCATCAGATCCGTCGTTTCCAGATAAGCCCTTCCGGCTCCGTTTTCATGAAGCAGTACGCATACCAGCCTCATACCGTTTTTTTCACCGTAGGTCACAAGCGTATTCCATGCATCGGAAGTAAAGCCGGTCTTTCCTCCGGTACACCAATCTGCATAATAATCACTCTCCTGCTGGATCATCTTATGATGATTTACAAAGTAACGCTTCTCCTCTGTCAGATTTGTCTCAGAACAGGTATAAAGCGTATCGGAAGCCAGCTCGCGAAATTCCGGAATCTTATAAGCCGCCTGAGCAATCAATGCCATATCATAGGCACAGGTATAGTGATTTTCATTATGAAGGCCATGGGGATTTGTAAAATGAGTATTGACGCAGCCCAACTCCTCTGCCTTTGCGTTCATCTCATCCGCAAAAGCGCTGAGGCTTCCGCAAAAATGCTCTGCCAGTCCGTTTGCAATATCGTTCGCTGACTCCAGCATCAATCCTTCCAGAGCATCCCGCAGATCCATTTTTTCACCAGGCTGAATGCCTGCATGGCTGCTGTCCGATTCGATGTCATAGACGATCTCAGAAAATTCGATCTCTTCCTCCAGATTTCCTTTTTCCAGAGCAAGCATCGCAGTCATGATCTTGGTAATGCTGGCAGGATACATCTTTTCATAAGCATTCTTACTGTATAAAAGCGCATTCGTATCCAGATCCATCACCACAGCCGAGGCTGCCTGTACTGCCTGTCCCTGAGGCCAATCCTTCAAATCATTGGATTCGATTGGGTCATAATATTCCTCCGGAATATATTCCGTTTCCTCTTCTTCACCGGAATCCTCTCCATAATCTTCCTCATAGCCTTCCCCTTCCTCCGCCATCACCGGAACACCCGTGGAAACTGCTAAGAGAAATGCCATAAGCAGGCACAGAATATTTTTTAATCTCAGATTTTTTCTTCTCATATTCACACACCTCATCACATATATCAGCAGAGATTGTTCCTTTCCCTGCCGCCATTATCAGCCTTTCCGAAAACGGTTCACGATATACTGGTTTGCTTCCCGTTCCTGTTCATCCTCCAACGGCTGCAGCACAATATTTCCGTATTTTCTTTCCAGTGCATTTTTCAGCAAATAATCGCATACGTGGGGATTTTTCGGAAGCAGCGGGCCATGCAGATAGGTTCCCACCACATTTTTATATAATACTCCTTCTGCCTGATCCTCTCCATTGTTTCCAAAGCCAAAGGCCACTCTTCCCAAAGGACGGTTCTCTCCAATATGCGTCCTGCCGCCGTGATTTTCAAATCCCACAATCGGATAAGGAAACTGATCATTCTCAATCACAATATTGGAAATCAGCCGGGGGCTTCCCTGTTCCGTATATAAATCCACCAAAGAAAGCCCGCCGATCCTGCCCTCAGCCGTATCATAATAATGGCCCAAAAGCTGATATCCGCCGCAGACCGCCAGAACAGTTCCGCCATCCTCTACATAAGCCTTAAAATCCTCCCGGATCGTCTTGAGCTGATTACATACCAGCATCTGCTCTCTGTCGGACCCTCCTCCAAGCAGCACAATATCCAGCCCGGAAAAATCAATGGGGTCTGTTAGCTGAAATTCCTTCACCTTTCCTTTGATACCGCGCCATTCCAGGCGTTTGCGCATACATTGAATATTTCCTCTGTCTCCGTACAAATTCAGCAAATCCGGATAAAGATGCCCGATCGTAATTTCCATTTGCATATCCATTCCTTTCATTCAGCTCCCTATTCCGCTGAAACGGCACATACAGCCTTCAACGTCAGGCTACCCGTCTCATCCTTCCATATTTTTCAGAATATTATGTGTGGAATAAAGGGCCGTATAATTCACAAGCACGTAAAGGTTCCCACATCCGTCCTTCAGCCGTTTCTCAATGGCAGTCTTTACATCCTCCACCAGCTCTGCCTGAATCTCCACATATTTCAGCCGCAGCCGCATATCCTGGCAGCGAATGCCGCTGACCGTAATAGAATGAATATTGTCTGCTCCGAATCTGTCAAAATCCACATCCCAAAGCCAGGAAATATCTGTCCCATCCTGGGCGTTATCATTAATCACGATAATCAGATCCTTCAGCGAGGTATCCTCCATTACCGCAGAAATATTCTGATTGAAGCCTGCCGGATTCTTAGCCAGATTCAGCAGCACCCGGCTTCCCTGAATCTGAAACAGTTCATTTCTTCCGTTCTGAGGGTTAAAATTCTGAAGAACCCGGTCAAAGCCTGCCAGCTCCATCCCGGCCGTCCGCGCCGCAGTATAGGCCGCAAGAATATTATAAATATTGTAAAATCCGCGGTAATCCGCAGCAATGTGGCGTCCCTCCACATCAAATTCCAGACCGTTTTCCATACCAATATGAGAAGCATCATAATCGATCTTCGGACGGGCAAATCCGCAGGACGGGCAATGGTAAGTCCCAATCTGGCTGTAATGATAAAAATCATATTCTAATCTTGCACCGCACTGCTTGCAAAAACGCCCTTCCCTTATTTCGTGAGTGTCCTGACTGTCAAAGACCTGTTCACTGATTCCATAGGTAATATAAGGATTACCACTCTTCATAGCCAGATATGCGGATAGCGAATCATCGCCATTTACAATGATCTTCATCTTCGGCGCCATCTTCATCGCCTTCTCCAGCAGATCCATAGTAATATCAATTTCACCGTAGCGATCCAACTGATCCCTAAAAAGATTGGTCAATACCATATAATCCGGCTGAAAATGAGGAAATACCCGTACCGTAGACGCTTCATCAATTTCAATGCAGGCATAATCCGCATCCAGCTTTCCGTTCCATTTTGCTGCCAGAACAAAGGCGGCCGCCACGCCGGCCAGCATATTGGAGCCAGTATGGTTACATACCAGCTTTTTTCCTTCTGATTCCACTGCCGAACACAATAAATTATTCGTTGTGGTCTTTCCGTTCGTTCCGCACACCACGAATATCTTTTCCCGTACCTGGCCTGCCAGATCCTTCAAAATATCCGGATCAATCTTCAATGCCAGACTTCCGGCCATGGTCACTCCCTGTTTTCCTGCAATTTTACATCCAAAGCTTAAAATTCTGGCCGCCAAAACTGCCGCCACTGCGCGTATTCTCATCTTTCGCCCGCCTGTCTTTTTCTTCCTTTTCCTTCTTCCGCCGTTTAAAATGTTACCTGTGAATCGGTCAATATGATATTTAAAATATCACTTATTCTTTCATATTGCCCTATTATACCCTATTTACCGCTTTTTTTCAATTCTCTTCCGCTGCAGTTTGAAGCATCCCGGCTTTTCATATTTGTACTGCTGTTTCATCCGAATTTCAGAAAACCTTTTATTACTATCTTTTTCTGTTTTTATCCTATTATTCAAGATAATTCCTGTTTTATTTTATAAATATCCACATTTATTAAAAATAAAAAGAAAGTTTCCACATTTTTTTCAACATTTCCACACTCTTTCCTGATATTTCTGTCTCTTTCTGCTTCTATTCCCTATTCTGATTCCAGTATCAAAAATTTTTCTTTATTCATAAAAAATGCCGAAGGCATTTTTTGCGCCGGATGCAGATTGCGCAGCAATCAATTCCCTTATGAAGTGAGGACTTTCCATATCATAAAAAACTGAGGCTGTCATTGCGACAGCCCCAGCCAATTCCATACCAGAGAGGAAATATCCCGGATCACCTGCTTTGCTTCTTCATTCCTTCCGCCCAGCTCATTGGACAGAACAGTCAGGATGTAATCCCCTTTTTCTGTAAAAATAATAGCCATATCATTCTCAATACAACCTAACCCGTATCCTTCCGGCATTTCTCCCGTTTTATTTGCAGTTACCGCTTCCTGCGGCAATCCGGAAGGGATTTTTGATGTGTTGGTCTGCTGCTTCAGAATATCCAGCATTTTCTTAGAAGCTTCTTCTCCCACACATTTTCCCTGATAAATATCCGACAGGATTTTCCGGCAGTCGCTGGCACTGGTGTAATTATCATCTGTAGGATTTTCTGCCAAAAACGGCCTTCCCACAGAGGTAGAATCATATCCGTTTTCCCTGCAGAATTCATTTACCACCTCTGCACCCGCATCAAAATCCCCCTGTCCCAGCCTTTTAATCAACTGGTTTGCCGCATCATTGTCGCTTACGGTAATCATCTGCTCCAGAAGAGAGCGCAGCTCCCCATCATAGGACTCATTCGCCAAAATCAGCCGGTCCGGTGAAGAAGGATAACACATCCGGTCATAAACGGCCGCCATGATAAATACTTTAATAACGCTGGCGGACTGCATTTTTTCCTGCCCGTTGTATTCGTAAATTACTCCATTTTTATTTGACGAAGCATCGAAGCTTTCCAGGCTGAATGCCCATTTTTCTCCGTTTAACTCTCTTTTGGACAGATAGCTGTCACAGATTTCCGGAACAGGGCCTTCTCCGCTTGCTGCCAGGGTCTGAGACTCTCCATTTTCCGAAGATTCTATGCCGAAATAGTCATCGATTCCGTCTGCGATTCCCTGTACCATTTTCTTCTGCATCTCCGGATCCTGCATAGCAGTATCCTCCTGCTGGTTGGTCATAAATCCCATCTCCAGAATCGTAACCGGAACCTTACTCCAGTTGATGCCTGTCATATTATCATAATACTGAATCCCAAGATTCGAAAAACCGGTACGATCACAATACGCATTTAAAATACATCCCGTCAGACGATAGCTGTCCTCATAAAGCTGCGGAATATAGGGGTTTTCCGGTGAGGGACTCATTCCAAGAGCTCCGTTTACGGAGGTATCGTCACTTCCATTGGCATGAATCCGGACATAGATATCACTGCCTTCTTCTGCCGCCAGCAAGGCCCGCTGGGCATTACTGATCGCCGTATCATTGTCCTCCCTTGTCATGACCACCTGATATCCCCGGTCCTCCAATTCTTCCCGAAGCGCAAGGGAAATATCCAGATTAAGCTGATATTCCGGAACTCCGGTATACCTTCCCATCGTCCCTGTCGTAGCCTTTGCCTTATAACTGGAAGATCCGGGTCCATCCGGCTCCTGCTCACTCATATCGATCCAGGAGCCCTGATGCCCCGGATCAATTCCCACCACATATCCGTTCTCCTTTTCCGTCTCTGTCTCCGTTTCCGCATCGGTCCAGGCCTGTGTCTCTGCTTCCGTCTCCGTACCTGCCTCAATCTCTGTACTGCTCTCTGTTTCCGTCTGCACTTCCCTGTCCGATTCGGAATCACCGGAAGAATCTGATTCTGTCTTATTTTGGGTCAGCTCTTCCTGCCATTCCTCTCTCTCCTTCAGAATTGTACTATCCTGCATTCGGATATCTGAAATCCAATACCGGTAAACTGCAATTCCCCCACAAATGAACAAAACCAATACTGCCAAAATCAGCAGCAGCTTCTGCCATCGCTTCATCCGATCCCTTCTTTCTCTATCTTTTTTCTGCTTTTTAACTGTTCCTTATCTGCCAGGCCATATACAATCATCCATTCTGAAAAAATCCTTATCAAATATAGTATATCGGCGCCGCTTTCCCCGGTCAATTAAAAAAATCCTTAAGATTTAAAAAGAAGTTTTGATTTTGCAAGATCCTCTTTTATTTCTCTGTTTTTTGTTCTTCCGAAGCTTCTTCTGCCTCATTCTGAATTTCCGGATGGCTTTCTCTTACCCGCGCAATGCTGGCTACGGTCTCTTTTTCTGTAAGATTCATCAGCTTCACTCCGGAAGTAACTCTTCCCTGAATGGAAATATCACTGCAGGTCATCCGGATAATTATGCCTTCTGTATTAATCATCATGATTTCATTTTCCAGATTCAGCGCTTTAGCACCCACCACATTTCCGGTCTTTTCCATGATCTTGTAACATTTGACACCCTTACCGCCCCGGTTCTGCGCCGTGAATTCCCGGATGGCCGTCATTTTTCCCATTCCTTTTTCGGATACCACCAGAAGGTAGTCTCCCTGGGTATCCATCTGCATAGCTACCACTTCATCTCCGGCAGTCAAATTAATACCGATCACGCCCATAGATACCCGGCCTGTTTTGCGGACATCCGTCTCATGGAACCGGATACACTGACCGTATTTGGTGATTAGAAGAATATCCTTTTTGTTATCGGTAAATTTTACTTCGATCAACTCATCATCCTCCCGCAGGCTGATGGCTGCCAGCCCTACCTTCCGGACATTGGCATACTCCATCACCGGAGTTTTTTTCACAATGCCGTTTCTGGTAGCCATGAACAAATAGCGTCCCTCTTCAAAGCTCCGGATAGGAATCACCGCCGTAATCTTTTCCTCCGGCATAAGCTGAAGCAGATTTACAATAGCTACTCCTCTTGCTGTCCGGCCCGCCTCCGGAATCTCATACACCTTCAGCCGGTAAACTCTTCCTTTATTGGTAAAGAACATCAGATAATGATGGGTGGTAGTCATGAGAAGCTCCTCAATATAATCATCCTCCAGCGTCTGCATCCCTTTAATTCCTTTACCGCCCCGGTTCTGACTCTTAAAATTATCTTCTGTCATCCGCTTAATGTATCCCATTCTGGTCATGGTAATCACCACATTCTCCTGCGGAATCAGATCCTCTGTGGAGAAATCATATACATCAAAACCGATCGTAGTCTTTCTCTCATCCCCATATTTGTCACTGATCGCAAGAATCTCTGTCTTGATCACACCAAGCAGAAGATTTTCATCTGCCAGAATCGCCTTCAGCTCTTCAATCGTTTTCATAAGCTGGGCAAATTCTGCCTCCAGCTTCTCCCTTTCCAATCCGGTCAGGGTTCTCAGACGCATATCTACGATGGCCTGGGCCTGGACATCCGTCAGGGCAAACCGCTCCATCAATCCTTCCTTTGCGGCCTGCGTATTTCTGGAGCTGCGGATAATATGGATTACTTCATCGATATTGTCCAGTGCAATCAGCAGGCCTTTTAAGATATGTGCCCGCTCTTCTGCTTTATTCAAATCATACCGTATCCTTCTGGTTACTACATCCTCCTGATGTTTCAGGTAATAATGCAGCATTTCCAGAAGATTTAAAATCTTCGGCTTATTATCCACCAGCGCCAGCATATTCACTCCAAAGGTATCCTGAAGCTGCGTATGCTTAAATAACTGGTTTAAGATTACATTCGCATTTGCATCCCGGCGCAGGTCAATGCTGATTCGCATGCCTTCCCGGCTGGATTCATCCGTAATCGCAGTAATGCCGTCTATCTTTTTATTTCTTACCAGCTCCGCCATTTTTTCAATCAGGCGTGCTTTATTTACCAGGTAAGGAAGCTCCGTCACCACGATGCGGCTCCTGCCGTTGGATAAGGTCTCAATGTCTGTGACTGCCCGGACTCTGATCTTCCCCCGTCCGGTACGATACGCTTCCTCGATTCCTTTTGTGCCGAGAATCATAGCTCCGGTAGGAAAATCGGGGCCCTTGATGATCTGCATCACCTCTTCTATAGAGGTCTCTCTCTGTTCCTCTACCCGGTTATCGATAATCTTTACCACCGCCCGGATGACTTCCTTCAGATTGTGAGGCGGAATATTGGTAGCCATACCTACGGCAATACCCGTTGTTCCATTTACCAGAAGATTTGGATATCTGGACGGAAGTACCGTAGGCTCCTTTTCTGTTTCATCAAAGTTCGGCACAAAATCTACCGTATCTTTATTGATGTCTGCCAGCATTTCCATGGAAATTTTGCTAAGCCTGGCCTCCGTATAACGCATGGCGGCTGCGCCGTCCCCGTCTACCGAACCGAAATTTCCGTGGCCGTCCACCAGAGGATATCTGGTAGACCACTCCTGTGCCATATTTACCAGTGCTCCATAGATGGAACTGTCTCCGTGGGGGTGATATTTACCCATCGTATCACCGACAATACGGGCACATTTTCTGTGAGGCTTGTCGGGACCATTGTTCAATTCAATCATGGAATACAGCACTCTTCGCTGAACCGGCTTCAGACCGTCTCTTACATCCGGCAATGCCCTGGAAGCAATAACGCTCATGGCATAATCAATGTAAGATTCTTCCATGGTTTTTTTCAGATCGACTTCCTGTACCTGATCAAAAATATTGTCATCCACTGATTTTTCCCCCTATTATCAAATAATTCCAGGCTTTTCGCTTCCATAAGCGCGAAGTTTCTGCCTCAAATATCCAGATTCTTTACTCTTTCGGCATTTTCCTCAATAAATTCCCGGCGCGGCTCCACCTGATCCCCCATCAAAGTGGTAAAGGTCACATCAATTTCCGATGACTGCGCTTCATCCATAGTCACTCTTTTCAGAATTCTTCTTTCCGGATCCATGGTAGTTTCCCAAAGCTGCTCCGCATCCATTTCTCCTAAACCTTTATAACGCTGGATCTTATTATTTTGATCCCTTCCCACTTCATTCAAAATATCCGCAAGCTGCTCGTCACTGTAGGCATACCATACCTTTTTGTTCTTCTCCAGCTTATACAGCGGAGGCGTAGCCAGATAAACATACCCCTGCTTAATCAGCTCCGGCATAAAGCGGTAAAGGAATGTCAGCAGCAGCGTTGCTATATGAGCTCCATCCACATCCGCATCCGTCATAATAATAATCTTATGATAACGCAGCTTTGTAATATCAAAATCCTCATGAATCCCTGTTCCGAAAGCGGTAATCATCGCTTTGATTTCCGCATTTCCGTAAATCCGCTCCAGCCGTGCTTTCTCCACATTCAGAATCTTTCCTCTCAGAGGCAGAATCGCCTGCGTCGCACGGCTTCTGGCTGTCTTGGCAGATCCGCCTGCAGAATCGCCCTCTACGATATAAATTTCACATTTTGCAGGATCCTTATCAGTACAATCCGCCAACTTTCCGGGGAGCGCCATCCCGTCCAGCGCCGATTTTCTCCTGGTCAGCTCTCTTGCTTTCCTTGCAGCCTCTCTGGCTCTCTGGGCCATGATAGACTTCTCCAGGATAATTTTCGCTACCTGAGGATGCTGCTCTAAAAAGATTTCCAACTGATCTGTTACCACACTTTCTACAGCGCCTCTTGCCTCACTGTTACCCAGCTTTTGCTTTGTCTGCCCCTCAAACTGAGGCTCTCCGATCTTAATACTGATAATAGCCGTCAGTCCTTCCCGGATATCATCTCCGCTCAGACTCTGATCACCTTCCTTCAAAAGCTTGCTGGCTTTTGCATAATCGTTAAAGGTCTTTGTTAAAGCGTTCTTAAAGCCAGTCAGATGAGTACCTCCCTCCGGCGTTGTAATGTTATTTACAAAGCTGTAGGAACTTTCTGTATAAGAATCATTGTGCTGCATAGCCACTTCCACTACTACGCCGTTTTTCTCACCCTCACAGTAAATAATATCCGGATAAAGCGCTGTTTTCCCTTTATTCAGATAGGTAACAAACTCCTTGATACCGCCTTCATAGTGGAAAACCCGTTCCTTTCCTCCTTCCGGACGCTCATCAAGCAAAGAAATCCGGATACCCTTTGTCAGAAACGCCATCTCCCGCAAACGCTGCTTTAATGTATCGAAATCAAAAACCGTATCTTCAAAAATCTCTTTATCCGGCATAAAAGTAACCTTGGTTCCTGTCAGCGATGGATCACAGGTGCCTGCAATTTCCAGCTTATACATCACCTTGCCCCGTTCATAACGCTGCTTATAGATTTTTCCCTGCTTAAAGATTTCTACCTCCAGCCATTCCGACAGAGCATTTACCACAGAAGCCCCTACGCCGTGAAGGCCGCCGGATACCTTGTATCCCCCGCCCCCGAATTTTCCGCCGGCATGGAGAATCGTAAATACTACTTCTACCGCAGGAATCCCGGCTTTGGCATTGATTCCGACCGGGATTCCACGCCCGTTATCAACCACCGTGACCGAATTATCTTTATGAATCGTCACAGAAATTTTATTGCAGTACCCTGCCAAAGCTTCATCCACGGAATTATCCACAATCTCATAAACAAGATGATGAAGTCCTCGAGAAGAAGTACTTCCAATATACATTCCAGGTCTCTTCCGGACTGCTTCCAGTCCCTCCAATATCTGGATTTGGTCTGCACCGTATTCTGCACCCATTCTAATCCTCCTTATCTATCCTGCTGTATCATTCCATTTCCCGCAGCCGTTCCGCTTCCTTCCCCGCTGCGTTTTTCGTTTACACTCCCGTTTTTTACATAAAACAACCGGTCAATCTGAAAATGATTTTCCAAAAACTCTTCAATCCCCGTACAGGTAATCAAAGTCTGTATTCTGCTGATATTTTCCAGCAGATAATGCTGTCTGCTGCTGTCCAGCTCCGACAGCACATCATCCAGAAGCAATACCGGCGTATCCTTACTTATAGCCTTTACAAGCTCAATTTCCGCCAATTTCAATGAAAGAGCCGCTGTCCTTTGCTGTCCCTGAGAACCAAACCGCCGGATGTCCACTTCCCCGATTCGAAACATCAGATCATCCCTGTGAGGCCCCGTATGGGAAAGCTTCAGCCGGATATCCTTCTCCCGATTCTGCTTTAACTGCTCTCGGAAGGCCAAATTTGATACGTTCTGCTCATAAGAAACGCAAAGCCTTTCTTTCCCTCCGGAAAGCTTCCCATGAATCTCCTGAATCATCGTTCCCAGCTCTTTTACAAATTCTGCTCTGGCATCGATTACCCGGCTGCCGTAAACTGCCATCTGCTCATCCCATATATCCAAAGTATCCTGATACTCCGGATGAAAGGATATCTCTTTTAAAAGCTTATTGCGCTGCATCAGAATTCGGTTATAATTGCCTAAATTATGAATATATACTTTATTTAACTGACACAGCTCCATATCCAGGAAACGCCGCCGTTCCGAAGGTCCGTTCTTTATGATGTTCAGGTCCTCAGGAGAAAAAAATACAAAATTACCAAGGCCAATCAATTCACTGGCCTTGCGGATCGGGACGCCGTTCACAGCAATCCCCTTCGCCTTATTTTTTTTCAGATGCATATCGATTCGATAGGGAATCTCATTTTTCCGGATACACATCCTGATATGGGATTCTTCCCGTCTAAACCGGATCATTTCCCGGTCCTTGCTTCCCCTGTGAGATTTTGTTGTACCGCAAAGATAAGCGGACTCCAGAATATTTGTTTTTCCCTGAGCATTATCACCGTAAAAAAGATTTGTGCCGCCATCCAGGACAAGCTCCAGTTTTTCATAATTGCGGAAATTTTCCAGTTTGATTGATTCTATCCTCATGGTCTATTTTACAATCTGAATCGTGTTTCCTTCAAAAGAAACCACATCTCCGTCATACAGCTTTTTGCCTCTCTGGAGCTCTGTTTCTCCATTCACCTTTACCAGGCCGTCCTGAATCACTGCCTTGGCATCCGAACCGGTCTCACAAAGACCAGACGCCTTCAAGGCCTGGCCCAGTTTGATGAAATCATCCTTTAATTTTATTATTTCCATAATTCTCCTCTAAACTTTCATGCCTGCTTCGCAGGTACCTGTTGTCGTCTCGAAAGCATGGCCGGAATGGCCTGCCAGCAGTCCATCCGTTTTTGCTTTGAAACTGGACTTATACAGTAAAATCAGGCTACAAAATTTACCGGCAAAATAAGATAAATATAAGACTGATTCTCATCTCTGATAAAGCAGGGAGCCTTGGAATTTACATAGTAAATATCAATCGTCTCATCATCAATCACGCGCAGCGCATCAATTAAAAACTTCGGATTAAAACCGATCATAATATCCTTTCCTTCTTTTTGGATATCAATATTTTCATTCATGGATCCGATCTGAGAATTGATCTTCAGCTCCATTTCCTCATCCGTAATATTTAAAATAATCGGCTTTTTATCTCCTTCTTTTACCAAAAGCGTAGCGCGGTCGATACAATCCAGCATTTCCCGTTTATTAATCGTTACCTTTGTCACATAATCACTGGACAGCATCTGGTCAATCCGGAAATAATTTCCTTCGATCAGCCTGGAGACTACGATGGTTTGGTCAAACTCAAACATAATATGATTCTGGGTAAAATAAATATGAACCATATCCTCTGTCTCGCCGGAGAGAATCTTTGAAATTTCTGTCAGAGTTTTGCCCGGAACTACTACCTTATAGGAATCGTAGCTTTCTTTTAATTCAATTTTTCGAATCGCAATTCGATGTCCATCCAGTGAAACTACTTTTAATTCGTTTTCCTGGATTTCAAAAAGCTCGCCCGTCATCATTTTATTTGTATCATTTGGAGCAATCGAAAAAATAGTCTGACGAATTATCTCTTTTAAGGTAAATTGTGAAATACAAATAGATTCATTTTTTTCAATTATAGGAAGCTTGGAAAAATCATCGCCTTCTTTTCCCATAATATTAAATTTTGCTTTTTCACAGGTGATTGAAGTATTTTGTTTTTCATCTGATTCAATGACAACTTCATTATCCGGAAGCTTTCGTATAATTTCAGAAAATAATTTTGCATCCAAAGCAATGATTCCTCTGGATTCGATTCGTCCTTCTATTACAGTTTCGATTCCTAACTCCATGTCATTGGCTGTAAATTTAATCTGACCGGCAGAAGCATCAATCAATATGCATTCCAGAATCGGCATCGTCGTTTTGGAAGGTACTGCTTTCATTACAATATTGACGCCTTTTAGCAGGTCAGCTTTTGAACAGATGATTTTCATGTTGCGATTCTTCCTTTCCTTGTGCGTGCAGCATCTATATAATAATAATAAAAACCCGTAGTCATAGCCTTAGTAGGTGTGAATATGTGTAAAAGCTTTGTAAGGCCCTTAGATACAAGAAAAACTGCTGGGAAAAGGTATGTGGAAAGCTCCCTTTTTCCCTTGGATAAGTTCCGGTTTATAAACATTCTCAGGAATCGTCCGTGTTTTTGCAGTTTCCTGGGAGTGCTGGTTGTGAACACCAGTTCACATCTTCAGTAAAATTATAAAGTGGATAAGTGGATAAAAATGTGGATAACTTTAACTCGGATTCAGTTTTTTCTTTATAATTTCGATCGTATTCCGCATGGTGTCGGAATTATCGATCTCCTCCTCGATTTTTTTTATACCGTGGATCACTGTGGAATGATCCCGTTTTCCAACAAAGGTTCCAATGGATTTCAGCGGGATATCGATCAGGGTACGGCATAAATACATAACGATCTGGCGGGGAATTACGATTTCGCTGTTTCGTTTGTTGCTGGAAATATCGCTGGGAGAGATATTAAAATGCTCGGCCACTGTGTCAATAATAAGCTGGGGAGTAATATCTCGTTTCATATCCGGAGAAATAATGTCCTTCAGAGCATCTTCCGCCAGCTCTACAGTAATTTCCCGGTTTTCCAGATTACTTAAGGCAACCAGTTTATTCAGGGCGCCCTCCAGCTCACGGATGTTGGATTTAATATTTGTGGCAATGTATTTGATTACTTCATTGTCAATATTGTATCCATCCATTTCCTCTTTTTTATGTAGGATAGCCATCCTGGTTTCATAATCAGGAGAAGAAATATCTGCCAGGATACCCCATTCAAAACGGGAACGAAGTCTTGCTTCCAGGGTTTCAATTTCTTTGGGAGGCTTATCACTGGAGATGATGATCTGCTTTCCGTTTCCATGCAGCTCATTGAAGGTATGGAAAAACTCCTCCTGGGTCGCTTCCTTTCCTATGATAAACTGGATATCATCGATCAGCAGCACATCTACATTGCGGTACTTTTCACGAAATGCAGTGATAGCTGTATTATTTCCATTTCGTATGGCTTCAATCAATTCATTGGTAAAAATTTCACTGGTAACATAGATTACTTTTTTGTCTGAATCTTGGGAAAGAATAAAATGAGCAATGGAATGCATCAGGTGTGTTTTTCCCAGTCCGGCTCCTCCGTAAATAAACAGGGGGTTGTACATTTTTCCCGGAGATTCAGCTACCGCAAGAGCAGCGGCATGAGCAAATTTGTTGTTATTGCCTACAACAAAAGTGTCAAAGGTATATTTCGGGTTTAAATTTGCTCTCTCAATTACACTGTTTAGTTTTACATTCTTTTTTAAAGCGGATGGAGCGGCAGTCTTTTGTTCTCTATTTTGGGCCTGTTCCGGAAGAATAAATTCAATATCATATTCTGTTCCGGTAATTTCTGCAATTGCGACTTTAATAGGAAACATATATTTCTTATTTATATAATTGATTCCCATCTGTTCGGACGGCACCAGAATCGTAACGACATGATCGCTGACGCTGTGTACCTGCAGAGGTTTTAACCAGGTTTTGAAAGAGATTTCAGAAAGTTCATGTTCCACTTTCACTGTATAGAGAATTTCTTCCCATTTTTCTCTGATAACGTCCATTGTGTATTACTCCTTACCCCAATTTTCCCTACAATAATATTAAACTAAATACTGCAATTTATCAATCAAAACTTTTCATCTTTCTCATATTTATCCACATCAGAATCTGGAGAATTATCCACAATTTGTTCGGAGAATGTCGAAGGAAAGGAAGGGAAAAGACAAAAATGTGTATAATTCGATTCAGTTTTACACAATGCATGGTCTGCGGATTCTGGTTGAAAAAACGGAAAAAACAGAAAATGTGGATAAAATAGTAAACACAGTTTCATGAATTTATCCACAAACTGTCAACAAAATGTGGATAACTCAGGAAAAGAGAGTGGATAGATGTGTATGGATTTAAAATATGAAAAAAATAAAGGAATTACTTGACTGGAAAGGATTTTGTGAATATAATCAAAATGATGTTTTCTCACTGTTTTATATTAAAAAGAACCAATTATGATAGATATTTGGTGAGGTAAAGGAGGTGCCGGACTATGAAGATGACATTTCAGCCGAAAAAGCGGTCTCACGCAAAGGTGCATGGCTTCCGTGCGAGAATGAGCACTGCTGGCGGA
The DNA here is from genome assembly GCA_030537145.1 of Lachnospiraceae bacterium. Lineage (GTDB taxonomy): Bacteria > Bacillota > Clostridia > Lachnospirales > Lachnospiraceae > Merdiplasma. The sequence goes on along the minus strand of JAUNON010000008.1, from coordinate 53,821 downwards.
AGAAAAGTATTAGCTGCCAGAAGAGCAAAAGGAAGAAAATCATTGACAGTATAGGCCACGTAATTGTGGTCTTTTCCTTTTCATAGGAGTATTTTATGGAATTTTCAGAATCTTTGAAAAAGAACAGAGATTTTCAGTTTATCTATCGAAACGGAAAGTCCTATGGAAATAAATATCTGGTAATGTATGTTCTTCCCTGTGAAAAAAATAGGAACAGGGTAGGAATATCAGTAAGTAAAAAAGTTGGAAATAGTGTAGTAAGGCATCGTCTTACCAGATTAATCCGTGAAAGCTATCGTTTAAATGAAAAAAAATTTGTTGGCGGTCTTGATATGATTGTAATAGCAAGGCCTGGTGCGAAAGAAAGAAATTTCTTTGAAATCGAACGCGCACTTCTTCATCTCGCCAAGCTGCATGGTATCCTGCGGGAGGAGAATACGACAGAAACTCTAATAGAAAAGAATGATAGAAAATGAAGAAAATTTTCATTAAATTGATCCGATTGTATCAAAAATACCTGTCTCCAATGAAATCTACCAAATGTCCTTATTTTCCAACCTGTTCTCAGTATGGGTTGGAGGCAATCGAAAAATACGGCGTATGCAAGGGCGGAATTTTGGCAGCATGGAGAATCTTGAGATGCAATCCTTTCTCAAAGGGCGGATATGATCCCGTCCCCTAAAATTACCAGGAGGAAAAAGAAAAAATGTTGTTATTAACCAAAAGCAGCACGTTTCTGATTGGTCCTATAGCCTCTCTTTTGGGATATATTATGAGCGCTATTTACTGGCTTCAGGATAAAATTGGATTAGCGAATATTGGTCTTTGCATTATTTTGTTCACGATCGTGATCTATATGCTACTGACTCCTTTGACCATTCAGCAGCAAAAATTTTCCAGATTATCTGCCAAGATGAATCCGGAGCTGCAGGCTATTCAGAAAAAGTATAAAGGAAAAAATCAGGATCAGGCTGCTATGATGAAGATGAATGAGGAGACTCAGGCAGTTTATGCAAAATACGGCGTAAATCCAATGGGAAGCTGCTTGCAGTTGATTGTTCAGATGCCGATTCTGTTTGCATTGTATCAGGTAATCTGGAATATTCCTGCATACGTTTCCCAGGTAAAGGAAGCCTTTCTTCCCTTAGCGGAAAAACTGATCAATACCACAGGAGCCCAGGATTTTCTGACTTCGGCTGCTTCCGGTTTGAATGTATCTTTTAAAGAGATGACAAATCTCACGATTGTAGATGTACTCTATAAATTCAAGCCGGCAAACTGGACGGCGCTGTCCGAGCAGTTTCCGAATTTAAAAGATTTGATTGTTAATACCCAGAATCAGGTAGACCATATGAACTATTTTCTGGGGCTGAATATTGCAGATTCTCCTCTGAATATCATTACTACATCCCTGAAAACAGGTGCAATTCTGATGGTGATCGGAGCAGCTTTGATTCCTATTTTATCTGCTCTTACTCAGTGGCTGAATACGAAGCTGATGTCATCGGTCAGCGGAAATAACAATAAAGCTGCGGCTGATGATACTATGGCAGGTACTATGAAAACCATGAATACGGTTATGCCTCTGATGTCGGCGGTATTCTGTCTGACCTTGCCGGTTGGTCTTGGTATTTACTGGATTGCCGGTGCCGTGGTTCGAAGTATTCAGCAGCTCGTGATCAATAAGCATATTGATAAGATGGATCTGGATGAGATCATGAAGAAGAACCTGGAAAAGATGAATAAAAAGCGTGAAAAACAGGGACTTCCACCTCAGAGAATGAATGAAAATGCGAAGATGAGTACCAGAAATATTAATACAAGCTCCATCTACGCAAATAATTCCAAGAAGAATACAAAGTCAGATATGCAGAAGCAGGCCGGAAAAATACCGGATACCAATGGAAAGGTAAGCAATGCAAAGCCCGGCAGTCTGGCGGCAAAGGCTCAGATGGTAAAACAGTACAATGAAACTCACAGTAAAAAATAGGGAGTGAGAAAATGGAAGAGTATATAAGAGTAACTGCAAAAACAGTAGAGGATGCTATTATTGAAGCTTCTATCCAGCTTGGAACCAGCAGTGATAATATTGAATATAAGATCATTGAAAGAGAAACGAAGGGTTTTCTTGGAATTGGAGCGAAAAAGGCAGTAATTGAAGCCAAGAAGAAAAAGACAGATGAAGATATCATCAATGAAGTGTTCGGTGAAAAGCCGAAGGCTGCGTCTCCCAGAAAAGAAAACCGTTCTTTAGAAAGAGAATCAAGAAAGTTTGAACGGGAATCAAAGAGAACCGAGAGAGAGTCGAGAAAACAGGAAAAGACGGAAAAGGAAAGCTTTCGGGCAGAAAAAGAAGCTGTAAAGCCGGAAAAGGAAAACAAAAAGCCGGATAGGGAGAGCAGGAAACCGGAAAAAGAACCGAAAAAGTTCGATAAGGAAAAGAAAAATACGGAGAAGGCAGAAAAGAATTTCAAAAAAGATAATGTAAAAGAAAATTCAAAAGAAAATATGGAGGCTGCCGAATTTGATGCTGTAAAAGAAGAATTCCTTCATGAAGAAAATCAGTCCAAGCTTCCTAAGACTCCGGTAGATCCCAGGGAAGCGGAAGAGCGTGCAGAAAAATTCCTGAAGGATATGTTCAGCGCTATGGAAATGCAGGTGATTATTCAGGCGGAATATAAGGATGATACTCTGACGGTAGATTTGTCCGGCGATGATATGGGTGTTCTGATCGGAAAAAGAGGACAAACTCTGGATTCCATTCAGTATCTGGTAAGTCTGGTGGTAAATAAAGGAAAATCCTCTTATATTCGTGTAAAGGTGGATACCGAAAATTACCGGAACAGAAGAAAAGCTACCCTGGAAAATCTGGCAAAGAATATTGCTTATAAAGTAAAAAAGACCAGAAGGCCGGTTTATCTGGAGCCTATGAATCCTTATGAGAGAAGGATCATCCATTCTGCCCTGCAGAATGATCCTTATGTAACGACTCATAGCGAAGGAGAAGAGCCCTGCAGAAAAGTAGTGGTAACGCTGAAGAAAAGAGAAAGAGGCGGATATCAGAACCGGATTTCGAAAAATGAAAATGCGGAACAGCAGGGAAAAGAAAATTCTGCTGAGTAAGAGCGGGTTATAATTTAGATCTGAAAAAGGATGTGCATTTATCTCGGATGCGGAATTTGAGATACAGGCACATCTTTTTTATGATATAGGAAACTTCTCACTTTCCTATATCATAAAAAGCACTTTGGGCAAATAATGCGCAGCTATGCGCGCGGAACAAAAGCTGTGCTGTCGAAATATTGGAACGCAGGAGTGTGCGAAGCACACACAGGTTTTTCATTCCGTAGGGGCTTGAATTACACTTCGCATCTATAATATAATGGTGCAAGGGTTAAAAGGCTAAAATTCAGTAAAGTGGTGAATAGGATGTATAAGGATACGATTGCCGCAATTTCTACGGCAGTAAGTGAGTCAGGAATTGGAATTATCCGGATCAGCGGTGAAAATGCATTTCAGGTGATTGACCGTGTCTATCGGGCGAAGGGAAAACAAAAGAAGCTTTCCGAAGAAAAATCCCATACGATTCATTATGGGTTTGTTTGTGATGGGGATGAGATTATTGATGAAGTGCTGGTTATGCTGATGCGGGGACCCAGAAGCTTTACGGCGGAAGATACGGTTGAGATTAACTGCCATGGCGGCGTTTATGCGATGAAGCGTATTCTGGAAACGGTACTGAAATATGGGGCAAGACCGGCGGAGCCGGGAGAATTTACAAAGCGGGCTTTTTTAAATGGGAGAATTGACCTATCCCAGGCGGAGGCCGTAATGGATGTAATTCAGGCAAAGAATGAATATGCTCTGAAATCTTCTGTCAGCCAGCTAAGGGGTTCTGTGTACCGGATGATACGAGAACTGAGGGAAGAGCTGCTTTACCATATTGCTTTTATTGAATCGGCTTTGGATGATCCGGAGCATATTAGCCTGGAGGGTTATCCGGACAGACTTTTTCATGAGAATGAAAAATGGATGGAAAAGCTGACGCATCTGATACATTCTGCGGAAAACGGAAGAAGGATGAAGGAAGGGATAAAAACGGTAATTGCCGGAAAGCCAAATGCCGGAAAATCGTCTCTTTTGAATGCTTTATTAGGTCAGGAGCGGGCAATCGTAACGGATGTGGCCGGAACGACCAGGGATATTTTGACAGAAACCATTTCTCTTCATGGAATTACGCTGAATCTTATGGATACGGCAGGAATTCGGGAGACGGATGATCTGGTAGAAAAGATCGGTGTGGAAAAGGCAAGGGAAAATGTTCGGGATGCGGATCTGGTAATTTACGTAGCAGATTCTTCTACCAGACTGGATCAGAATGATGAAAAAATTATAGAAATGCTTCAGGGAAAAAAAGCGGTTGTTTTATTGAATAAGACAGATCTGGAACCGGTAATTACAGAGGATGAGCTGCAGGATAGGGTGGGAGATCATAAGGTGCTTCCCATTTCTGCCCGGAATGATACGGGGATTGAACAGTTGGAGCAGGTCATAAGGGATATGTTTTATCAAGGTGAGATTTCATTTAACGATCAGATCTATATCACCAATATCCGGCAGAAAAACCTGATGATAAATTCTCTTGAGAGCCTGCGTCAGGTGGAAAAAAGCATTCAGGCAGGAATGCCCGAGGATTTCTTTTCGATTGATTTGATGAGCGCCTATGAGGCGCTTGGGGGGATTATCGGTGAACAGACGGGAGAAGATCTGGTTAATGAAATATTCAGCAAATTCTGTATGGGGAAATAAAGCGGCTCATCGATAAAACGGAGCCGGATACGGATGGAAGCGTTACGAAAAGGTATGGATGGAGATAGAAGTAGTATGGAAAATACTGTGCGGAAGTATGCAGAAGAAACGGTGGATGTGGTGGTGGTAGGAGCAGGCCATGCGGGCTGCGAGGCAGCGCTGGCTTGTGCAAGACTGGGCCTTGAGACGGTTATTTTTACGGTAAGTGCAGACAGTATTGCAATGATGCCCTGCAATCCTAATATCGGAGGCAGTTCAAAGGGACATCTGGTGCGGGAGGTAGATGCGCTGGGCGGAGAGATGGGAAAAAATATTGATAAGACCTTTATTCAGTCCAAAATGCTGAATCAGTCAAAGGGTCCTGCGGTCCATTCTCTGCGTGCTCAGGCAGATAAGGCAGAATACAGCAGGCAAATGCGCATGACGCTGGAAAATACAGAGCATTTATCCATCCGTCAGATGGAAGTAACGGAGATTATTACAGAGAAAGGAAGAATTACGGGAGTAAAGACTTATTCCGGTGCGGTTTATCACTGCAGAGCCTGTGTTCTTTGTACCGGAACCTATTTGAAGGCCCGCTGTATTTATGGAGACGTGAGCACGAATACAGGGCCGAATGGTCTGCAGGCAGCGAATTATCTGACAGATTCTCTAAAAGAACACGGAATCGAAATGTTCCGGTTTAAAACAGGAACTCCGGCAAGAATGGATGGAAAGACGATTGATTATTCCAAAATGGAGGAGCAGTTTGGAGATAAGCGGGTTGTTCCCTTTTCTTTTGAGACAGATCCGGAGAAGGTGCAGATTGAACAGGTATCCTGCTGGCTGACCTATACCAACGAGGAAACGCATAGGATTATTCGTGAGAATCTGGACAGATCTCCGCTTTATTCCGGAATAATCGAAGGAACCGGTCCGAGATATTGTCCCTCAATTGAAGATAAGGTGGTAAGATTTGCGGACAAGGAGCGGCATCAGGTATTTATTGAACCGGAAGGATTGTTCACAAATGAAATGTATGTGGGCGGAATGTCCAGCTCCCTTCCGGAAGATGTGCAGATTGAAATGTATCATACGGTTCCCGGTCTGGAGAATGCCAAAATCGTAAAGAATGCTTATGCTATTGAGTATGACTGTATCAATCCCATGCAGTTGTATGCAACCTTGGAGTTTAAGAAGATAAAAGGTTTATTCAGCGGCGGCCAGTTTAACGGAAGCTCTGGCTATGAAGAAGCGGCAGCTCAGGGACTGGTGGCGGGTATCAATGCAGCTATGTCTGTGTTTGGAAAGGAGCCTTTGATCATTGACCGTTCGGAAGGATACATAGGCGTATTAATTGATGATCTGGTGACAAAGGAGAATCATGAGCCGTACCGGATGATGACTTCCCGTTCGGAATACCGGCTTTTGCTGCGTCAGGATAATGCGGATATGAGGCTGACAGAGAAGGGATACCGGGCAGGATTGATTTCTCAGGAGCGCTATGAGCGTTTTCAGAAGAAAAAACAATTGATCCGTCAGGAAATGAAACGGGTAGAGGAAGCTGCGGTAGGCGGGAGTGAAAGCGTACAGAAGTTTTTGGTGAAGCATGGAAGCGCTCCGCTGAAATCATCAATTACAATTGGAGAGCTGATCCGACGTCCGGAGCTGGATTATCAAATGCTTTCTGAGATCGATGAAAGCAGACCGGAGCTGCCGGAGGATGTGGCAGATCAGGTGAATATTAATATAAAATATGAGGGCTATATTAAGCGGCAGTTAAAGCAGGTAGAGCAATTCAAGAAGCTGGAAGAAAAGAAAATACCGGATTTTTTAAATTATGATGACGTTCCCAGCCTGCGGACAGAGGCAAGACAGAAGCTGAAGATGATACATCCGGTTTCTATAGGACAGGCATCCAGAATTTCCGGTGTTTCACCGGCAGATATCTCCGTTCTTTTGGTTTATCTGGAGACCTGCGGAAGAAAAGAAAGATGTAAAGGGTAGATTCCTTTGGAAGGGAGCGATTTGTGAAATATAATACAGAAATTCTAACGGACGGATGCAGGGAGCTGGGGATCAGCCTATCTGACCGGCAGATTGAGCAGTTTATGATTTATTACGAATATTTAATCGAAAAAAATAAGGTCATGAATCTAACCGGCATTACAGAATTTGAGGATGTAATGATTAAGCATTTCCTGGACAGCCTTTCCATTGTGAAGGCTGTGGATATGACAAGAGTGGAGCGGATTCTGGATTTGGGAACGGGGGCCGGTTTTCCTGGAATTCCGCTCAAGATTGCTTTCCCGGATGCGGAGTTTGTACTTTTGGATTCATTGAATAAAAGGATTCAGTTTTTAAATGATATTATCGATAAATGTAGATTTGAAAAAATAACTGCTGTACATGCCAGAGCCGAGGAGGCCGCCAGAAATAAATTATATCGGGGCAGCTTTGATCTATGCGTTTCCAGGGCTGTGGCAAACCTATCCTCTCTCTCGGAATACTGCCTGCCCTTTGTAAAGAAAAACGGACAGTTTATTTCATACAAATCGGGAAATATCGATATAGAGATAAAAGAGGCCCAAAATGCGATACAAATTCTTGGCGGAACACAAAGACAAATTATTTGTTTTCAATTGCCAAAAAGTGATATCAGCCGTTCATTTGTGATTATTGATAAAAGAAAGGATACTCCTGAAAAATATCCCAGAAAAGCAGGACTTCCTACAAAGGATCCATTGAGGTGAATATTTTATTGAAAATGGTACTGCCGCAACATTGAATTTGCAGCAGTACCATTTTTCGGCATACGGATATGTGTCTCACCGATAAGATGTCCGTATGAAAAAGCTTTCATTTTTATATGTCTTTCCAGTTATCTTTTTTCAGAGGACAGGCAGAGCTCTATTTGCTTCAGCATTTCCTCCGGTGTTTCCAAATGAGGGAGGAATTTCGCATTATACAAGAGAGCGCTGGAAATGGAAGGATTGATTCTTTGATATTCCTCTGCAACTTTCTTTTCCATTTCCATTTTATCTCCATATAGAATGCAGATATTCTTATTTGATTTGCTTAAAGCGTTCTGAATATTACAGTTTAGGTAATAACCGTCCAGACTGGCTTTTAAATATTTTCCATTTCCAGATTCATGGTGAGCAGCTTCATAATATGCATCAATGTGCTTTTGCTCTATACGGAAGGGGTTATAAATATATTGCTCTGTCAGGATATATTCAATATTTCTATAGTTTGTTTCTATATGATAAAGCATAGTCCCTAAAATAGGAAGGAACATAATCGATTTCAGAATCTTTGATTTTTCCTCCGGGATCTGATTCATTTTCTTTAAGCTGACGGGATTGATCATTAGAATCTGGTCAAATAATTCTGAGTTACTAAAATCAGCCATAATGACAAAGGAGGAGGAGAGACCTGTAGCAGCTACAGAGGTTTTTTCTCCAATAACATCCTTTATGAAATCAGAGATCATCTGTACATACAGGTAGTTTGTATACGTCATGCCGGGTTTATCGGAGCGGCCGCAGCCCAGCAGATCGATGGTATAAACCGTATGGTTTTTCCCAAGTCTTTCCTCTAATTTTCCCCATTCATATCCGGAAGAGATGGGATTCAAATCATGAATCAAAAGAAGCGGTTTACCGGATCCGGTTTTTCGATAAAACAGATTCCCAAATTTCCAATGATAGTATTTTCCGCTTCCGGATTTTAAAAGATTTTTTAATATGGATGTGGCTGAAATCACCCGATTTATGGCATACATGGCGCCTAAGGCAAGGGCATTCAACAGAGTAATCACTTTTATTTTTTGTTTCCATTTTGACATAATCATTAGACTCCTTTTTATGAATTCCATTTAGACGACTTTACAGTTATTGTAATCAATTCTATCGTATCTGTTTGTGCACGTTTCCGTGCTTTGATTGAACTTGAAATTTATATGTGTATAGTATAAACTAAAATTGCAGAAGATACAAATAAAAATTTGAATGAAAATTAAGTCTTATGGGTAGAGGTACTTATGTTAGAAAAATACATAATGACACAGCTAAATGAGAATGATTTGCTTTTAGAGAAACTGAATCGGAAATTGCTGTATCTTCAAATGGAAGAAAATAGCTGCAGAGATATGATGAAGCAGTTGCTGGAAAACGAGGATGTGGGACTGGAATTATTTTCCCCGCGAAATTCAGAAGATACTACACAGGAAAAGCTTAGAAGGATAAAGAAGCAAATTACTGGTATTCAACTGGAGCAAACGGAGATCAGTGAAAAAATCAGCAGAGCAAAGGAAAATGAAGCAAATTATCAAAATATGTTGTTGGAAATAAGAAGAAATAACGAGACTTCCAAGAAAAAGCTACAGGATCCTGGAGTGAATGGAGAAATTGGAGCAGAGGAACGTCAACAATACAATAAAAAGAAGCAATCAGATAATGATTTCGATCAGAAAAACGAATCGATGCAAAGAAAATCTGAGATTTCGGCAGATGATAGTAAAAGAAAAGAAGAATTAAAAAACATCCTAAGCCGGGTAGAAAAGTGTTTTAATCTTTTATATTCGGATAAGAGTCAATGCAAACACGAATTGATTAATTTAAAATATTATCTAAAAGCTTTAATATCGGAGAAGTGATGTTTCACGTGAAACATCATCCCGCAAATGTCTGCCCATAGGTTGCCTATGGAATCTGGTGACATTTGCATTTGAACAAAAATAGATATGGAACTTTCTGAAATTAATTTATCATTCAAAATACAAATATTTTTGACTGACACTCGAATTTATATAGAATACAAATCAGAAAATGTTTCACGTGAAACATTTATAAAAAAAGAATGATTTTCCTGATAATTTCAGAAGCTTGCGTATAGAATTAGCAATAAAAATATGCTAGAATAAAAAAGATTAAGCCATTGAAATGCAAAAAGGAGATAAATGATGATATGGGAAGAACAATCGTGATTGCCAATCAGAAAGGCGGAGTCGGTAAGACTACGACTGCAATCAATTTATCAGCATCATTAGCAAAACTGGAAAAAAAGGTTCTTGTGATTGATATGGATCCGCAGGGAAATACAACGAGTGGATTTGGAATTGAAAAGGATAATGAGGAAAAGAATGTTTATAGCCTTCTTCTGGAGGAGTGCGGGATTGAACAAGCAACCCTAAAAGAAGTTTTGCCCAATTTATCTCTTATTCCTTCTAATATTAATCTGGCAGCGGCGGAAATTGAACTGATTGGAATTGATGAAAAGGAATTTATATTAAAAAAGGCTTTGGATCAGGTGAAGGATCAATATGATTTTATTATCATTGACTGTCCTCCTTCTCTGAATTTGCTGACAATTAATTCAATGTGTGCCGGAAATACGGTGTTGGTTCCGATACAGTGCGAATATTATGCATTGGAGGGATTGACGCAGTTGATACATACCATACAATTAGTTACCGACCGCCTTAATCCGGAATTGGAGATTGAGGGAGTGGTGTTTACCATGTATGATGCGCGGACGAATCTTTCCCTTCAGGTAGTAGAAAATGTAAAGAGTAATTTAAGTCAGAACATCTATAAGAGTATTATTCCAAGGAATGTACGCTTAGCGGAGGCCCCTAGCTATGGAATGCCCATCACGGAGTATGATGCAAAATCCACAGGAGCTGAAAGCTATATGCGTTTGGCAGAGGAAGTAATACATAGAGGAGAAGAGGAATGGCAGTAAAAAGGACTGGACTGGGAAAAGGTCTGGATATTATGATACCGGATTATTCTGTAAAAGCGAAAGAAAATAGACAGACAGAATCCAAAACTGAAAAGAAAGAGGTTCCAAAGAAAACGGAAACACTGATTAAAATTACGGAGATCGAGCCGAACAGGGAGCAGCCAAGAAAGAAGTTTGACGAAGATGCTTTGCTGGAGCTTTCTGAGTCAATCAGGCAATTCGGTGTTCTCCAGCCTCTTTTGGTTCAGAAAAAAGAAGATTATTATGAAATAATCGCCGGAGAAAGGCGCTGGCGTGCTGCAAAAATAGCTGGATTGAAAGAGGTTCCTGTAATTATTAAGGATTTTACAAATCAGGAAATAGTGGAAATTTCTCTCATTGAAAATATTCAGAGAGAGGATCTGAATCCGATTGAAGAAGCCCAGGCTTATAAGCGTTTGCTGACAGAGTTTCAGCTTAAACAGGATGAAGTGGCGGAACGAGTCTCAAAAAGCAGGACCGCAGTTACCAATGCTATGCGTCTGCTTAAATTAGATCAGAGGGTCCAGCAAATGCTGATTGATGATATGATTTCTCCGGGACATGCCAGAGCGCTTCTTTCTATTGAAGATGGGGAACTGCAATGGAAGGTGGCAAATCAGATTTTTGATGAAAAACTGAGTGTCCGGGAAGTTGAAAAGCTGGTGAAATCCCTTCAGAAAGAGAAAATAGAACCGCCCAAAAAGGAAAAGGTTTATGATTATATCTATAAAGATATGGAAGATAAAATGAAGGCAATTCTCGGAACGAAGGTGACGGTATGCCATAAAGCAGATAATAAGGGGAAAATTGAAATTGAATATTATTCCAATGAGGAACTGGAACGCATTTATGATCTGCTGAAAACAGTTCAATAGAATAGTCAGTTCTATTCGGAAATAAGCGATTTCTGAAGAAAATTCTTTGAAAAGCTGTATTTGAAATCTGAAAAAGCAGAAAGCAAAAGAAATGTAGAAAATGCAGCAGGAAATACAGAAGGAAATACAACAAATGAGAAATACAGGGAGGTATAAATATGCAGAGCCGGATATTAGATTCCTTGGGCTTTGACCCGGCAATTATCATTATTGTAATGATGGCAATTATGGTTTTTGTGTTGATTTACATGGTAAGGGTTTCCATGAAGCTGACAAGATTTTTGAAAAGATACCGTATCTTTATGAGAGGAAAGGATGCGGTTTCTCTGGAAAAAGCGTTTGCACAGAAATTTCTGGAGGTGGACCGGCTGATTGAAATGAGCAAAAACCAGGCAAATGAAATCAGCAGACTGAAGGAGGTTCTTTCCCGCACCACGAATAAAATCGGTATTGTGAAATACGATGCATTCCCGGATGTGGGGGGAAAGCTAAGCTTTGCACTGGCAATGCTGGATGAGAGCAACAGCGGCTTTGTGCTGAATGCGATACACAGCAGAGAAGGCTGCTACACCTATGTGAAGGAAATTGTAAAGGGAGAATCCTATATTGTTCTTGGACAGGAGGAAAAGGATGCGCTGCGGCAGGCAGTGAATTATTTTGGTGATCTTCAGTAAGCCGGTGGAAAATGGAACATGATGAGGATCAAAGCCAGGTAAACTTACAAATAGCGCAAAATATGTGATCAATATGCAAATATATACATAAAAATGAATTAATATTTATATTTGAGTTTTGATTTATTTTGGTATATTGTCTGAAAGAGCTATGCGGATGATTCTTTTTCAGATAAAACCGGTTTAAGCGGTTGTCCGGATGCATACACTTTGAGATGAGTGACGCTTCTGCCTCTGCAGGATGGAGGAAGGGTATTTGTATTCAGTCTTTGGAAATGACTGCGCCAGTGAATTAATGAGGTTTCCGTAACAGTTTAGCGGAAGGCTGAACGGTTACGAATTAGAGCGGAAATTCGGGGAATCATGTAATTAGATACTTGGTATTCCAGAGCTTCTGTGGTATGATGAAGAACAGCAGAAAAATTGCTTGATGAGCAATGTAAGAAGAGAGGGAAAAACATGTTAGATATTAAGTTTGTAAGAGAGAATCCGGATATTGTAAAGCAAAATATCAGAAATAAATTTCAGGAGGAAAAGCTTCCTCTGGTGGATGAAGTATTAGAACTGGATAAGGAAAACCGGGAGATTAAGCAGGAGCTGCAGTCACTGCAGGCCGACAGAAACCGTATCTCGAAAGAGATCGGCAAGCTGATGGGACAGGGAAAACGGGAAGAGGCTGAGGAAGCGAAGAAAAAGGTTGCCGATTTTGCAGAGCGGATGAATGAGCTGGCTGAAAAGGAAAAAGACGTAGAGGCCAGATTGAAGAAGGATATGATGGTGATTCCGAATATTATCGATCCTTCTGTTCCGATTGGCAAGGATGACAGTGAAAATGTGGAGATTGAGCGTTTTGGAGAGCCGGTGATTCCGGATTTCGAGATTCCTTACCATACGGAAATCATGGAAAAATTCAATGGGATTGATATGGATGCTGCCGGAAGAGTGGCAGGCAATGGTTTTTATTATCTGATGGGCGATATTGCCAGACTGCATTCTTCTATTTTGTCCTATGCCAGGGATTTTATGATCGGGAGAGGCTTTACCTATTGTGTGCCGCCTTTTATGATCCGCAGCAATGTAGTGACCGGTGTTATGAGCTTTGCCGAAATGGATGCCATGATGTATAAGATTGAAGGAGAGAATTTATATCTGATCGGAACCAGTGAGCATTCTATGATCGGGAAGTTTATTGATACAATTAATCCGGAGGAGAAGCTTCCTTATACATTGACCAGCTATTCTCCCTGTTTCCGTAAGGAAAAGGGAGCTCACGGGATTGAAGAGCGGGGCGTATACCGGATCCATCAGTTTGAAAAGCAGGAAATGATCGTGGTATGCAAGCCGGAGGAGAGCCCCATGTGGTATGATAAGCTGTGGCAGAATACGGTAGATTTCTTCCGTACTCTGGATATACCGGTACGTACCCTGGAATGCTGTTCCGGCGATTTGGCTGATTTGAAGGTAAAATCCCTGGATGTGGAAGCCTGGTCTCCCCGTCAGAAGAAATATTTTGAGGTGGGTAGCTGTTCCAACCTGGGAGATGCACAGGCCAGGAGACTTGGCATCCGTGTAAAGGGGAAGGACGGTAAGAAATATTTTGCCCATACCCTGAATAATACCGTTGTGGCGCCGCCCAGAATGCTGATTGCATTCCTGGAAAATAACCTGCAGGCAGATGGAACTGTAAGGATTCCGAAGGCACTGCAGCCGTATATGGGCGGACAGACTGTAATAAAATAAGAGAAGAGTGAAAAAGGATTCCGGTATAATGCAGGATCATTTCAAAACAGGATGTGGGGAGGGAGGTGAAAATCATGCATGCTTTCTTAAGAGCGATCGGATTTACGGAAGCGGCCCAGTCGGAATATGAGGTGGAGCTGCTGCTGGATGATGTGTATCAGAATTATCAGCGCAGGGCTGCGGTAAAATCAGAAAGCGGAAAGAAAGCTTTTGTGGAGCTGACAAAAACCTATGGACCGGAGATCGGAATCAAGGTTTGCGGCGAGCTGGATCAGTATGGTTTTCACCGCCAGTATTATATGCCGTTTTTCTATGGGAGCGGAGTGACCACATCAGAGGAATTATCGGTAGAACGGCGTGCCAGCGGAGATTCCTTCGTAGGAGTCTGTGATGACGGCAGAGTCGGAATATCATTGATTTTTTATGTACAGAATCCGGCCGAATATTGCCGGAAAGATATTTTTCATACATTGAAGGGAAGCAGAGCTACCACCACTTTTTCAGGTCTTTCGCTGGGAGGAATGATTCTTCTGCCGTTGGAAAAGAAAGACGAATGTGAAGAGGAGCAGACGGAATATTTTAGAAAAAGGAATTCTATGGTTTCTGCTGCGAAGAATGGAAATCAGGAAGCGATTGAAAATCTGACACTGGAAGATATGGATATCTATACCATGCTGTCCAGGCGGGTTCTCCATGAGGATGTGTTTTCTATTGTGGATACCTTTTTTATGCCCTACGGGATGGAGTGCGATCAGTACCAGATCATGGGTACAATTAATTTTTATACCAGAGTATACAATGAGCATACGAAAGAAGCGCTTTATCAGATGAATATCGAGTGCAACGGAATGATTTTTGATATCTGCATCAACCGGCGTGATCTGCTGGGGGATCCAGAAATCGGCAGAAGATTCAAAGGATCTATTTGGCTCCAGGGAAGGATCAATTTTCCGGATTGATAAAAAAATTAGTAAAGTTTCTTCAATTAAGACTTTTCTTTAGAGAAAAATCTGGTATAATAAGGGAGACACAGGTTTCATAATTTCATATTTTTGCAGATGTTCCTATAGCTCAGCAGGATAGAGCGTTCGCCTCCTAAGCGAAAGGCCGCGCGTTCGAATCGCGCTAGGAACGCCAGAGTGTAATGCCGGAAATTCTAAAAAAGAGTTTCTGGCTTTTCTTATGTCTCCGAATCTCAGATAAAAAATCCATTTTTAACTTAATTTCATTTCCGCGAAGGAATGAGCCAAGAAGAAAGGTTGACATTTTTTTGGCGAATGCCGCGAGAGTCAGATACTGAAAGAGTATCTTACCGGCAAGAAGTGCGGCAGACAGATGGAAGGAGAACGGAAACCGGCGAGACCTACGATGCGGAATACGAGTATGAGGTTGAGGTGGAATATAAATATTACATTCTCAATGTCACACTCACCAATACCAGCATCGGCGTGGTGGCTAGAGGCTCCGGACTGACGGAGGACCAGTTGGAGCACTACGATGTGCTGATGGAAATACGTCTGATACATACTCACTTTCAAAAAAGAAAAAAAATTGTGTTTTCGAAAGCGGCATCTTGCATATACTATTTTAAGAAGGTATAATAGGATCAATAACTCGGTTTCAAAAATCAAAAAAATTTCAACTTTTGAAAGTGGGTAGATATATGAAAACGATTGTGAGAAAGAATTATCTCGATAGAATTATCGAGCTGAACGGTACCCCGGATATCAAGATTATCACAGGTATCCGTCGTTCCGGTAAGTCTAAGCTGATGCAGGATTATATTGAATATCTGAAAGCGAATTTCGAGAATATCAATATCATCTTCATTGACTTTATGGATCTGGAATTTGAAGAGATTAAGGAATATCATGCCCTTCACACCTATGTAGAGAATCACTATGAAGCAGGCAAAACTAATTACCTGTTTGTGGACGAGGTTCAGATGTGTCCAAAGTTCGAACTGGCAATCAACAGCCTTTATTCCAAAGGAAAGTACGACATTTATGTGACCGGCTCCAATGCATTTTTACTGAGTGCAGATCTGGCAACACTCTTTACAGGACGATATATTGAAATCCATGTGTTTCCGTTCAGCTTTAAGGAATACTGCCAGTATTACAACAATGTCAATGATAAGGATAAGCTCTTTGATGACTATTCCTTTAAAGGCGGTCTGGCAGGCTCCTATGCCTACCCTAATGACAGAGACAGAACCACCTATATCAAAGAAGTCTATGAGACCATTGTTACAAGAGATCTTGTGCAGAAATACTCCCTGTCGGACACTACGGTTCTACAAAGATTGAGTGAGTTCCTGATGGACAATATCAGCAATCTGACCTCTCCGAACAAGGTTAGTCAGCTTCTGAAAGCGAACGACGTGGCTACAAGTCATGTCACGATAGGCAAATACATCAGGTATCTGTGTAATGCCTTTGTTTTCTATGATATTAAGAGATACGATATTCGCGGCAAGAAGTATCTGGAAAGCTCCAAGAAGTTCTATCTGTGTGATACAGGTATCCGCTATGCTATCTTAGGAAGCAGAAACATGGACTATGGCAGAGTATATGAGAATATGGTTTGTATCGAGCTTCTGCGCCGTGGTTACGATGTCTATGTTGGCAAGCTGTATCAGAAAGAAATCGACTTTGTAGCACAGAAAGGCAGCGAAAAAATCTATATTCAGGTCAGTGATAATATTTCAGGACAGGAAACATTTGAAAGAGAATGTTCTCCTTTGCTCCAGATCAGAGATGCTTACCCTAAAATGATTATCGCAAGAACCAGGCATCCAAAGTACAGCTACGAAGGAATTAAGATTCACGATATTGCTGATTGGCTATCTCAGGAATAAACAAAAGATTCATATGAAGCTTTGAAGTTGCTTATTCTTTTGACTTTGGCACTGCTGCTGATAAACTGCCAGTAAATACCGATAAAGTGATGGAACATGCGACTAAAACTGCGACTGATGCGACTAATAATGCAACTAAAGCTGCGACTAACAAAATAAAGGCTGAATTAAGTGAAGATGAAAAGAAAGTATTAGCTTTTATAAAAGCAAAACCGCAGATTACGCAAAAGAAACTTCAGCAAGCAACAGGAATTTCATTAAGAACAATTAAACGGATACTTCCAAAACTACAGGAAAAAGGGAAGAACACCCTTCCGTTCTATCAGAATATAAAGAAGGAAGGGATTGAAATATATGGATAAAGAATTGTGGGACTTATGGGTGTCAGCCTATGACTATTTGGAAACAGCAACGGAACATAACAAAGTAGATTCACAATAGGGGAAAGGGAGAAAAATGCTTGATTTCAAAACAAAACCAATCATTGCGATGCTTCATATGAAAAGCGGTAAAGGAAAAAATGCACTTTTGCGGATGCAGATAGAGACCGATATCTATATTAAAAATGGAGTCGATGCAGTTCTTGTAGAAAATTATTTTGGCGATATGAAAGACTGTGAACAGGGATTGGCGTGGCTTCAAAAGAATCGACCGGACGTCTGCTACGGCGTAAACATTCTTGGCCGTTATGAACATGCGTTTTATCTGGCAGATCAGTATGATGCGGATTTTATTCAGATTGATTCTGTCTGCGGAAATCTTAGGCCAAAGCAGGATGCAGTGTATGAAGAGGAGCTAAATTACATGAGGGAAAAATATCCTCATATTCAGGTATTGGGAGGCGTTCGTTTCAAATATCAGCCGTTACGCAGCGGCCGGACACTGAAGGAGGATCTGGAAATCAGCAGGAAAAGATGTACTGCAGTTGTAACAACAGGTGATGGTACCGGTATTATGACGCCGACGGAAAAGTTAATTGAATTTAGGGAGCTTCTTGGTGATTTCCCACTTGTGGTCGGAGCAGGCGTCACTGACAAAAATGTGGAGGAACAGCTTCAGTATGCGGATGCTGTTATTATCGGGAGCTGGCTGAAGGAAAATCATATGGCGGGAAACGATGTGAGTGAAGAGTATGTGCAGAGGTTTATGCAGCAGGTAAAAAAATGCAGGCCGTAAACTCTGAGCATGTGATGCTTCGGAGGGCGTACTGCAAAAATTTAGAAAGGATTTCTTTTCCGGGGGGATTGCTGTGTAACCAAGCGCCGGAATAAAGCCAAAACCAATGTGATGATTATTCATCAGGAATAAAGAATCCGGGTACAGTCCTGGATTTTTTTTATT
This sequence comes from Lachnospiraceae bacterium, assembly GCA_030537145.1. Taxonomy (GTDB): domain Bacteria; phylum Bacillota; class Clostridia; order Lachnospirales; family Lachnospiraceae; genus Merdiplasma. The sequence continues at coordinate 35,774 of JAUNON010000008.1, read as the reverse complement.
CTGTCCTGAAAGTTTTCAGTGCCGGCCATATTGGTGACAAAAGCGTAAATCTGATCCCAGCGGCAAAACTGAAACAGGGAATTGGATAAGAATTTTGAGTTGTCGCTCAAAATAATGGTGCGGCTGCTGCAGGACAGGACGGCTTGCTTAAATTCGGATTCTTCGTAGGAGGCAGTGGAAGGACCAGTCAGATCTTTAAAACCATCACAGCCCAGAAAAGCGGCATCTACATGGATGGAATGAAGCGCTTGGAGCGTCCAGGCTCCCACGATTCCTTTGCTGCTTCCTCGTACCCGGCCGCCCAGCGCAAAAAGCTGATTGCCGGAGTCTGCCAGAAGATTCAGAATAGGAATGGAATTCGTGAAGATGGTCAAATCGTTCCGCAAAGTGAGCAATTTTGCCAGAGCGTAGGTGGTGCTGCCTGCATCCAGCAAAATGATACCCTGTTCGGGAATCAATTCCAGCGCACGGTTAGCGATGGAGGTTTTAATATCCATATGTTCCATTTCCTTTAAAGCCACCGGCCGTTCCAGAAGATCACTGCTGGCAATGACTCCGCCGTAGCTTTTTTTTGCGATGCCCTGTTCTTCCAGATAAATTAAATCCTTTCGAATCGTTTCTGTAGATACTTCAAACCGCTGAGCCAGATCGCTGGCTTTTAAATTGCCATTGCGCAGCAGAAGCTGTGCGATTTCCTGCCGTCTTTCGGCAGTCAGTTGTTTTTTCATACGGAATCTCCTGGTTTTTTATTTATAAATAATGTTGTTTCAGGTTCCTTGCCTGCTTGTTACGATAGTAATTATACCATAGATGCAAGAAAAGACAATAAAAATATTTAAAAGTTCAAATAAAAAACAATAATAGTATAGGAAAGGTATTGAAAACAATTAAAAACAAGTATATACTTGTTTTTAATTGTAAAATAAGTTAAAAAACGGGGTGAGTAAATAAGGATGGGAGTTAAATGGGGATAAGGACAAGAGTAGTATACGAGATGCTGGAAAGAAATGAAGCAACAGAAAAAAGTGAAAAACAGCGGAAAGGAAAATATGAAATCAAAATTACAGATTGCATTGGATGATGTGACGATGGAGGATGCATGGAAGCTGCTGGAAAAGGTACATGCTATTGTAGACATCGTAGAAGTTGGGACACCTTTTATGATGGAATATGGCATGGAGGCTGTGAGGAAAATTAAAAATAGTTTTCCGGATCTGGAGGTGCTTTGTGATACCAAGATCGTAGATGCCGGGGCATATGAGGCAGACATGGCGTTTCAGGCGGGAGCCGATTATGTAACGGTTCTGGGTGTGACAGATGAGCGCACGATTGCGGATGTAGTAAAGGCAGCCGCAAAAGCGGGAAAAAAGGTCATGGCAGATATGATTCGCGCTGCGGATTTGGGAAAGAGAATTGCCAGAATTGAGGAGCTTGGTGTAGATGTAATTGCAGTGCATACCGGAGTGGATCAGCAGGCCATGGGAAGAACGCCGCTGGATGATTTGAAGGAAATGCGTGCCTGCGTAAAGCACACAGCATTGGCAGTAGCCGGAGGAATTAAACCGGAAACCATAGATGAGTATTTAAAATATAAACCGGAAATTGTAATTGTGGGCGGAGGTATTGCACATACATCAGATCCGGCAGCAGCGGCAGAGGAATTGGCAAAACATATTCGCAGTACAGAATAATCAAGAAACTACTTGAAGATATGTAGAAGGCAGCAGATGATAACGAAAAATGAAAGAGGAGAATATAGCAATGAGTGTAAAGAAAAATACGTCGGAAATACTGGAAGAGCTTACAAACAGCTTACAGTATTTAAACGAGGGACAGTTGGAAAGCCTGACGGAGGTGATATTGCAGGCAAAGCATATTTTCACGGCAGGAGCAGGACGCAGTGGCTTAGCGATGAAGGCTTTTACAAACCGGCTCATGCATTTGGGACTTTCCGTCAGCAATGTGGGAGAAATCTCTAGTCCCCATACTCAGCCGGGTGATCTGCTGCTGATTGGTTCCGGATCCGGAGAAACAGAGAGTTTGATAGCTTTATCAAAGAAAGCGAAGAAAAACGGGATGATGGTTGCGCTGATTACTATGGATGCTGCTTCTACGATCGCACAAATGTCAGATACGGTGGTGGTGCTTCCCGGAGTTTCACCAAAAAGGAAAGACGGAGGAAACGGATTTATTTCCATCCAGCCCATGGGGTCTGCTTTTGAACAGCTTTGCTTCCTGACCTATGACGGAATTGTGCTGGGACTGATGGAACGGATGAATGAAACCTCAGATAGTATGTTTGCAAGACATGCGGATTTAGAGTGAGTACGATAGCGGAACCATTCCGTTTAGATATTAAATTTTTAAATAGATATGATAGAATAAAGGATTGTTCCAGGATATGACTGCATAATAAAAATTCAAAAATGATTATATTTGGCGAAAGGAGAAGGAAAATGGTAAAGAAAATTGTTTCGGCAGGAACGCTTTGTCTGAGAAATCTGTACCAAAATCCGCAGGAGCTGAGAAGGTCCATCAGGAGCTTTTGATGAAGCTTCTGCAGAAGCCGGAGTTGCCGACGGTGCCGGAATACGGATGCAGGCAATCGGATATTGAGAGAAGGAGCAGGGCAGAGGGATGCTCCTTCCCGGGGCGTTGATTTTCAATGCTGACGGGAGTGGTTATCAGAAAAATTTTGCACATTGCAGTAACCTATGCACCTATTTTACGAATCATAGAGTAAGCAAAGATCAGGTCTTGCGGGAATAATCATGCTTACATATGACGAAAGGAGACAGAGGATGGAGGATGCGTCAATTATTGAACTGTTTTGGAAACGAGACGAGACAGCAATTCAGGAATTGAGCAGTAAATATACGGGTTATTGCTATAAAATTGCATGGAACCTTTTGCAGAATCATGAGGATGCAGAAGAATGCTTAAATGATACATGGTTTGCGGCATGGGGGTATATGCCGCCGCAGAGACCGTCTGTATTATCGGTGTTTGTGGGAAGGATTACCAGAGGACTTGCAATCGATCGTTTCCGTAAAAAACATGCCGCAAAACGTGCGGATGGGCATATGGAGGATGTCTGCGGCGAGATGGATGAAATAAGCTTCTCCTATACGCTGGATGAACAGATGGCAGAAAAGGAGCTGATCAATGTAATAGAGGCTTTTCTGCGGAAACTCTCAGATGCGGACCGGGACATTTTTATCCGACGTTACTGGTATCTGGATACGATAAAGGAAATTGCCAAAAGACATGGGGTATCCGAAGGATGCATTAAAACAAATTTATGCAGAAATCGTAAAAAACTATGTCGCATTTTAAAACGGGAGGTGATCGCTTGAATCATAAATTTGATTTTTCAAAGGAGTTTGGAAGGATTGATGAAAGGCTGATTGAGGATGCCGGGAATCCATGGACGGTAAAAAGGAATCATATTTTGGGGTTATACAGCCGAAGCTTAGTCCGGGCGGCGGTAATTATCCTGATTTGTATTGCAGCGGCGGGCAATTCCCATGTACAGGCAGCGGTAAAGAGCTTTACTACAAAAATCGGCGAAAAATTCGGATTTGTGAAGGATTTGTCGCCCTATACGGACATAATTGACCAAACACAGGTGGTAAATGGCATCTCCCTGACACTGAAGGAGGTGATCATAGATGACCGGGTATTGATGGTATCTGTTGAAATGGACTCCGCACAGGGGAAAGGAGCACCGGGTTTGTGGGTGAATGAAGAAAAGACGCTGATCAACGGACGGCACCACAGAAGCTATGGAAGTATAAATTCCGGTGGAATCAATTATGACACCCTGGAAGCGGAGCCGGATCGGGTTCTGGTACAAACGTATGAGGATCAGATTTTACCGGAAGGCGAGGTCAGCGTACATCTTGTGCTGGAGGCCGGGAGAGATGTACCGCTTCCGGGTCAGGAGCTTGACTGTGCGGCTGAATTTGTATATGATTTTATCATTACACCGGAGGAATTGAAGGCACAGACGGTCAGCCGGAAGCTGGATATTACAGTGGCCGCATCGGGAGAGGGGCGTCAGGATCTGACCTTAAAGGAGCTGGTTATGAATGATCTGTATTGCCGGATCATTGCCACCGGAGCTACCTGGAAGGATGAATGGGTGAATCAGTATGATTTAAAGCTGAAGGGGACAGACAGCTTTGGAAATCCGGTGAGTCTTGATGGGGCGGGCTTTCTTTCCGAGCATGAAATGCGGTTTGTAACCGATTTCTTTGGCGATTATGAGGCAGGCGAGGTGGTGGATCCGGAGGATTTTCATCTTTCTGTCCCGGATAAAAATTGTACGTATCTGGATCTTCAGCTATATGAGCGGAGAATCGTTTGGAATTATGACGATGAAGAAGTCCCGAATGAGGACGAGGAATATGATGTGGAGACGGATGACGGGTGGGAGATTTACTCTAAAGAGGACAATTATGGCTGGGAGCCGGTAGGAGAACCATTCCGTATTACAATTTCCCAACCGGGAGTGTAAAAGGAGAAGAACGAAGGGAGTACTGATCATGGGACATTTCTATTTTGTAAGACATGGCCAGACCGTATGGAACGTGGAAAACAAGATTTGCGGCGCTACGGATATCGCTTTGACGGAATACGGACATCAGCAGGCGATAGAAACCGGAAGGAAGATCGTGGAGGAGGGAATTGCTGCGGATGAGATCCTGTATTCTCCCCTGGTCCGGGCGGCGGATACGGCGAAACATATTTCAGAAATGACAGGTATTCCGGCCAGAATGGAGCCAAGACTTAAGGAGCAGAATTTCGGTAAATGGGAATCGACTCCCCGGGACGGGGCCGATTTTAAAAGGGCGAAGGAGGATTTTGTCTGCAGCTATGAGGGCGGAGAATCTATGCTGCGTCTGGCACAGAGAATCTATAATCTGCTGGATGAGCTGAAGGCGGAATCCGATAAAAAGACGTATATACTTGTTGCACACAACGGAATTGCCAGGGTGGTGCAGTCCTATTTTACGGATATGACAAATGAAGAGTATGCAGCATTCGGGGTGGGCAACTGTGAAGTAGTAAGGTACGACTTTTAAAGCCTGGAGCCTGTCCTTTTGTATTGACAGTTGCGGCAGCAATTTGTATTATATTTGATATACGCAGAACCGGCAGCCGAAAATAGAGGAAAGTGCGGGCGGGGGATGTGCGGATACTGGATGAGCGAAGCAGGAGGAGACAGGATGGAATTATCGCAATATATGAAAAGCATCATTGACATGGAAAGGGCATCGGTGGTTATCTGCGGTCTGGATCACACAATTTTGTATCTGAATCCGGCAGCGGCAAAGAACTATGGAGCCTACGGCGGAAAGGCGCTGGAGGGGAAAAGCCTGATGGCCTGCCATAATGGGGAATCCAGGAAAATGATTGAAAAAGTTGTGGCCTGGTTTGGAGAAAGTACGCAGAATAATATGATTCATACTTTTTATGAGGAGAAGCAAAACAAGGACGGTTATATGGTGGCGCTCAGAGATGAGGATGGAAAGCTGATCGGATATTATGAAAAGCATGAATACCGCAGCAGAGAAACAGCCCCCTTTTATGATTTCAGCAGGTCATTAAGATAGAAATAATGTAGTAACAGTTCAGCCCAGGGCTTTGCAGCCAGTGCAAAGCCCTGGGCTGAACTGTTGCATAATGTAAAAGGGAAACTACATATTTCCTTGACAATTAACAGGAATAATGCTTATAATGTCTAACAAATGAGGTGCTTTTTACAAAGCTTAATAAGGAATTTGGTGAAAAACCAAAGCAGCCCCCGCTACTGTAAAGGGACGAAACTCCAATATCACTGGGTGACTGGGAAGATGGAGAGGTAGGATGAACTTAAGCCAGGAGACTTGCCCATTTTGTAATGTAAACTAATCGGAGGGATTGGATTTACTCTGGCGGAAGGCTTTTTTATGTCTTTTTTCAGACTAATCTTAAGAGAACCGATGGTTCTCTTTTTTTGATTTACTGTATAAGTCCAGTCTCAAAGCAGAGACGGACTGCCGGCAGGCTATTCCGGCTATGCTTTTGAGACGACAACAGGTATGAAGAAGCAGGGCGATTAGCCCGAATTCCGAATGGCTGTAGGATTGCGAAAGCACGAAGTGCGAAGCAATCCGTGGACTTATATTTTTGGCGGTGCCTGCAAAGCAGGCATGAAAGTTTAGAAAGTTCCCGTTTCTTAATTTCACGATTCCTCCGTGGAATGCACTCAAATGTATGAAGAAAAGATCATTTTTTGACTGTGTTTGATGCAGAAGAAGTGCGCTTTAATACAGGCTTGTGAAGCTGTGGGAGTGAGTGAAGCACATTCTTTTATACCAGTGAGGCAGGGGAATTGATGAAATCTTATATTATCAAAAGAATTTTATATTTATTTCCAATTTTATTTTTAATATCTATACTGGCGTTTGCAATGAGTTATTATTCACCGTCAGACCCTGTCAGGGCAAAATACAGCAGGATGGGGGTAAGTGTAGATGAAACTGTGATTGAAAAAGAGAGGGAGTCGTTGGGGCTAAACGATTCTTTCTTTGTGCGGTATGGGAGATGGCTGAAGGGCGTGCTTCATGGAGATTTAGGGGAATCCTATACATATGGTTCTGATGTGACCAAAGAGTTTGCCAGAAGGATCCCAAGAACCATGCAGTTGGCAGGGGCCTCTATGCTTTTGATGATTATAATATCATTTCCGTTTGGAATACTGAGTGCGGTTTATCAGAATAAATGGATAGATTATTTGCTGCGTTTTTATTCATTCGTGGGAATTTCCATGCCGTCTTTCTGGGTGGGGACGCTTCTGATGTATCTGTTTGGTGTGAAGCTTAAGGTGCTGCCGGTGGTCGGAAGCGGCGATTTGAAACATCTAATTCTTCCTTCTCTTTCATTGGCATTTTGGCTATCCTCTCTATATATCAGAAGGCTGCGCGGCAGCATGCTGGAAGAGCTGAACCAGGATTATGTGAAGGGATGTGTTTCGAGAGGTGTCAGTGTGAGACGGGCGATCCTTTGTCATGTTGTACCCAATTCCCTGATTTCTATTGTTACAATGCTTGGTATGTCCATTGGCAACCTGTTTGGCGGGGCTACCATCGTGGAGACAATCTTTGAATGGAATGGAGTCGGAAAAATGGCGGTGGATGCCGTATCTTACCGGGATTATCCTGTGATTCAGGGGTATGTACTCTGGATGGCCTTTATTTATGTATTGGTAAATCTTCTGGTAGATATTTCCTATCAGTTCCTTGATCCTAGAATCAGATTGGGGGAGAAGAAGTGAGAATAAAACGATATATAAAAAAAGCGCTTCAAAGACCTGCCGCCTTTGTGTTGTGCATCCTGGCAGTCCTGCTGATTTTGATTCCTGTGATGGCTCCATGGATTGCTCCGAATGATCCAATCGAAAATGATTACACGAATATTTTGATCTTTGGGAGCAGGAAATATCCAATGGGGACGGATCAGATTGGAAGGTGTATTCTTTCAAGGCTGATTTATGGGGGACGCACTTCCCTGTTAATTGTGTTTGTGGTGATTTTTTTCTCCCTTTTGATAGGAGTAGGGGTAGGAGTAACGGCTGGTTTGTGTGGAGGAATCACAGACATGCTTTTAAGCCGCCTGATCGATCTGGCAATGGCAGTACCCGCTACTGTTTTTACGATCGCACTGGTAAGTGTTTTAGGCTCCGGCTTGGGCCATACCGCATTGGCTCTGATCATCATAGGCTGGGGGGAATATGCCAGAATCAGCCGTTCTCTCGTATTGTCCTTGAAAAACAGCTTTTACATTGAAGAGGCGAAGTTGGGGGGAGCAAGGGGATTTACCCTGGTGCGATATTATATTCTTCCAAATATTGTTCCCTATCTTCTGGTGGTTGTGACACAGGATGTGGGAGCAAAGCTGCTTACAATGGCTGGTTTGTCTTTGCTGGGGTTGTCCTCCCAGCCGCCTACTCCTGAATGGGGATTTATGCTCAGCGAGGGCAGAAGGTATATCCAGACGGCACCGTGGCTGATTTTTTATCCAGGATTAATCATTATGCTTCATGTTATGATTTTCGGTCTTTTAGGCGATTGCCTTAGAGATATATTTGATCCAAGAGAGCAAGTAACAAAAAGGAGGAAATGAAAATGAAGAACAAAATTGCAGCAGCTCTTTGTGCAGTATTATCTGTGAGCGCCGTTTTAGGATGCTCTGTCATGGCATCTGAAAATTCAGAGGGAAAGCATATCAATGCAGCATTATATTGGTTCGGCAGCACTCTGGATCCGGCTACAGATTATGATGGATGGACTCTTTGCCGGATCGGGGCAGGGGAAACTCTTGTAACGATCAATGAAAATCTTGAGATAGAGGGACAGCTTGCGGATGAATGGGAGATGGTAGATGAAAACACATGGAAATTCCATATCCGTGACGGCGTTACCTTCCAGAATGGAAATCCCGTCACCGGAGAAGCGGTAAAAAATTCTATCCAGAGAGCTTTGGATGCTCAGGAACGCAGTTATACCAGTACATATATTTCTGCAATAGAAGCAGATGGGCAAACCGTAACATTTACGACCGATCAGCCCAATGCATCTTTTTTGAATGCCATTTCTGAACCTTTATTTATTATCGTAGATACCACTGCGGATACGGATCCAGCGACCCAGCCTGTGGGGACAGGGCCGTTTATCGTAACCGACTTTACCCCGGATGAGGAAATTCAGTTGGTAAAGTACGATGATTACTGGAATGGGGCCTCCGATGTTGATACTCTGACAGTTAAAAATATTTCTGATGACAGCACGAGGGCAATGGCGCTCCAGTCCGGAGACATGGATATTGTACAGAGAATCAGTTCGGCCGACTTACCTCTGTTTACCGATAATGAAGATTATGTGGTGGTGGATACGGCAGGTATCCGTACACGTACACTTTATTTCAATTATGAAAATGAGGTGCTGCAGGATATTAATGTAAGAAAAGCATTTATCTCTGCCCTGGATTTTGAAGCATTGGCTACTGTTCTTGGTAATGACGTGGAAGTGGCAGGTGCGCCTTTCCCAATTTCCATTTATGGATATGACGAGGTTGAGATCCAGAGCTATGATCCGGAAGCGGCAGTTTCTTACCTTGAGGCTGCAGGCTACACGGATTCTGACGGGGATGGTTATGTGGACAAGGATGGAGAGAAGCTGACTCTTGGTCTTACTTACGACATTTCTACAATGACCAGTGTAAATGAAGCCATTCAGAATATGGAAAAACAGATTGGAATTGATGTGCAGTTGAATCTGGTGGAAACTGTGGATGAGATTGAAGCCAACGGTGATTTTGACCTGATGCAGAAGAACACGCAGTATCTGTCCACAGGAGATCCGTCCTGGATGCTGTCTGCCATTTACCAGACCGGCAGCAATACAAACTATTATCACTACAGCAATGAAGAACTGGATGAGGTCATTTCAAAGCTTACAAGCTGCTTTGATCAGGATGAAAAGACTTCGCTGGTTAAAGAGGCACAGGAAATTCTCCTGGAGGATGCGGCACATGTGTATCTGATGTCCCAGAGCAATATTGTTGCGGCAAACAGTAAGGTCAGCGGTATTACGGCATATCCTATCGATTACTATTTCGTAACCAATACATTAACGATTAGCGAGTAGTCCGTCATATTTTCAGGGCAATCGTGTATCCGTAAGGAAAATGCGGGGGTGCTGTAAGCACCCCCAATAATGATAAGGAGCATTTTGTATGGAGATTCTTGAGATATCAAAACTTTCCTATTCGTATGGGGATGGAAATAAAGCGCTGCAAAATGTTTCAATCAAAATACAGGCGGGGGAAATTATCAGTATTGTGGGAGAAAGCGGAAGCGGGAAATCCACCCTGCTGCATGGAATCCTGGGGCTGCTTCCGTCGGATGACCTGGACGGCAGCATTGTTTATGAAGGCGAACCGCTGACAAACTTCCGAAAAAGACTGATTCGGGGAAAAGAAATTGCAATTATATATCAGAATGCAGGCAGATATTTTGATCCGGTGAAACGAATCGGGAAACAGTATGGAGAAATGCTGAATGCCCATGGGGTAAGAAATAAAAAAGAACAGATTAAAATTGCAAAAGAAATGCTGGAAAGTGTGCATTTGACAGATAGCGAGCGCATTCTGCGTTCCTATCCCTTTGAATTAAGCGGAGGAATGGTACAGAGAGTTGCCATAGCCATGGCGATGACCTTCAGACCGAAGCTTCTGTTAGCTGATGAGCCAACCAGTGCCCTTGATGCAACGATACAGGAGCGGATTGTAAGACAGCTTTTGGAGCTGCGCAGAGAGTACCATACGGCGATTTTGCTTGTGACGCATAATATGGGTCTTGCTTCCTATATATCAGATTACATTGGAGTTATGAAGGACGGAAAGATGATAGAATATGGAACAAGAGACCAGATCATCGATCACCCAACGGAAGATTATACCAGAAGATTGTTGTATGCAGTACCGGATTTTCAGGAGGAACGCCTTGCGGACTGAGAAAGAAACGATTCTTAAAATAACGGATCTCAAAAAAACATTTGATAAAAAAAAGAAAATCACTGCTGTCGATCGTGTGAGCTTTCAAATCTTCCAGGGAGAATGTTTTGGACTTGTGGGGGAGAGCGGAAGCGGCAAATCGACCCTGGGACGTATGATCGCATCTCTGGAAACTGCGGATGACGGTACAATTATTTTTAAAGACAGATCGTTAGCAGAATGGAAAAAACAGGAGAAATACCGGTTTTATCGTCATATTCAGATGGTTTATCAAAATCCATGGTCTGTATTCAGCCCGAGAATGGCGATGGAGGAATTTCTTGTGCAGGGTAGGGTGAATTTTCGTTTAGCATCGAGAAAAAATGCCCTGGAAATGGTAAAAACGGATCTGGAGCAGATAGGGCTTCCGGAGGAATACCGGTACAGGCTTCCTCATGAATTGAGTGGAGGCGAGCTTCAGAGAATTGTGATTGCAAGGGCGCTGTCTGTAAATCCGGATGTGATTGTGTTTGATGAGGCAACGAGTGCGCTGGATGTATCCATCCAGAGGAATATCATGGAATATCTTGTAAAAATCCAGCGGGAGAGGGATTTTACTTCTTTGTTTATTGGTCATGATATCGCTGTGGTAAGATCCGTTTCCCATCGCATAGGTATCATGTTTCAGGGAAAGCTGGTAGAGATTATAGAAAGTGAAAAACTGGTAAATGAACATCTGCATCCGTACACAGCTTCGCTTCTTAAGGTTTCATTTACCCTTCATAGCCGTTATGATGAAAAGAACGGTGCAGAAGAGCAGCCCGCAAATATATGGAAAATTCCGCAAAAGGGCTGTGCATATGCATGGAGATGTCCCTATGCACGGGATAAGTGCCGGAATGAAGAACCAAAGCTGCAGGAGGCTGCAAAGGGACATTGGGTTTCTTGTTTTGGCAGACCTGGAAGTTGACAGGGTTTGCCGTACTTTTCCCTGACCCATACATGGGGATGTGTTAAGCTTCTTTTTATTACTTTATGGCAAAGCCGTGAAAAAGGATTTTCTCCGTCAGGGAGGGGGCATAGAGGAATGCCTTCTCCCGTTTCTTTACAATCGCAGGATTTTATAATAAGATGTAATTGCCTGAAAAACGGTTTTGCGGCAGAAGCTATAAGGCAGAGGACTGCGGCTGAGAGAACAGAAGGTTTGAGAATTAAGAGGATGTATCAGGCAGCAGGGAGATTTTGTATAAGAGCCTGTCATAATGTATGAAGAAGGAGGGTTATATGAACAGATTTGAATATTATACACCTACAAGGGTGGTGTTTGGAAAAGGAACGGAGCAGGAAGTAGGGCGGTTGGTCAGAGAGCAGGGCGGCACCAGGGTGCTGGTACATTTTGGGGGAGAAAGCGCCAGAAGGTCAGGCCTTTTGGATCGGATCGGACAGTCCTTGACCGAGTCAGGCATTGAGTATGTGATGCTGGGAGGCGTGAAGCCGAATCCAAGATTGAGCCTGGCCAGAGAAGGCATTGAGCTGGGGCGGAAGGAAAAGGTGGATTTTTTGCTGGCTGTTGGGGGCGGAAGCGTGATCGACTCCGCCAAGTGTATCGGCTACGGTCTTGCCAATGAAGGCGATGTGTGGGATTTTTATGAAAGAAAACGGAAGGCCTCCGGTTGTATGCCCATCGGAGCTGTGCTGACCATTGCGGCCGCAGGAAGTGAGATGAGTCATTCCTGCGTCATTACCAATGAGGAGGGATGGCTGAAGCGGGGATACAGCACGGATTATGCCCGATGCAGATTTGCAGTGATGAATCCGGAGCTGACTTATACGCTTCCGGCTTACCAGACAGCCAGCGGCTGCGTAGATATCCTGATGCATACCATGGAACGTTATTTCCACACCGGGACAGATACTATGCTGGTGGACGGTATGGCGGAGCATCTGCTGCGGACGGTGATGTACAATGCCCGGATTTTGATGAAGGAGCCGGAAAATTATGATGCCAGAGCGCAGGTAATGTGGGCCGGCAGCTTGTCCCACAATGGCCTGCTGAGCTGCGGAATGGCGGAGGATTGGGCCAGCCATCAGTTGGAGCATGAGCTGAGCGGTATGTTTGATGTGGCTCACGGAGCCGGACTTGCGGCGGTATGGGGAAGCTGGGCCAGATATGTATATCTGGAGAAGCCGGAACGGTTTGGCCGGTATGCGGAAAAAGTAATGGGGATTCCCATGGACAGCGATAATCCCCGGCGGACGGCCCTTGCAGGAATTGAAGCGACAGAGCGGTTTTTCCGTGAGCTGGGAATGCCGACCAGTATTCATGAGTTGGGAATTGATCTGACAGAGGAGCAGATTCAAGAGATGGCAGAAAAATGCAGCTTTTTCGGAAAACGCACGGTGGGCGGCTTCCGGGTATTGAAAAAGGAAGATATGATTCAGATTTACCGGATGGCCAGATAGAGAACCGGACAGGTATCTGCTATATGAATATACCGGCTTAGATTTGAAAAACGGATAGAAACATAATCCTATGGGATTCGGGTGTCAAAGGCCAGCTTTTTAACTTTCTGCTGTTTGCTTATGAAAGCCGATGATACTTGCCGAAGGCTTTTGACACTCGAATCAAATTGAGAATGTAAGTATCCTATTATTTTTTACACCGAGATAATTCAGGTCTGTTTAAAAGAAATTTCATAATTCATTTCGAGTACATCTTATGTAACATATTTCTTATGAGAGAAACCGTGAGACCCCTGTAAAAGAACATATAAGGAAAATCCGTTGTTTCTTGAGATTATTGGGTGATAATTTCAGTTTTAGAGACATAAACAGCACATCACTAAAAATATGAAAGAAATATCATAAAATAAATTATTTTTTAGTTGCATTTTGTCGAAAGATGTGGTAATATACAGGAAAGCAAAAGAAAAGGACATACAATCGTATAAGCGAAAGAGGGGGTGGGTAGCAGCGTGATGCAGACGGTTTTCCTTCTGCATTTGACCGGAGTTGCTGTACTTTGGGATCTGAAGTATCGGAAGATACCGAATGGGCTGATTGCGGCCGGACTTCTCTGCGGACTATGGCAGCAGGTGTATGAGTCCGGATCAGCGGGAGCAGGGGTTTATTTTTCCGGCATACTTTTGCCCATTGTGTTTCCCGGTATTCTCTATTATTTTCGGATGATAGGAGCCGGAGATATCAAGCTTCTCTGTGTGATCGGAGGATATTTAGGGCCAAAGCAGGTGCTTTGGTGCATTGTTTACACATTTCTTTTCGGCGGTGTGATTTCTGCCGTACTGATAATCAAAAGAAAAAATCTATTTAAGCGATTCTTTTATTTCAAGACTTATTTATCCCAGTTTTTGGAAACAAAGCAATGGAGACCTTATCGGATACCGGGGGATGAGGATGGCAGTTTTTGTTTTACCATTCCTGTTTTTTTCGGTGTGGTATGTGTGTTGGGAGGTGCCGGCTAAATATTGAAAAAGAGTATTTTTGCAGTATGTGATCTGGAAGCATCGTATGCCTGCAATCTGTCGGAATATATGAATGAGCGGAAGAATACGCCTTTCGAGGTACAGGCATTTACGAATCTGGAAAGTCTCGGAAAGTTTACGGAGAATAATCATATTGAGCTTTTGCTGATTTCCACCGAAGCGATGTGTGACGCAGTGAAGGATATGGACATTGAACGGATCATTATTCTTTCTGACGGCGAAGCGGTGGAGAATCTGGAAGAGAATCCCTGCGTATATAAATACCAATCTTCAGACAGTTTGGTGGCGGAGGTAATGAATTTTTATGCAAGAACAAAGCCAAGCCTTAATACTATGTTTTTCTGTGGTTCCAAAGTAAAGGTGATCGGTGTTTATTCGCCGCTGAACCGGGTGGGAAAAACCATGTTTGCATTGACGCTTGGGGAGATTCTGGGCGAACGGGAGAAGGTGCTGTATCTGAATCTGGAGGATTATAATGGATTTGAAACGATTTTTTCCACAAGCTATCGTTCGGATTTGTCGGACCTGATTTATTTTGCCAGGCAAAAAGAGGGAAATCTCATTTATAAGCTGAATGGAATGATACAGACCTTTCGGAATCTGGATTATATTCCGCCGGCATTTTCTCCGGGCGACCTGCGGGACGTGGGGTGCGAAGAGTGGCTTTCGTTTCTGGGGGAAATTACTTCCTGCGGAGAATATGATGTGCTGATTTTGGACATCGGCACACAAATTGAAGATCTGCTGCAGCTTCTTCAGGCGTGTACGAAGATTTATATGCCGGTGCTAGAGGATCATATTTCCAGAGCAAAGCTTCTGCAGTTTGAAAAAAATGTAAACGCTCTGGAATATTCCGGCATTTTTGAAAAAATACAGAGGCTTCACCTGCCCGGCTGGAGAGACCGGAGAAAGGAAGGAAATCTTCTGGAAGGCTTGGTTTTGGGAGAGCTTGGAAGCTATGTGCGCCGGCTGCTGGAAACAGGGGAGGAAAAAGCGGATGAAGAATAGCCTGTTTCAGGAATACAGAGGCAGATTGATGGAACGCCTGGAGCGGAGCAGGGAGATGAGTGATGAGGAGATCTACGATGTAATAGACGAATTGCTGACGGAAGAGGATGTCAGGATCAGGCTACGTCTGCCCCAGCGGGGAGAACTGCGCCGTGAGCTTTTTAATTCCGTGCGCCGGCTGGATATTCTGCAGGAGCTGGTGGAGGATGACAGTGTGACGGAGATCATGGTGAACGGCACGGAAGGGATATTTCTTGAGCGTGCCGGAAAGCTTTTGCGCTGGGACAAAAAATTTGAGACAAGGGAGAAGCTGGAGGATATTGTCCAGCAGATTGTAGCGAAATGCAACCGGGTAGCTAATGAAGCGGTGACGATCGTGGATGCGCATCTGGAAAACGGAGCCAGGGTAAATGTAGTGATGCCGCCCATCGCTATCTGCGGCCCTGTGATTACCATCCGGCGTTTTCCGGATCATCCCATTTCTATGGAGCAGCTTATTGCCTGGAATGCAGTTTCCAGACAGGCGGCTGAATTTTTGGAAAAGCTGGTACGCGCCGGATACAATATTTTTATCAGCGGGGGAACGGGCTCCGGAAAAACTACTTTTCTAAACGCCCTTTCAAATTACATACCGAAGGATGAACGAATCATTACCATTGAGGACAATGCAGAGCTGCAGATTCAGGGAGCCAGGAATTTGGTTCGGCTGGAGGCCAGAAGGGCAAATGAGGAGGGGGATAATCAGGTAACGATACGGGATCTGATTAAGGCCAGTCTCAGAATGAGGCCGGATAGGATCATTGTGGGCGAAGTCCGGGGCGATGAGACCATCGATATGCTGCAGTCATTAAATACCGGACATGACGGATCTTTAAGCACCGGGCACGGAAACAGCCCGAGGGATATGCTGTCCAGACTGGAAACGATGGTGCTGATGGGGTTGGAAATCCCGGTACAGGCTATCCGCAGGCAGATTGCATCCGGGATTGACCTGATGGTCCATCTTGGGCGGCTGCGGGACAAAAGCAGAAAGGTTCTGGAAATACTGGAGATCGTAGGATATGACATTTCCTCCGGAGAGATTATGACGAATACACTGTATGAGTTTGAAGAGCAGGGGCAGGATGAGACTGGAAGAATCCTGGGGACTTTGGTAAAAAAAGGAGAATTGGCTGAACGGCATAAGCTGGAGCGGGCCGGGATCTCTCTGGAAGAGGGAAGGATGTGTGAACGGCCCAAAGGCGGATAGCCGAGAGGGGACAGGAGGGAGGTAAATATGGAAGATTATCGGGTGTACAGATTTTGCAGGAAGGAGCTTGTCTGGAATATGGCAATGTATCTGGTATTGGATGGAATAATAAGTCATCTGTTCTTTCGGTCCTGGCTTGCGTTTCTCCTGTTTTTTCCCGGTGCGGCATTGTTTTTAAGAGAACAGAAAAAGCTGCTGCTGAAGAAAAGAAAAATCCGGATGCAGAGCCAGTTTCTGACGGGTATGCAGTTGGTCTGTACCTCGCTTCAGGCAGGATATGCGGTGGAAAACGCATTTCGGGAAGCTTTGCAGGAGCTGGGAAAGATATATGACGAGGATGCATTTATCATCCGGGAATTCCGATTCCTTGTAAAGCAGATCGGGCTAAACCGGACGGTGGAGGCGCTGCTGATGGATTTGGGAAATCGAAGCGGTGTGGAAGATATCCGGAATTTTGCGGAGGTATTTTCTACGGCAAAGCGAACCGGGGGAGACCTGATTGCAATTACCCGGAATACGGTTTCCAGCATTCAGCAGAAACAGGAGACGATGCAGGAGATTGAGACCAGCCTGTCCGGAAAGGTGATGGAGCGGAATATGATGAGCGCCATCCCCCTGTTTATGATCGGTTATGTGGAAATGACATCCCCTGGCTTTTTGGATGTTATGTATCACAATACCGCAGGTCTGGCGGTGATGAGTGCCTGCCTGCTGGTTTATGGGATTGCCTTTTTGTGGGGCAGGAAAGTGACAGAAATACAGATATAGAAACGGAGGCGGACAGAAACGATGAAAATGCCGGAAAATCCTTTTCTGAAGATTGGAGAGCTTCTGACGGAACGGCTGCAGATTGGCTGCCGGAAGGAACAAAATCAAGGGATTGCGGGAGAGCTGAATACGTTGTCAGGGGGAAATGCGGCAGAGGTAAAGAAGTATTTTGCGCATAAAATAGCAGATACACTTCTGGTTTTGACCGTAATGGCGCTTGTTTCCCTGACGGTTTTCCTGACAGTGGACCGCAGCAGCAGGATTGTGGAAAACAATGAGCTGCAGCGGCCGGGCTATGGGATGGGTGACAGAGAAGAGGATCTGACGGTACAGGTAGACGGAATAGAAGAGGAAAGACCGTTGAGCGTAACGGTACAGGAAAAACGGTATACAGCGCAGCAGGCAGAGGAGCTGCTGGAGCAGGGAAAAGAGACGCTTGAGAAAGAGCTGGTCGGAGAGAATGTTTCTTTGGATGAGGTGAGAACGAGACTGAATTTTCCGGAAAGCCTGGCGGACGGTGCAGTTTCCGTAGAGTGGATGACGATTCCGTATGGCATCATTGACGATAGCGGAGCAATTATAGGGGAATCCGAGGAAAACGGAACCATTGTAGAAATTCAGGCGACGCTTAGCTGTCAGGGAAAGGAATTGATTTATGAAACCGCAGCTTGTGTTTATCCTCCGCTTTTATCAGAAGAGGAGGAGATTTGGCAGTCTGTGCAGAGGGAGGTAAAACAGGCGGATGAAGCGGAAGCAGAAAGATCTGTCCTGACTCTTCCGGAGCAAATCGCCGGGCGGAATATTACATGGCTGCGGCAACCCCAGGAGCTGCTTCCGTTGTTTCTTTTGCTGACTCTTTTTCTGCCGTGTTTCGTATGGATACGAAGAGACCAGCAGATTCATCAGAAGATACGGGCACGGAATCTGCAGCTTGGAGCAGATTACTCCGAACTGCTTTGGAAAATGACCATGCTTCTGGGAGCAGGCCTTACAATACACAGTGCATTCGTAAAGATTGCTGCGGAATATCAGAAGGATAGGGATACGAATATCCGGTATGTTTATGAAGAAATGGTATCGGCCTGTATTGAAATGAAAAGCGGTGTGGCAGAAGGCGCTGCCTATGAAAATTTTGGCAGAAGATGCGGTCTGCCCGGGTACATTAAGCTGGGTTCTCTGTTGGCGCAGAATTTAAAGAAGGGTTCCAAAGGACTGGCATCCATCCTGGAAAAGGAAGCGGAGACTTCTATGGAAGAGCGGAAAAATATGGCCAGGAAGCTTGGAGAGCAGGCAGGGACCAGGCTGCTGTTTCCCATGATCCTTATGTTCGGAGTTGTACTTGTGATTTTGATCGTTCCTGCGTTTCTGTCGATGTAAAGAAGCATTGCTCCAGAAATACCGGAAAAGCTGGGGCGGCCATTCCCGGGTGAAAAGAACAGTGCTTCGCAAGGAGATGTTTTATGGAATTTGTGATGGGAAGAAGTAAACGGAATTGTGTTGGAAAGAAGGAGGGAAGCCATGTATGTAATGCCGTTTCTGAAGGAGGAGGACGCTATTGGGGTCGTTGAAATTATTCTGATCCTCGTCGTGCTGATTTCTCTGGTCATAATTTTCAAAAAACAGCTTACCAGTCTGGTAAACAGTATTCTCAGTAAAATAACAACACAAAGCAATAGCATTTAGCAGCAAAACGTTCTGAACAAAGATTCTTCGGAGTATATCGGAAGGATCGTCTGACCGCAAAGATTCTATGGAAGGAGTATATGTATGAAAAGATATGGGGCGAAGGGCACGATAACCGTTTTTTTTAGCTTGATCAGTATTTTGTTCCTCTCCCTGATCTGCACTTCCATAGAATCTGCGCGGGTACAGGGAGCAAGAGCGCAGACAGCAAATATTACGGATATGGGAAATTACTCCGTTTTCAGCGAATATGAGAAACAACTTCTGGAAGATTATGAGATATTTGCTGTGGATGCGGCTTACGGCACCGGTGATTTTGATATCGGAAGGATAAACGACCGGTTAAAAGGATTTCTCGGAAAAAATGCAAAGGTGTCTGACCAGGGATTGTCTGGACTGTGCTTTGATCCGTGGAAGCTGCAGATGGATGGAAGCCAGATTACAGAATATGCGCTTCTGACGGATCAGGGCGGAGAGGCTTTTTACCAGCAGGCAGTGGCTTATATGAAAGAGACTGCGGCAACCGGAGTGATCAGCAGGCTTTATGAGTATTACCAAGATGCAAAGAAGGCTGAGCAGCGCCAGGAGGAATATGAAGAAAACAAGAATCATTCGGATCAGGAAATGAGAAGCCTGGAGCAGCAGGAGGAACAGATCCGTCAGCAGCAGATGCAGCAAAGCGGGACTACAGACGTTGTGATTGTGGAGAATAACCCGGTAGAAGAAGTGCGGCGGGAGAATCCGCTGGATATGATCAATAAGCTTCGAAAGAAAGGCATTTTGGAGATTGTCTGCGGCACTGCATCGGTTTCTGAGAAAAAGGTCACGAAAAAGGATCTGGCTTCCAAAAGATCAGGACAGAAGGGGACGCTGGAATTAAAAAGAAAGCATAGTGGGCTCACCTCAGATCTGCTTTTTCGTGAATATCTGCTGGATCATTTTCCGGATTATCTGAGTGAGGAAAGCAGCGGAAAGCTGGATTACCAGATAGAGTACATGATTGCCGGGAAAAAAACGGACGAAGCAAACCTGAAATCGGTGGCACGGCGTTTGCTGCTGCTGAGGGAAGGACTGAATTATTTTTATTGTGCCGGCAATCCGGAAATGAGTGCCGAGGCAGGAAAGCTTGCAGCGCTTTTGATAGGCTGGACGGGGGTTCCCGCCCTGGTAAGCATACTAAAGCATGCGCTATTGCTGGGATGGGCTTATGGTGAAAGCCTGATGGATGTAAGGACATTGCTGGATGGAGGAAGAATTCCACTTATAAAAAGTGAGAATACCTGGGCCGTAACGCTGGAAAAGCTGGGGCAGTTGAATGAACTGCTGGAGCAGGGCGGCAGCGAACGGCAGGAAGGACTGGCTTATAAGGATTATCTGAGAATTCTTTTGAATCTTCAGTCCATATCGGTTCAGAAAAAGAGGGGATTGGATATGGTGGAAATAAACCTCCAGACGGCAGCGGGATTATCAAACTTTCGGGTGGATTATTGTATGGTAGGAATGCGTGAAAAGACGGAATGGACGATAAATCCGGTATTTCTGCGGGTGCCTGCGGCTTTCCTGGGTATATCCGGAAATGCGTTTTCTGTTACCGTGGAAAGTGGATTTGCATATGATCCATAAAGTTTTCTTATGCTTTTCTATTTAGAAGAAAAGATATTGTAAAAGTTTAGCTGAAGGCTGAACTGTTACAAGATATTTGTCGAGAACATGGAAAGCGGGGTGAAAAAGGGTGTTCTTCGGATGTCGAAAGATTACAGATCAGTATTGTAAAGAGAAATCCCATCGTAAAAGCAAATCATTCAACACATATTTTCAAAACATATATCTAAAAAGAAAGGAAACGCTCTCGTCCGTAAAAAAAGGGAAAATTTTCAATACGCTTCCTCCAAGAAAAAAAGAATCTGACAGAAGAAGAACATCCTTTTTTGCTCCGCAAAAAGCAAGCCTTACAGTGGAGGCGGCTGTGGTTTTGCCCATATTTTTTCTGTGTATGATGACTGTGCTTCAGTTTGGAATAGTGATGGAGACGGCAGTGCGCTTCGGCAGCGCTCTGTGCGAAACCAGTGAGCGTATGGCAATCAACGCTTATGCGATAGAAAATGATTCGGCAAATCCTGTGATCATGGGAAGCATGTCGGCATTTTATGCCAGAGGTAAGGTAATGGGAAAGGCCGGGAATACGAATGCGGTTCAGAAGGTGAATTTTCTTCTGTCCTCCTTTCAGAAGGAGGATGATCTGGTAGATCTTGTAATGACTTATCAGGTAAATCCCCTGGCAGGCGGTATAAAAATCCCGTATCTCTTTTTTGTGCAGAGAGGATGCGTCAGAGCATGGACCGGACGAAATGGATCCGGAGGAGAAGGAAATACTGACAGCTCTCAGACGGCTGCGGAAACGGTGTATGTAACGGAACATGGCAGTGTGTATCATACGGATGAGAGCTGTACGCATATCCGGTTATCGATTCGAAGAGTGGATCAGGCATCGCTGGGAGAGCTGCGGAATGTCTATGGAGGGAGATATTATGCCTGTGAGCATTGCGGAGGGAACGCCGGAGGGGGAGTTTATATTACCAGTGATGGCAGCCGCTATCATTCTTCCCTGCAATGCAGCGGATTAAGAAGGACGGTGAGGGCGGTTTCTTCCGACGAGGCGGCAAATCTCAGGCCATGCTCAAGATGCGGGAAGCAGAGCGCCGGGTGATTTGCATCAGAAAGGAAGGCAGGGAAAATTCAGCAGTATTTTTGACGATTTGAAGAGCAAAGGGGAGAGCTATGGAATATTACGTTGCAGCAATTCTTTTTCTAGGGGTATGTACGGTTATGGATCTTAGAAAACGGCAGATATGGTGGCCTTTTGCGGTGCTTTTTTTGACCGTGGTAACGGCGTTTCATTTTGTTCGGGCAGATATGGACTGCGTAAGCTTATTGGGCGGAATCGGGATTGGCCTTGGAATGCTTTTGCTGTCCTGGGCCACAAGGGAGGCCATTGGCTATGGAGACGGTTTGGTGGTGGCGGCCTGCGGAGCTGCGCTGGGATTTGTAAAAACAATGGGTGTGATAACGGCGGCGCTGTGTTTTGCGGCGGTCTGGTCGGGCATTTTGCTGATATTAAAGAAAGCGGGCCGGGGCGATAGCTTTCCATTTCTGCCCTTTTTGCTGGTGGCAGAGGTTTGCGGGGTAATTCTTTTATAGATGCAGAAATGACGGATTGATCCCTGGAAATGATTGGTCGGAAGATAACGGCAATGACGGGAGGAAAGGATTTCTATGAGGAGAATCAGGCACAAAACAGGAAAAAGTAGTATGGTTAAGGCCAGCTTTACCGTAGAAGCGGCCATGATAATGACGGTTTTGCTCCCGGTGCTGGCAGCAGTCATCTACATGGTATTTTATGTTCATGATGCGGCAGTGATACAGGGAGCTGCCTGCGAGACTGCGGCGATGGGAGGCAATCTGCTTCTGGAAGAAAACAGGGAAAGCGTTTTGCAGGAAAAGGGAAACGCACTTGTTACGGAGCGGCTTTTGGGAACGAAGGCGGGAAGCGCAGTACTTTCAGTTGGAAAGGATCAGATATCTGTGCATTATAAGGGAAGCTTTAAAATACCGGGGCTGATAGCGGGACTCGTAACAGGGAATGAGTTGTCTGTGGAAAAGACCTGGAATAAAAAGATTTTTCATCCGGCGGAGGAAATACGGAAGATCCGAGGTCTGGAGTATATGATAAATACAATAAGGGAGTGAGTGCGTGGAAGTCAGTTACCGGAGAGATTTCAATCATAACTATATGATATTGGAAAAGGAAGAGGTGTCCGGAGAAGAATATATGATTCGCATGATTGAGCAGAATCATATTCCGGAGCTGTTAAAGTTCCGAGTGCGAAAAATGAATGGAAAAACATATTTGTATTATGAAATTACTTCCCGGCAGCCGGTTTCTCAGGTCTATGAAAGCCGAAGTATGAAACACGGCGATATTGAACGGCTGCTGATGGGAATTCGGGATGGAATGAACCGGGCCAGGCAGTACTTGCTGAATAATGAGGATATTTTGCTGGATCCGGAGTTTATTTATATGGACATAGATACCAGGCAGATACAGCTATGCTACATTCCGTATTCCGGACAGGAAAACCGGCATTCATTCTTAAGGCTGGCGGAGTTTGTCCTGAAGAGTCTGGATCATGGCGAGCGTCAGGCCGTGGATTTGGGGTATGAATTGTTTCATCAGGCATCAAAGGAAAACTTCGGCTTTTCAGAGATCGTGCAGCTATTGCTGCGGGAAAATACTGGCAGGACGGTGACGGATCAGGCAGCGGAGCATTTCAGGGAGGCGGATCCGGTCCCTGGCAGGAAAATAGAAGAGCGCTCTTTGGCAAAGCCGACGGAGGCGGCAGAGAAGCCGGATCGGCCCAAAGAAAAGGAGGATCAGATCAAAAGCGGTGCGGCAGGCCGGATTTCAAAGGAAAAAGCTGCATCCGGAAAAAAGGGATGGCTGATCGGGAGCCTGGCGGCAGCAGGAATGCTTATAATTTTTGGAGCGATCGTATATTTTGCGGGGTTGGATTTGACGCAGACCGGGGGACTGGCCTTTTTATTGCTGGCGATTGTCTGGATCATATCAGGAGCAGCAGGTGGGAAACGGAACAGAAAAAAGAAGGAATGGATCGAAGATGATTTCCAGGAGGAAGAGCAGTTCCTTGAGACTGTATTTTCTGAAACCGATGATGCGATGGAGGAGGAAAATCCGTATGGATTCGGGCAGAGGGGAAGTTCTGAGGCAGGCGGGGCTGCGCAGGATGAAGGCGGAGGGGGAATAGAGGGAGAGACCCGGTGCCTGACAGAAGCGGAAAAAGGCAGGAGCTTTCGTCTGGCAAGCCTGGAGGCGGATAAGTATGGAGACATTATATTGGATAAAGAGAAGATGCTGGTGGGAAAGAAAAAAGATCAGGTGGATATCTGGCTGGGAGATGCTTCTGTCAGCAGGATCCACGCCAGACTGGAGCGGAATCGGGAGGAATGTTTTGTTACGGATCTGAACTCCATGAATGGGACATATGTGGAAGGAGAACGCTTGCTGCCGAATGAGAAGAGAAGGCTTTGCGAAGGGGATAAGATCAGCTTCGCAGTCAGGCATTACAGGGTGAAGGTAAGAGAATTTTAAAGGATTGTATTTCCGGCCTGCGCAGCGTATACTAGAAAAATAAATCCGAAACAATCTGAGGAGGATCGAAAGGATCATCTCCGCCTGAGAGGAAAGGATTTAAAATAAGGTAAAGGCAGGAAATGAAATGGAAGAGGCTATAGCGTTTATCCGATCAAGGAAAAAAATGAATCTGCTGATGGTGGCGGTGAATGTGATCGTTTTTATCTGGCTGAGCGTTCTGGGGGATACAGACAGCGGGCTATTTATGATGGAGCATGGAGCCTGTTTCGGCCCGGCTGTTGGGGACGGAGAATATTACCGCCTTTTTACATCCATGTTTCTGCATTTTGGGCTTTATCACCTGCTGAATAATATGGTTTGTCTGATCTTTTTGGGAGATATGCTGGAGACGCTGATGGGCCCGGTGAAATATCTGCTGATTTATCTTTTCGGAGGACTTGGCGGGAATCTTTTGTCAGTGGCGATGGAGATGAGGACAGGGAGGTATGCGGTATCTGCCGGAGCCTCCGGGGCTATTTTCGCAGTAATCGGTGCATTGCTGTACATTGTAATCCGAAACAAAGGACGGGTAGGAACTTTGACAAGCCGGAATCTGGCGCTGATGGCGGGGCTGTCGGTGCTTCAGGGCTTTTCCGAAACGGGGACGGATAATGCGGCACACATCGGCGGGCTTATCGGCGGGTTTTTGCTGGGTATCCTGCTCTATCGATATGGCAGAGGCGGTTTGGACAGAGAAAAATCCCGTTTTTTCCGTAACCGGTAAGCGGATAGTGTGATATAATGAGGACAAGGCCTGTGTGATAGGATGCGGAAAGTATCCGGATGCGCAGAGCAGAGAATAAGGATCGTATGCCGAAAACAGGATACAATGTGTGCGGAAGAAATGAACACTGCGGCTGCGGGCAGGACAGAAATCATTGTCTGTGGACAAATTCAGGAGGTAGAACATGAAAGAAGATTGTATTTTTTGTAAAATCGCGAATGGGGAGATCCCCTCAGCCACCCTTTATGAGGATGAAGATTTCCGGGTGATTCTGGATCTGGGTCCGGCTTCGAAGGGTCATGCATTGATACTGCCGAAGGAACATGCGGCAAATATTTATGAAATGCCGGAAGAACTGGTGGGAAAGGCGTTTGTACTTGCGAAAAAGATGGCCGGTATCCTCACGGAGGGATTGAAATGCGATGGGTTTAATATTTTGCAGAATAACGGGGAACCGGCAGGCCAGACCGTATTTCATTTTCATATCCATCTGATTCCGAGATATAAAGGGGATGAGGGTAAAGTAAAGGTTGCCTGGGACCAGGGAAAATTGACGGAGGAAGATAAAGAAGAGATTTTGTCTTTGGTTCGATAGAGGCTGCAAATCTGTTACGGAAACCAGCCCATTTAAAGTTCGCCTTCGGCGAAAGGGCTGGTTTCTTTTCAACCGTCACTTGTTCTTACGGGTTTTGCCGCCAGTGCAAAGCCCTGGGCTGAACAGTTACGATTCTTCTGCTTTTTGATTTTTCGACAGTTCCTGTCTTGAAAGACAGGCTGGCATATTAACGTTTGATGGAAGCCTCCTCAATGAGGGTGGTGATTTTTGAAATAGCATCGCTTTGACTGCTGGTTTCCATGGCAGTGATGAAAGCGCTTCTGTTTTCATACAAATCCAGAATTGCAGATAGCAGAAGCTGATCGGTAATCTGTTCTTCCTGAAGCACCTTGGAGAATCCCTGCTGCTGGAAGGAATTTGCATTGAGGATCTGATCTCCCCGGCTTGCTGCTGCGGAAAGCGGAATCAGCAGGTTGGGTTTTCGCAGAGCCAGCAGCTCGCAGATGGCGTTGGCGCCTGCCCGGGATACTACGATGTCTGCCAGTGCAAACAGATCTGGGAGCTGCTCCTGGATATATTCGTACTGTACATAGCCTTCCGTATGAGTGAGGGTTTCGTCCAGATTTCCTTTTCCGCACAGATGAATGACCTGGAAGGTCTCCAGAAGCTGGGGAAGAATCTTGCGGATCGCAGTGTTGACTGCTACCGAACCCAGGCTGCCGCCGATAATCAGAAGCACTGGTTTTCCGGCGGTAAAGCCGCAGAAATTCAGAGCAGCCAGCTTGTTGCCGTGCATCAGCTCCTGGCGGATGGGAGAACCGGTGAGTACGGCTTTTCCCTCCGGAAGGTACTTGACCGTTTCCGGAAAATTACAGCAAACCTTTGTGGCTGCGGGAAGGGCCAGCTTGTTTGCCAGTCCCGGGGTCATATCTGACTCATGAATAATGGTGGGGATATGGCATTTTTTTGCTGCCTGTACAACTGGTACGGTAACAAATCCTCCTTTTGAAAATACCACATCCGGCTGTATTTTTTTAAGAAGCTTTTTCGCTTCCCCAAACCCCTTGATGACCCGGAAGGGGTCAGTAAAGTTTTTCCAGTCAAAATAACGGCGCAGCTTGCCGGAGGAGATACCGTAATAGGGAATTCCTATTTGTTCGATCAGTTTTTTTTCAATACCGTCATAGGAGCCTATATAATGAATTTCATATCCTAATTCTTTTAGTTTTGGCATTAATGCAATATTGGGGGTAACGTGTCCGGCTGTACCGCCCCCTGTCAGGACAATTTTTTTCATAATGATTTTCTGCCTTTCTCAATAAAATTTGTAAAACGATTCGCTATCTTATATTTATAGTTTACATCCTGAACAGAAAAAGTCAAGAATCGTATGCTGTTTTCTCCCGGATGGAGTATAATAGGTCTGATATATTTTAAAAGTATCAAAAGTTATTATAAATATGATTTTGTGAACATTCGACAAACACAAAGCACAAAGATTGTGCATTAATTTGTCAAAAATAAGTTGACTTTCCCTAGGAAAAGGGCTAAAATCGAAAGTGTCAAGAGAAAATAAGTTTTTTCAATAAACACAAACACGACAAAGGACCGGTGGTAAAGTTAATTTATTTAACATAAGAGTTTGGAGGAAAAACTTATGAAAAAGGGCATGAACAGCACCGAGATGCAAAGGAATAACCGGGTACTGGTATTTCGGACGCTTCTTGAAAGAGGAAGCATGACAAGGACAGACCTGGCGGCAACGTTGAATCTGCAGAAGGCTACGATCACGAACATCATCAATGAATTTTATGATATGGAGCTTGTTGGTGTGGACGGTGATACTGCGGCAGGGAGACGGGGCGAGAAAATCTGCCTGCGTGTGGATGATATCTATCTGATGTCGGTGGGAATTACCCGTAAGGATTATCAGTTCAGCATCTTTACTCTTTACGGGAGACAGGAAAAGTATCTCAGGTATCGTTTTAAAAAGAACGAAACAATTCTTCAGATCGTGGAGAAAATGAAGAAGGATGCACAGGAGCTGGTTTCGCAGTTTGGAAGCAGCAGAATCATAGGCATCTGTCTGGCGGTGCCGGGATTGTTTATCAACCGGCCGGAGGAGAACGAAGAAATCTTTATGGTTTCGGAATTTGAAGAGCTGAGCCAGGTGAATATCCGCCAGGAATTGGAGAAGGTTCTTCAAAAGCGTGTGCTGGTAAAGCATGACGCAAAGCTTTCCGCTTATGCGGAATGGAGATGCGCAGAGGAAATCTGCGGAATCGAGCGTGCGAGCCTGGCAGTTGTAAGATCAAGAGGCTATGGTATCGGCGCAGGCTTTGTGGTGAACGGGGCCATTATGAATGGTCATCTTGGACTGGCCGGCGAAGTGGGCTATATGGGAATTAATTACAATGGCAACCGGCTGGGCTATGAAAGGGCCGGTACGTATGAATACTGTGCCGGTTCAGAAAGTATTGTACGATATGTCAGAGAACGGCTGACGGAATTTCCGGACAGTCCGCTGACGGAAAACAGCACTTATCAGGAAGTGCTGGAGGAATACCGAAAGGGTGATCTGCTGGCCGTATGGGCAGTAGAAAAAATGGCATGGATGCTGGGGTATGGAATTGCCAACATTATCTATACCGTAAATCCGGACTGCATTATTATCGGGCCGGATTATCCCGAGACAGAACATTTCCTTTCGAAAGTAAAGGAGTCCATCCGAAAATGCGTGCCGCCTTATGTGGTGGATTGCGCTGTAATCCGTTTTTCCAGGTTAAATGAAGATTCGTTCCTTCTGGGAGGATATTATTATACACTGGAGCGTCTGGTAAAAGAAGATATTTTCAGCCTGATCAGTCAGGCCAGGGCGGACCGGATACAAAACGACGGACAGGCGCAGGAATAGAATGAGCGCAGAAGGATAATGGTTTCAGAAAAGACGGGTATGGAAGGATAAACGGCTGGCAGGAAAGGTACGCAGTAAGAGACAGCATCTGGGATTGTGTAAATATTCCCCGTGACGCTAAGCGGAAACGGAATTGTGGGGCCTAGGACCATGTGACCGGTGAAGCGCAGGCGGGGCAGGGGATAAATAATAAATGAAAAAAGGAGATTGAAAAGATGAAGAAAAGATTAGCAGTACTGACGATGGCGGCTGTAATGGCAGGATCTATGGGAATGACCGCTCTTGCTGAAGAAGTGAATTTGGAAGAGGTTACTCTGGCATATGTACCTACCACAATGAACAACCCGTTCTGGTCCGCTATGATGGGCGGTATCACTGCGAAGATGGAAGAGCTCGGAATGGATCCCTCCAGCCAGCTTGTGACCGTAGATGCCAACAGTGATCAGGCAACCATGAATAACTACGTAAATGACCTGATCGCACAGGAAGTAGATGCGATCATCCTGGCTCCGATGGATTGTACCGCAGTAACTGAGGCTCTTCTGGCATGTGAAGAAGCAGGTATCCCGGTAATCAACGTAGATACCGCTGTAGATGCTGTAGATAAGGTTGCAGCAATCATTGCATCCGATAACTATAAAGCAGGCGTTGTATGTGCAGAAGATATGATGAGCAAGCTGGAGGAAGGCTCCAAGGTTGCAGTTATGAACCAGCCGTCCGGTACTGCCTGCGTACAGCGTGAGCAGGGCTTCATTGATACCGTTGGCGATTATTTCGAGATCGTTTCCACCACTGATACAGAGGGCGATACTGCAAAGACCATGACCGCTGCAGAGGACGTTCTGACTGCAGACGATGACCTGGCTGCTTTCTTCTGCATCAATGATATGGGCGCTCTTGGCTGCGTACAGGCTTGCTCCGCAGCAGGAAAAGAGGATATCCTGATCTACGGCGTTGACGGAAATCCGGATTTCATGGGTTATGTAGAAGATGGTTCCGCTACTGCATCTGCAGCACAGCAGCCGTCCGTAATCGGTGCAAGCGCTGTTGAGACAGCAATCGCTACACTGAACGGAGAAGAGGTTGAACATGATCAGGTTGTTGATGTAGAGCTGATCACTGGTGAAAATATTGCTGATTTCGATATCTCAGATTGGCAGTAAGTAATATTGCATTATTCCTGACAGATATTGAAATAATGTGAAATGCAAAAAAGCTGCCGGGGTTTACGAAAGTAGTCCTCCGGCAGCTTTTTATACCTAAGTGTACAGAAAAGCTGCCGTCAGCGGGTTTTCTGTGTGTAAAAGGAGTGACAAAATGCAGAAAGAACTGTTACGTATGGAGAACATTGTAAAGACTTTTCCGGGTGTTAAGGCGCTGAATAACGCAGCAATCACGGTACACGCCGGGGAAGTGATGGGCTTCATGGGCGAGAACGGCGCAGGAAAGTCTACGCTGATGAATGTGCTGGGCGGTGTATTCCCGGCAGATTCCGGTGATATATATATTGAGGGAAAAAAGGTGGAGATTCATTCGATTCATGAGTCTCAGGCTTTGGGCGTTGCGTTTATTCATCAGGAGCTGGCTTTGGAGCCGTATCTTACGATTGCGGAAAATATTTTCCTGGGCCGTGAGATGAAAAACTCTATGGGAATGGTCAGCAAGGATAAGATGGCGGAGGCTGCAAGACCGTATCTGGAGCGGGTGGGTCTGAATATTGATCCGAATCAGTATGTAAGACAGTTATCGCTGGGACAGCAGCAGATGGTGGAAATCGCAAAATCCTTTTCCCTGAATGCGAAAATCCTGATTCTGGATGAGCCCACATCTTCCCTTTCTGAAAAGGAAGTGGATATCCTGTTTAAGACGGTAAACGACCTGAAGAAGCAGGGGATGGGTATTATTTTCATTACGCATAAGATGGCAGAGGTATTCCAGCTTTGTGATGCGGTAACGATTATGAGAGACGGCGAGTTTATGGGCTCCCGCAGATCCTCGGAATGTACGGAGAGTGAATTGATCTCCATGATGGTGGGCCGTGACCTTGGAAACTATTATGTGCGTACCTTTAATGAGCCGGGCCGTGTGATGCTGGAGGCAAAGAATGTTACCGCAGGAAAACGGGCGGTGGATTGCAGCTTCCAGATACGCAGCGGCGAAATCGTAGGATTTTACGGTTTGGTTGGCGCAGGACGTTCGGAGCTGATGAAGGCGATCATGGGACTGGATCCCATGGATTCCGGAGAGGTTTATCTGGAGGGTAAAAAGGTAACAAAACACGATCCTATTTTTATGCAGCGTCAGGGGGTTGCGCTTGTTCCGGAAAACCGTAAAATAGAGGGCCTTCTTCTCAGCAATACCATACGGTTTAATATTACGCTTCCGGTTTTATATCGTTTTATCAAAGCGCTGCGGGTAAATACGCAGAAGGAAGATGAAATAGTTGAGAACGGCGTAAAGGCGCTTCGGGTAAAAACACCCTCTTCCAGAGTAAACTGCTCTACTTTGTCCGGCGGAAATCAGCAGAAGGTCCTTCTGGCAAAATGGCTGGCTACGGATCCGAAGATTTTAATTCTGGATGAACCGACCAGAGGAATTGATGTAGGCGCAAAGGCGGAGATCTATACGATTATCAACAATCTGGCAAAGGAAGGCCTGGCAATCGTTCTGATTTCTTCCGAGATGCCGGAGGCAATGAATATGAGCGACCGCATCATCGTTATGAAGGAAGGTCATATCACTGGTGAGCTTACTCATGAAGAAATGAATCAGGAAAAAATACTGAAATATGCAATGGGGGTATCGGACAATGAATAAAAACAAATCACAGAGTGCTGTCGGAAGGGCAGTCAAAGACTATTTTAGTCAAAACTGGGGTATTTTAGCAGGATTGGGAATCCTGATCGTGATTTTCTCAATTTTCGGCAAAAACTTCTTAACGCAGAAAAATCTGCTGAATCTGCTTAGAACCTGCGCAACGAACTGCTATCTGGCAATCGGTGTTCAGATGGCTATTATTCTGGCCGGTATCGATCTGACCGGAGGCGCACTGGCCGCACTCAGCGGTGTTATGACGGTGGCTGCGTTCCAGTGGTGGGGAATGCCGGTAAGCGTTGCAGTGGTATTTGGTGTTCTGATCGGTCTTGTAATTGGTTTTCTGAATGGTTTCATTGTGGCATATACAGGAATTCATCCCTTTGTAGTTACGCTGGCTATGCAGTCTATCTGCCGTGGTACTGCTTACCTGGTGGCAAATGGTTCTCCCGTAACCGCTTACGGAAACGATGGTTTTGCAGCCATTGGTCAGGGATCTCTCGGACCGATTCCGCTTCCTGTGGTTTACATGATTATTTTCCTGATTTTGGATTTCCTGTTTTTGAATAAGACGCAGACAGGACGTCACATTTATGCGGTGGGCGGAAATGAGGTTTCCGCACGTTTTTCTGGTATCAACGTAAAGAAGATCAAAATTCTGGTTTGGACCATCAGCGGCACGCTGGCAGGCTTCTGCGGTGTTGTGCTGGCATCCCGTCTTGCATCCGGACAGCCGGCTACCGGAGAAGGCTATGAGACCGATGCAATCGCAGCAGCAGTGCTGGGAGGCACCTCGTTCTTTGGCGGCACCGGATCCGTAGGCGGTCTTTTGATCGGCGTTCTGATCATCGGACTGATTTCGAACGGATTGAATCTGATGCATGTAAACTCTTACTGGCAGTTTGTATTAAAGGGTATCATTATTATTGCGGCAGTATATGTGGATATGATGAAGCAGAAGAAACAGAATTCCGCAAAATAAGATAGAAAAAGGAGAAAGAACTATGAACAGCGACAAGAAAAAAGAATTAGAACTGTGGGCGGCACGCATCCGCAAAACCGCACTGCAGACGATTCAGACAGCAGGCTCAGGACATATCGGCGGCTCATTTTCTCTCGGAGAAATTCTTTCTGTACTGTATTTTGATAAAATGAAGATTGATCCGGCAGATCCGAAAAAGGCGGATCGTGACAGACTGGTCCTTTCAAAAGGCCACTGTTCCCCGGCGCTGTATGCCACGCTGGCATTGCGGGGATTTTTCCCGGTGGAGCATCTGTCTACCTTCCGGAAGATTGACAGTGATCTTTCCGGACATGTGGAAATTCATGTTCCGGGCGTAGATATGTCTGCCGGTTCTCTTGGCCAGGGACTTTCCGTTGCATTGGGAATGGCTCTGTACAGCAAGGCAGTCCATGCCGGAAACCGTGCCTTCTGCATCCTGGGCGACGGCGAGATCCAGGAAGGACAGGTGTGGGAGGCCGCCATGTGCGCAGGCTTCTATAAAGCAGACAATCTGATCGCATTTGTGGACAACAATAAGCTGCAGTTGGACGGCTCTCTGGAGGAGGTAATGTCTCCGTACCCGATCGGAGAAAAATTCCGTGCGTTCGGCTGGAATGTGCTGGAAGTGAACGGGCATGACGTGGAGCAGATCGCAAATGCGGTGGAACTGGCTTCTGCCGTGAAAGGAAAGCCCACTGTGATCGTAGCAGATACCGTAAAGGGAAAGGGCGTGTCCTTATTTGAGAACAATGTGGATTTCCATGGAGGACAGCCGAAGCCGGAGGAATGGCCGGCCTGCTTTGCTGAGTTAGATGCAAGAATTGCGGAATTGGAGGGTTAGAAAATGGGTGAGAATATTTCAACAAGAGAGGCATACGGGCGTGCACTGGTAGAGTTCGGCAACGATGAAAAGATTTATGTGTTTGATGCGGACCTGAAGAAATGTACTATGACCACCTATTTTGCGGAGAAATATCCCGACCGCTTTTATAATATCGGTATTGCAGAAGCAAACATGGTCGATATTGCTGCCGGCTTTGCTACCTGCGGGGCAACGGCGCTGGTACATACCTTTGCGATTTTTGCGGCAGGACGTGTTTACGATCAGGTAAGAAATAATGTGGCATATCCCGGACTGAATGTAAAAGTGATCGGAAGCCATGCGGGACTGACCGTAGGTGAGGATGGAGCGACCCATCAGTGTATTGAGGATATCAGCCTGATGCGTACGATTCCCGGCATGACGGTTATCGTTCCCTGCGATTCCAACGAAGTGCGTCTGGCTACAAAGGCCATGCTGGATTATCAGGGTCCCTGCTATTTCCGCACGGGCCGTCCGGCGGTGGAATGCGTCACCGATGGTTTTGAAAATTACAAATTTGAGATCGGGAAGGGCGTGGAGCTGACGGACGGAAAGGATGTGACGATCATTGCCTGCGGGCTGATGGTACAGGAGGCGCTGAAGGCGCAGAAGCTTCTGGAAAAAGAGGGTATCAGCGCAAGAGTGATCGATATGCATACCATCAAGCCCATTGACCGGGACATCATTGTGAAGGCGGCAAAAGAGACCGGAGCGATCGTTACCGCAGAAGAGCATAATATTGTGGGCGGTCTGGGAGCTGCCGTTTCTGAGGTGGTGGTCAGGACGGAAAATGTACCGGTAGAGTTTGTGGGAGTTGAGGATGTGTTCGGACATTCCGCAGCGCCCAAAGTCCTGCTGGAAAAATACGGACTTACTCCTGAAAATATTGCGGAAAAAGCAAAGAAGGCTATTTCAAGAAAGTAAGCAGCGGTTTTGCTGCGCAGAAGCAGGCGGCCTGTGTATCGCGCGGCAAAGCGCAGCGCAAACAAAATTAAACAGGAAACTAAATGGGATGGATGACATATGGGAAAAAAGTATGTAATAGGTGTGGATTTTGGAAGCGACTCTGTGCGGGCGATTGTGGCGGATACAGAGAGCGGAGCCACCGCAGGGAGTACGACTGCCTTTTATCCAAGATGGAAAAAGGGATTGTACCAGCATCCGGAACAGGGTATTTTCCGGCAGCATCCATTGGACTATCTGGAGGCGCTTGAAGCGTGCATCAGGGGAGCTTTGCAGCCGCTGAATGAGGAGGAGCGGAAGGCGGTTGTGGGAATTGGGGTGGATACCACAGGCTCCACACCGGTTCCGGTGAACCGGGAGGGAACACCGCTGGCGCTGCTTCCGGGATTTGAAGAAAATGAAAATGCCATGTTCCATCTCTGGAAGGATCATTCTGCTTTTGCGGAGGCAGAGGAGATCAACCGGCTTTTTCAGCACGGAAGCGCAGTAGATTATACAAAGTATCAGGGAAACTATTGCGCAGAATGGTATTGGGCAAAAATTCTCCATACGATTCGGACGGATGAGCAGGTGCGGGAGGCGGCCTATACCTGGGAGGAACACAGCGACTGGATGGTGGGAGTTTTGTGCGGCGAAACACGGCCGGAGCAGATCTACCACGGCGCCTGCGCAGCCGGACACAAGGCTTACTGGCACAGCGATTGGGGCGGCCTTCCGGCTGCAGACCTTTTGGAGCGCCTGGATCCCTACCTAGTGCAGGTGCGGGAGCGCTATGGAAGAGCGCCCCGGCCGGCTGTGGTAAAGGCGGGCCTGCTGTGCCCGGAATGGGCAAAGCGGCTTGGATTGGGGGAGGACGTGGTAATCTCGGGCAGCTCCTTTGATGCCCATGCAGGCGCAGTGGGCGCGGGTATCCGGGAAAAAACCATGGTGTGCACCATGGGAACCTCAGCAGTGGATATGATTGTGGAGAAGGCGGAAAATCTGGAGGGTAAAAATATCAAACGTTTCTGCGGCCAGGCGGAAAATTCCATTCTTCCTGATTTGGTGGGGGTGGAGACGGGCCAGGCTGCCTTCGGCGATATTTTTGCCTGGTTTAAAAAGCTGCTGCTGTGGCCCCTGCAGTGTATCAAAAACGATTTGGAGCCGGAGCAGTACGAGTGCCTGCAGCAGACGCTGGATGACAATATGCTGCCGGAATTGCAAAGATATGCGGAACAGCTTCCGGATGAACCCTTCCCGGTTTCACTGGACTGGTTTAACGGACGGCGCTATCCCGATACGGATGACTTTCAGAAGGCAATGATCGGCGGACTCCGCCTGGGCATGGAGGCGCCGACTCTGTACCGTTCCCTGGTGTTTGGAGCGGTCTGCGGACTGAAACGGATTGTAAAGGGCTTTGAGGATCAGGAAATTGAAATATCGAATGTGATCGCAGTGGGCGGAATTTCCAAAAAATCCGAGTACGTGATGCAGATGATGGCGGATGTGCTGGAAAAGACCATTTCGATCGTGGATGCGGATCAGACCTGTGCGCTGGGCGCAGCGATTTATGCGGCAGTGGGAAGCGGCGTTTATCCGGATGAGCAGGAGGCCAGCATACATATGGCAGCGAAGGTAATACGTAAATTTGAACCCCGCAGGGAGAAGGCGGAGTTTTACCGGAAGCATTATGAGGAATATCTGCAGCTTGCTGAATTTGCGGATCAGTGGAAATAAGGCTGCAGAAATAACCCGGCAGCGGAAGGCCTGGGGTATGCGGTACAGAAACGGGAAAATATCATACGGGAGTGCAAAATCCATTCCGAAATCAGTCATGCGGACCGGATTTTTGCACTCCCGTTTTTCGTCCCTGCTGCATACTTTCCAGCAAAAAGGGAATGTGATATACTGTATTAACAGATAAAAACAAGATCGGGGGAATTTTATGCGACTGACTTTTTTGGGAGCAACACATGAGGTAACAGGAAGCTGTTATTATC
>JAUNON010000114.1 GCA_030537145.1 Lachnospiraceae bacterium | reverse complement strand
GATATGAAGATAACAGAATGTGCATGGAAAGCACATGATGGTCAGGCACCAGATGCCTGAACTGTTTGCCGGTGAGCAAATTGT
This sequence comes from Lachnospiraceae bacterium, assembly GCA_030537145.1. Lineage (GTDB taxonomy): Bacteria > Bacillota > Clostridia > Lachnospirales > Lachnospiraceae > Merdiplasma. The sequence goes on along the minus strand of JAUNON010000114.1, from coordinate 4,786 downwards.
CAACAGGAATCGTTCTGCCAATATGAAAAAGGTCAGCTTCTATGTATGCCCAATCTGTGGAAATATCATTCAGGCGGCCGGAGAAGGCGTGTATTCCTGCTGTGGCGTGCAGTTTCCCCTTTTGGAGGTGGAGGAAACGGGGCTGGGGTGTGCAGATGGTAAAGCTGTATCCGGAACAGGAGGCGCGGGCGAGGTTTATCAGACGAGGCAGTGGAATGCTCTATCTGTATTGCAACCGGCATGGTTTGTACAGTAAAAAGATATGACTGGTGTAGGGAGAGCCGAAAGGTATATTGGATTGGAACGCTTAACTTCCGGTGGCAGGGAAAAACTGCCGGAAGTTTTGTGTTTATTTTGAACAATGATATTGACAGAATTGAAATGGGAGATTATAATAAAACAAACAATGCACATTAAATGATGCATAACAAACAATGCTCAAAGTGCGAAGTAAGGAAGGGGATAAGTGGAATGCCGCCGAAACCGAAGTTTACAAGAGAAGAGATTATTGCAGCAGCCCTTGATCTTGTCAGTGAAAAGGGAATGCAGGCTTTGACTGCCAGAGATATTGGTGATCGCCTTGGGATTTCGGCTCGTCCTGTTTTTACAGCCTTTAAGAACATGGAGGAAGTACAGCAGGAGGTTCGCAGGGCGGCCCGAAACCGTTTTAAAAGCTATGCGGAGAAGGCTGTGAAATACACGCCTGCCTTCAAGCAGATGGGGATGCAGATGATCCTTTTTGCGAAGGAGGAGCCAAGGCTTTACGAGCTGCTGTTTATGAAAAACGAGGGAACGCCTCATTTTCTGGAAGAAGGATATCTGTCCCGGGATGAAATTGCCGCTTCCGCAGTAGAAACCATTCAGAAAGATTATGGCCTGACTTATGGAGATGCGAGGACATTATTCCATCATGTGTGGATTTTTACCTTTGGCATTGGAGCGCTTTATGCTTCAGGGGTATGCAGCTTCTCAGAGGAAGAGATCAACGAACTGTTAGGGCAGGATTTCATGGCGATGCTCAGCCGTATTAAGTCAGGAGATATCCATCAGGCTACTGTGCATCCCATACCGAAAGTGTAACATATAGACAGGGCAGAATAGAGCAGAGATATATGAGTGCCGAAGTGATGAACTGCCGATTGGATCAGCTGAAAAGGGAGCAATCATAAAATGGAAAAACAGGGACAATGGCTGCTATGCCCTAATTGCCATAGCAAAACCCGTGTATGGATACGGAAGGATACGGTTCTTGAAAACTTCCTGCTCTTTTGCCCGAAATGTAAGCAGGAGAGATTGATCAACTTAAAACAATTTCATATAACGTTTTTATCAGAGCCGGACGCTAAGACGCAGAGCCAGTAATCCAGAAAGATGGATGCATGGTTCTGCGTTTTTTTACGAAGTATCCAGAAAAATCTTTGTGAATGGAGTGTTGATAATGATGAATTCTGATTTTTCCCTTGCCCTCATAGATGGGATACTGACGCAAAGAGAATTGGCGGATACCCTATTATCCTGCAACGAAAAAGCATCAGCCTATGGTTTGGTTTTGACAGCGCAGCAAGCGATGGCGCTGGCAAACACACAGGCGGACATGCTAAAAAAGACGGGCCGTATTGAATTCGGCAGCGGCGTGATCCACAAGCTGATTCTGGCCTTTTGTGATTCCCCGTACATTACTCAGATAAACTATGAAGATACGCTTCATGAGCTGATCGACCTGTTTTACAGCTTCAAGAATGAAACCTTGGACTGTGTCAGCGACAACGCGCTGATTGAGTATATGAAGAAGGAATTCAATGGGGAATGCCGCGGCTCCTTGGAACTGCTCGCAGGGGACGCGCTGCCCGCATTGGTCCGCAAATTGAATGAGCGCAGAGGAGCGGATCCCTTTGAGAAGATGGAGATAACAGATGACTGAGCTTGATCGAATCCATGTCATAAATAAAGCTGCACTAAGCGGAGCGAATTATTTTGTGTCCCTGCTCAACCAGGGGCGGCAATGCTCCCTGCTTTCAGACAGCGATACAGAGCAGATCCAGGCAGAATGCCTGCGGCTGTTGGCAGAGCAGACGGAGAAATGGAACCGCGGAAGAAGCAGTTCCGTCCGAGTGGAAAAGGCGCAGGAGCTGCTGTCTTCCATTCTATACACAATCGGGCTTGCCCTGAAAGCCTATTCCTCACCCGAAGACGCTGTCGATGCGTTGAAACAGGAACCCATGGAGCAGCTGTTCCAGACTGGCCAGAAGGGAATCCGGCGCAAAATTCAGACTGCCCGCCTCACTCACAGGCAGATCACAAAGAAGCTGTTTCAGACAAAAAATGTGTTCTACCGTGCTACTGTGGCGGATGGGATCAGCGGTTTCTTTAAGCTATACAGTCCGGAATTTTCTGCGCAGGAGATCCACATCACCGCTGACTACCCTACGTTTCTGGATGTGGCTGACCTGGCAGGGATTGAGTTTATCGAACGGTATTTAAGGAATATTGCTTATGAAAATCAGTTTCTCCTATATTTCTCCGCCAATAAGGTTCACCACCTTTTAAGCGGCCTGGATGAGAATTATCAGCAGATTCTCATGAACATTTACGAGCCGGTATTGGCCGCCGCCCTTGGCTGTGTTTTGACCGGCTTGCCTGTTTGCAATTTATCCTGTGATCTGGATGTTTTAAAGGTGCTGTTCCATGAAAAAAGCGCGGAGGAGATCAGAATACTGCTATCCACTGCATTAAATCAGATAGTTGCGGAGTTTGACTGTCCCCACGGGTTGACCAACTACCTGAAAAGCAGCCTGCCTAAGTTGGCGCTGTCCATTCAGAATGCCATGAGGCTGGGGCATTTGGAGACAGTTATTCTCACTCCTTTCTTTTCAGAAGCCAAGCCGCAGATCATTTTGTCCTATGGGGACAGGATGGATGACAGGGAATATACAAAACTTCTGGATGAGCTCATGTGGTGTGAAAGTGTTGAGAAAAAAACGGAGATCATCTTAAGAAAAATTCATTTTCTGGGCGATCTGCTGGATATTCTGCGGGACTTTGAGCCAACGCAGAGGGAACTGGTGAGTATGCTCCGGCACTTTCCGCTGGAAATTATCGCCATCTTGCTCCGGCAATATCCGAACGGCGATTTTTTGACGGATGATCGGGAAATCGTCCTCTATTCCGCATTACAGGAACTTTGCGCTGCATTTACGGAAACAACAAGAGCACAAATGGAAATCGTAGTGGAGGCATTGCAGTTTAATCCATGAGTATAGAGAAGACGAGAAGTGCAAAACTAATGAGTAAATATGATCCTTTGTGGGAGTACATACAAGAGCAAAGCGGCCAAACACTGCTGATGAGTTTTGTGGAGATTGAAGCCGTCTGTGGCCTGCCTATTGACCATTCTTTTTTGCAATATAAAAAGGAGTTGGCAGGTTATGGCTGGCAGGTAGAGAAGATCTCAATGAAACAGCAGACGATCCGCTTCTGCAAAATCGAGCAGGAAACTGAGAGGTAACAGTATGGCGACGAGTAAGGAATATCTGCATTTTATCCTGGATCAGTTGTCGGGATTGACAGAAATCACCTACCGCTGCGCCTTTGGCGAGTACATGATCTATTACTGCGGAAAGGTCGCAGCCTACCTGTGCGATGACCGACTTCTGGTAAAGCCGGTGCCCAGTGCTGTGCGCATGATGCCGGGAGCCCGCTATGAGCCGCCCTATGAAGGCGCGAAGGAAATGCTGCTGGTGGAGAATGTGGACGACCGGGAGTTTTTGGCGGTGCTGTTTACGGCGATGCACCCGGAACTGCCGGAGCCTAAGAAAAAGAGAACGAAGAAATCGGAATTAGAAACACAATGAAAATGGTAATAAATGAGAATTGTCCATGCAAAAAGAAAAAGTGTGAACGTCACGGAAAGTGTGACGAATGCAGAAAACATCATGCCGGCTCAAAGCGTCCGAGACCTTGTGAAAAAAGGGCTCCGTAGGCTGTTTGGCAGACGAATTAACATTGATGGAGAAATGTTCATAGGGAAACGGAGGAAATTAAATTATGACCGGTTCTGTGCCGGTACACCGAAACTGAATGGAGGAAATAGCGAACATGGAAATCAAAATTAGAAAATGGCGGCTGTCCGACGCAAAGGATTTGGCGGCCGCATTATCAAACAGAAATATTCTAAACGATTTGCGGGACGGTTTGCCCTATCCTTACACAGAAAACGACGCGGAAGATTACATCCATGCCATGCTGTTCGCCGATGAAAACGATACCTTTGCCTATGCCATCACGATGGACGACAAAGCCATCGGCAGTATCGGCGCGTTCCGGCAGGGCAATATCCACCGCCAAACGGCGGAGCTTGGGTATTATCTGGCCGAGGATTACTGGGGGCAAGGCATTATGACCGACGCCATCCGCCAGCTCTGTATGATGATTTTTGAGGATACGGATATTCTCCGCATCTATGCCGAGCCGTTCTCCTATAATATTGGCTCCCGCCGTGCGCTGGAAAAAGCGGGGTTCCAGTATGAGGGACTCATGCGCCGCAATGCGGTAAAAAACGGTAAGGTGGTGGATATGACCCTGTACAGCCTGACCCGCAGCGTGGAACCGTACTCTATCCGCAGACTCAGCCCGGAGGAGATCCCGACAGCTTTGGAGCTATGCTGGCAAGTGTTTCTGGAATTTGAAGCGCCGGAATATTCTCAAGAGGGCATAGCCGCTTTCCGGGCCAGCCTGGATGACCAGGAGCGCACCCGCAGCCTGAAATTCTATGGGGCTTTTGAAGGGG
>JAUNON010000007.1 GCA_030537145.1 Lachnospiraceae bacterium | reverse complement strand
AACTTCCAGCACCTTGTCTATATCAGCATTATTTTCACTGATGCCAAGCAGATCGTCATAAGAAGTAAGCTGAATATCTTTTTTCGGTCTACGCATGGTTCAGCACCTCCTGCGCCAGTTTTTCATAGCTTTCGGCGCCTTTACTGCGAATATCATAAGAGAAAATGCTGACGCCTTCCGACGCCATTTCCGCCAGGGCCTCTGACCGGGGAATTGAATCTTCAAATATCCTCATTTCATCCCCATAAGCGTTTTTTACAGCCTGCTTGTTTCTTTTGGAATTGTTGTAGCGGCTGCTGTCCATTGTGAATAAAATCCCCTCGATCTCCAGTTTCGGATTAAACCGCTGTTTGATGCCTTTTACCACCTTTAACAGTTCCATCAACCCGTCCGCCGCATAATACTGCGGCTGCACCGGGATAAGGACGCTGTGGGCGGCACTCAATGCGTTAATTGTCAGCATCCCAAGAGAGGGCATACAATCCACGATAATATAGTCATAGTCCTCTTCCAGCAATTCCAGATACTCTTTCAAAACCATTTCCCTGTCCTCCACCGTAAGTAAAGACATATCCATACCCGTCAGCAGCTTGTTCGACGGAATGACATCTACGCCTTCCTTATGGCTCAGAACAGCGTCTTTGGGATCGAACTCCACTCCCATGATGATGTTCTCCATCATGTTCTTTAGTGTTACCCTCACATTTTTGGGAAATCCCAATCCCATTGTCAGATGCCCCTGTGGATCAGCGTCCACAAGAGCCACCTTTTTCCCTGCCCGGACAAGGCCGACTCCTAAATTGATACTGGTTGTTGTTTTGGACACGCCGCCTTTCTGGTTTGCGACTGCGATTACTCTGCACATAACTTTATCCTCCTACTGTCTGTTCTTTTCTACCTCTGCATACACACGAAAATATTTCTTTGTTCCCTTATTGGTAAAAGGCTCGGAAATCTGCAATACATTCACTCTTTTATCCCGTTCCAGGATTTTTCTGAACCACTTAATGTCATTTGTTGTTCCCTGAAGCCTGATTTTCAGCATATCCGCCCTCCCATCTGGTTAATAGCAATACTCCGGATACCGGATTTTGATTGCTTCCCAAAAATATTTAGCATAGCCGCAGCAGAATAAATCTTCCACTGTATAGCATCCGCACTCCCGCAACCGGCTCTCCGCATCCTCAATATCAAAAACACTCGGTGTGCCGTTGCAATAAAGGTTAAACGCCATCCGTACAATCCTCATGCTGCCGCTGGTCTGCCATCCTTCGTTTAAACATTCCGTTTTGACGCATCCGGACTTAAAATCATAAATTCGGTTTACATGATTTCTTGTGTCCGCATCAATTCCGAGACAATATACCAATGCTTTGTGGTATACATCCTTATATCTGCACTGTGGCAGATACTCCAGATAGAAATTCTTGTGTGCTGCACTCCTAAAAGTTATTGTGCGAGTAGTCTCGCTGTTTGCACTTATCGCTGTGTTTGTCATCTTTTTTGACCTCCTGATTAAATGATCTTAATTTTTTACCATAACAACAGAAAAAGGACACTCTCCAAAGTTGGAAAATGTCCTTCTATAACAGTATTAAAACTATTAAATTATGAGTATTTTTTAACGCCAGATGCTTTTTCTGTCCATATTAGTCCATTAAAGCACATTTATTTGATGTCAAATTGATGTCAAATCAGCTTTTTTGAAGCATCTCAAGTACCTCAAACCCGCTAAAATACAGCATTTTACTTGTCCAACGACTTCATCGTCGGGAACAGCAGTACATCCCGGATCGCTGCCGAATCGGTCAGCAACATCACCATACGGTCAATTCCGAATCCGATGCCTCCCGTAGGCGGCATACCGATCTCCAATGCATTCAGGAAATCTTCATCCGTGGTGTTGGCTTCTTCGTTGCCCTGGGCAAGCTGCTCCTCCTGTGCTTTGAAGCGCTCTCTCTGGTCGATGGGATCGTTCAGCTCGGAGTAGGCGTTGGCCATCTCCCAGCCGTTCATGAAGAACTCGAAACGCTCCACATATTCCGGATGACCCGGTTTCTTTTTGGTCAGCGGAGAGATCTCAATAGGATGATCCATCAGGAAGGTGGGCTGAATCAGATGCTCCTCTACAAATTCCTCAAAGAACAAATTCAGGATCTCACCCTTGCTGTGACGCTCTTCATATTCCACATGATGCTCTTTTGCAGCCGCTCTGGCTTCTTCCAGCGTATGAATTTCGTTGAAATCGACACCCGCATATTTCTTTACCGCATCTACCATGGTGATGCGTTCAAAGGGCTTGCCCAGATCCATCTCGATACCGTTATAAACAATCTTTGTAGTGCCTAATACTTCCTGCGCAACAAAACGGTACAGGTTCTCGGTCAGATCCATCATTCCGTTATAATCGGTGTATGCCTGATACAGCTCCATCAGTGTAAATTCCGGATTGTGTCTGGTGTCCACGCCCTCGTTGCGGAATACACGGCCAATTTCGTAGACACGCTCCATTCCGCCCACGATCAGACGCTTCAGATAAAGCTCCAGAGAAATGCGCAGCTTCAGATCTTCGTTCAGCGCATTAAAATGAGTCTCAAAGGGTCTGGCCGCAGCGCCTCCGGCGTTGGATACCAGCATAGGAGTCTCCACCTCCATGAAGCCCTGGCCGGACAGATATTTACGAATGGCGGCAATAATTTTGGAACGCTTTATAAAGGTGTCCTTTACCTCCGGATTCATGATCAGGTCCACATATCTCTGACGGTAACGCAGGTCGGTGTTGGTCAGACCGTGGAATTTTTCCGGGAGAATCTGCAGGCTCTTGGACAGCAGCGTGATTTCAGAAGCATGAATCGAGATCTCACCGGTCTTGGTCTTGAATACTTCGCCCTTCAGACCAACCACATCACCGATATCCATTTTCTTAAATGCTTTATACTCGTCCTCTCCGACGCTGTCACGGGCAACATAGGACTGGATATTTCCCTGGAGATCCTGGATATTGCAAAAGGAAGCCTTCCCCATAACACGTTTGGACATCATGCGTCCCGCCAAAGTTACGGTTTTTCCCTCCAGCTCATCGAAATTATCCTTCACTTCCTGGCTGTGATGGGTCACATCATATTTTGTGATGACAAAGGGATCTTTGCCGTTTTCCTGCAGCTCCGCCAGCTTTTCCCTGCGGATTTTCAATAACTGGTTAATATCCTGCTGCGGTGCCTGTGTGTTCTTCTGTTCTCCCACTTTTTCCACTCCTTCTTTCTATTTCCAGACATATCTGTTTTGCTTCCTCACAGATATCCTGATTCCTTATACATCGCCGGTTCAAAGAGCATTTTACATAGAACGCTCGATTTTCAGTACCTTATACTGAAATACTCCTGCCTGAGTTTCCACATTTACCAGATCTCCAACACCCTTTCCCATCAGGGCCTTTCCTACCGGAGATTCATTGGAAATCTTTCCTTTCAGGCTGTTTGCCTCTGAAGAACCTACAATCCGGAACTCCATCTCCTCTTCGTATTCCAGATCAAAAACGGACACGGTACAGCCAACATTGATTTTATCCACATCTACTTCATCTTCTACCACAACCTCGGCATATTTCAGAATTTTCTCAATCTCCTCAATACGTGCTTCAATGTCTCTCTGCTCGTCCTTCGCCGCATCATACTCTGCATTCTCAGACAGGTCTCCCTGCTCTCTTGCTTCTTTAATTTTTCCGGCTACCTCTTTCCTTTTTACTACCTTCAGGTCATGCAGCTCGTCCTCCAGTGCCTTCAGCCCTTCATAGGTCAGCAGATTTTTTTTCGGTTCCATTTTTCCTACACCCTTCCTTCCAACTTTTTCGTTTTTGCTATATTTCATCATCCCCGGAATTTCAGGAAACATCCGGGCAGATGCTTTTAGACAGTGCGCCTCTGACAGCCGTCTGTCAGCTTTTATCCGTAAAACCGGACCTGTACAAACAAAAATTCAGGCGATTTATCCCCTGATAGTCATGGTATTATAGCTTAAAACATCATCTTTGTCAAGAGGTCCTCCAGCTCCTGCAAACTCTCTACCTCGTTTGCCATTGCCCGCAGCTTTGCGGAATGGGGAACCCCCGCCGTATACCAGCCAATATGCTTACGCATCTCACGGATTCCGGTATAAACTCCCTTATAGCCCAACAGCATCCGGGCATGACGCAGCATCATATCCCGCACCTGCTCCAAAGACGGCTTTCCAGGATCCTCCCCTGTTTCCAGGTAGGTTTGGATGCGCTGAAAAATCCAGGGATTTCCTCTGGCCGCCCTTCCAATCATCAAGCCGTCACAGCCGGTTTCCTCCAGCATGGCTTTTGCGCTTTCCGGAGAATTTACATCCCCATTCCCAATCACCGGGATCGACACGGCTTCCTTTACCTGCCGGATAATATCCCAGTCTGCCTTCCCGGAATAGTACTGCTCCCTTGTCCGCCCATGAACCGCAACCGCAGAAGCACCTGCAGCCTCTGCAATCCGGGCAATTTCCACTGCATTCACATGCTGATCATCAAAGCCCTTCCTGATCTTCACCGTTACCGGTTTCTGAATCGCCCGCACTGTCTTAGATACAATCTGCTCTACAAGCTTGGGATTTTTCATCAGCGCAGATCCCTCACCGTTTCCGGCCACCTTGGGTACCGGACAGCCCATGTTAAGATCCAGAATATCAAAAGGCCTTTCCTCAATATATGCAGCCATCTCACTGATGATGTCCGGATCCGATCCGAATAGCTGCAAGGAAACCGGCGGTTCTTCTTCGCCGATTTTCAGCAGCGCCTCCGTATTTTTATTGTGGAAGGAAATCGCCTTCGCACTCACCATCTCCATGCACAGCAGGCCTGCACCCTGTTCCCGGCAGAGCAAACGAAAAGGCAGGTCCGTTACTCCTGCCATCGGTGCCAGTACTAAATTGTTCTGAATCGTCACGTTTCCAATCTGCATACCTGTTTTCCTTCTCCGTTATTCTTCCAATGGCTTTCCCAGCACAACGACCTGATAAAACAACTCCAATGAACGCAGCAGCTCTCGCCGGTTCTTCTGAATTTCCTTTACCATCAGAGCGCTCCCAATATCGTCATAGGAATAATCCGAATCTCTGGCCTCCGTCCGAAACTGCAGATTTCCCTCCTCATCAAACTCCATCATGAAAATACCGCCAATTTCATTGGTAAACAACACACTGATGATCTTCAGCTCCTTCTTAATATCCTCCGGCAGCTTTCCAAAAAGCGGATTTAGGTAATATTTTTCTTCGTAAGCGCTGGCAGCGCATAAAACCACATTTTCCTGGGATGTATTCTGTCTTTCTTCCATATTTTTATCCTGCATACCGCAACCGCCCCCTTCTGTTCCCTGCTTCTTTCGATGTATCTTTACGGGAAGCTTCCTGACAATCTACCCGCCGGAAGCTTATACATAACCGTAGATTCCGCGCACAGATACTTCTCCTGCATACACAACCGTCCTGGTTCCATCCTCCTTGACTACCAGCAATTCACCCACCTGATTAATTCCCTGCGCCGTTCCCGTATATTCCTGCCCCGGCTCCAGTACCCGTACCTTCTGATCCCGATTCAGCAGCAGTTCATTATATTCATCCATCAGCAGGGAAAGATCGCCCGTCTGAATAAATTTCTCATAATAGCCTTCGAAGTATTCCATACAGGAGGCAATCAGTTCGGCTCTTCCCGTCTCACGGCCCAGCTCCAGGAAAAGGGAGGTCGCCTTCTCCTGAATTTCCTCAGGAAACTGCTTTACATTTACATTAATCCCGATTCCGATCACCACATAATTTACATACGTCATTTCTGCGCTGAGCTCTGTCAGGATCCCGCACAGCTTTTTTCCGTGAATCACCACATCATTGGGCCACTTGATTCCTGCTGGAAGGCCGTACAGCTTCCGGCAGGCCCTGGCTACCGCCAGACCCATCACTAATGTCACCATAGAGATTCTGGATGGGGGAAGCTTTGGACGAATAAGCAGGGTCATGGCAATCGCTGTTCCTCTGGGCATGGTCCAGGAGCGTCCGGAACGTCCCTTTCCCTGAGTCTGCTCATCCGCCACCACCAGGGTTCCCTCCGGTGCGCCTTCCTCACCGATCCGTTTCGCATACTGATTCGTGGAAGTAATCTCTTCGAAATACTTTACCGGGCGGCCGGCCCATACCGTTGTCAGGCGGCTTTCCACCTCTTCTGCCGCTATGGTATCCGGCCAGCCCACGATCCGGTATCCCCGGTTGGGCACCGCTTCTATCTCATAGCCTTCTCCCTGCAGCTCCTTAATTTTTTTCCACACAGCCGTCCTGGACACGTTCAGCTTTTCACACAGCTCCTGCCCGGACACATAGCTCTCACTTTCCCTGAGCGCCGCTAATATTTCACTTTTCATTTTTTATTGCTCCATTTCCCTGCGCCGGAATTTCCCGGATATCCTTTCCGTTTCGGAAACCATTCGAATCACTAAAACCAGCTTCTCCTAAGCCCTCCGCCTTCTTCTATCAGCCCATCAGCAGCAGATAGACCAGAGCGCCCAAAAGTCCCAACGCCACCAGCAGCGATCCTATCCAGAAAAACCATTTTCTGCGCAAAAATCCGCAGATTGTCAAATTCAGATTCAGCAGAATCCCCAGCGCCAAAATCATCATCAATACCCACTGATATCTGGCCACATCAATGAGGAAAATCAGTGCCAGAAGCAGAATGAAAAGCGCACCGATGACACTCATATCCTCCAGTGTGTTCAAATTTTTCTCCCGCTCATGGAGCTTTTCCCGCTTTTTATCCTGCTTCACCATCATTCCCCCCGCCGCAGATCAATTCTGCCTTTACAGTGTGGCATCCATCACTGCCTTGATCGTATGCATCCGGTTTTCCGCCTCGTCAAATACCACAGACTGAGGAGATTCAAACACTTCATCTGTCACCTCCATAGCATCCAGCCCGAACTTTGCATGGATTTCCTTTCCGATCTTCGTATCCAGATCATGGAAAGCGGGCAGGCAGTGCATGAAAATCGCCTGGGGGCCCGCATATTCCATTACCTTCTTATTTACCTGATAAGGAAGCAATGCACGAATACGCTCCGCCCATACCTCATCCGGCTCTCCCATGGATACCCATACATCCGTATAGATGACATCGGCTCCCTTTGTACCCTTCTCCAGGTCCTCCGTCAGCGTAATGGTAGCCTGGCTTTCCTTAGCATACGCCTCACATTCCTTCACCAGCGCTTCATTGGGGAAATATTCCTTTGCCGTACAAGCGGTAAAATGCAGTCCGAGCTTCGCACATGCAATCATAAGGGAATTTCCCATATTGTAACGGGCATCACCCAGATAGGTCAATTTCTTTCCTTTCAGTTCTCCCAGATGCTCCCGGATGGTCAGCATATCAGCCAGCATCTGGGTCGGATGATATTCATTCGTCAGTCCGTTCCATACCGGAACCCCTGCATACCTGGCCAATTCCTCCACAATGCTCTGTTCAAATCCCCGGTATTCGATACCATCGTACATTCTTCCCAGTACCCGCGCCGTATCCCGGATACTCTCCTTCTTCCCGATCTGGGAACCGGACGGATCCAGATAGGTCACATGCATCCCCATATCATGAGCAGCCACTTCAAAGGAGCAGCGGGTCCTTGTACTGGTCTTTTCAAATATCAGTGCAATATTCTTTCCCGGATGGCGCAGATCCTGTTTTCCGTTCTTTTTATTTTCCTTCAGCTCTGCGGAAAGATCCAGCAGATAAGTAATTTCCTCCGGAGTGAAATCCTTCAGTGTCAAAAAGCTACGTCCTTTTAAATTCATTTTCTTAATCCTCCGTGTAATCATCCCTGCGGTAATATTTCTAATCTCTGGCAACCTCTGCCGCAGCCTTCACCAGAGAAGCCATATTCTGCATCTCAGACGGAATAATGATCTTCGTTGCCTGTCCGTCCGCCACCTTCGTCATAGCCTCAAAGCTCTTCAGCGCCAGTACGGCCTGATCTGCCCCTGCTTCCTTGATCAGCCGGATACCCTCAGCATTGGCCTGCTGTACTTTCAGAATCGCTTCCGCCTGGCCCTCCGCTTCCCGGATCATCTTTTCCTTTTGAGCCTCTGCACGCAGGATCGCAGCGGTTTTCTCCGCCTCCGCATCCAGAATCGCCGACTCTTTTTTTCCTTCCGCACGCAGAATGGAGGACTTCTTCTCACCCTCTGCAATCAAAATCGCTTCTCTTCGTTCACGCTCCGCCTTCATCTGCTTTTCCATGGCATCCACGATCTGCGCCGGCGGAAGAATATTCTTCAGCTCCACACGATTTACCTTAATCCCCCAGGGATCCGTGGCCTGGTCAAGGCTGGCGCGCATTTTTGTGTTGATGGTCTCACGGGAGGTCAGGGTCTGATCCAGTTCCATATCACCGATGATATTCCGCAGCGTGGTAGCAGTCAGATTTTCAATCGCCATGATGGGATTTTCCACTCCGTAAGCAAACAGCTTCGGGTCCGTAATCTGGAAAAACACCACCGTATCAATCCGCATCGTAACATTATCTTTTGTAATCACCGGCTGGGGTTCAAAATCCACTACCTGTTCCTTCAAGAGCACCCGTTTGGCCACCCGGTCAATAATCGGCACCTTAAAATGAACGCCCACTCCCCAGGTTCCCTGATAGCCGCCCAGACGCTCCACCACCAGGGCCTGTGCCTGCGGCACGATTTTGATACAGGAAATCAGTACACAAACCACGATAATTGCCAAAATCACCAGCAGCGCCGGTCCTAAAACTTCCGAAATATACATTCTATTCATTCTATTTCATTCCTCCTTATTTGCTGTGCCAATCCTTCTGAAATCCTACTGCCCTATCCCATGAGCAGCGGACTCCTCCTCCAAAATGCCGCAGGGCTCCACAATCAATTTTACCCCACTGATCGCCTGAATCTTCACCGTTGCCCCGGAGGGTATCCTACGGGTCTCCTCCTTTGACCGTGCGGTCCAGTCCTGGCCTGCCACCCGGGCCTGCCCGGTGCCGGCCAGATTATTGATCTCCTCAGTGACCACGGCAGTTCTTCCAATCAAACTGTCCGCATTCGTCTTTACTCTGCTTTTGTTTACATACTTCACTGCAAACGGTCTGGTAAAAATAAGAAGAATCACAGACACGGCCGCAAACAAAATTATCTGCACCGTCAGATCCATTCCAAACACCGCCGCCAAAAAAGCCGCCAGCGCTCCCCCTGCGAACCAGATCGTAGTCAGTCCCAGAGTCAGCAGCTCAATCGCCAGAAGCACCACCAGAAGCGCCAGCCAGATAATCGCCTGAACACTCATATCATGCACTCCTTTCTTCAAAATATGCAGTTTCTGAAACGTTAAAACTTACTCACATCTTACTATAAAACCCTGTAAAATACAATCATTCCTTAAAACAAAAAACTGTCTGCCGCTCACTGCTGAAGCGCTTCTTCGTCCTGCCAGGCCTTGCACACATCGATCCAGCCCAGGCTTTCCGCATATCTCTCCAGTTCCTCCAGCGTCATCTCGATGGCACTGTTGGAGCTTCCGGCCGCCGGATAAACCGTTTTAAACCGTTTCATCGATACGTCCAGATAAACCTCCACGCCCGGATTTACTCCAAAGGGGCAGACTCCGCCCACCGCATGACCGATTTTTTCCGTTACCTCCTCCGTTTTTAACATGGATGCCTTGGCATGAAACTGCTGCTTAAATTTCCGGTTATCAATTTTGGCATCTCCTGCCGTCACCACCAGCACGGTCCGTTCTCCCACCTGGAAAGACAGGGTTTTTGCAATTCTGGCAGGCTCACAGCCCACGGCTGCCGCCGCCAGCTCTACCGTAGCGCTGGAAGTTGCAAACTCCCGGATCCGTTCCTCCAGCCCCCATTGCTTCAAATATGCTCTCGCTCTTTCAATTGACATCTTTTTCATCCTCCTCATTTTTGTATCGGATAGCGCCAGCCTCGCTGCAGCAGAATCAAGAAGGGAATGTCCAGCTTATATTCGCTCCGTCCGACACCGCACGCACAGTCCCCTGCAGGTCCGTGCGGAAAATCTCACTGCCGATATCCTGCAGTCTTTGTAAGGTTTCCTGATGCGGATGGCCGTAATCATTCCCTGCGCCGCAGCTTATCACCGTATATCCGGGCCGAACCTCTGCCAGAAAATTCCAGGAAGAAGCATTGCTGCTGCCATGATGGCCTGCCTGATAAACATCCGCTTTCAACTCTTCCCCGTCGGCCACCATGTCCTGTTCCTCTTCCTTTTCCGCATCCCCGGTAAAAAGAAAACTGGTATTTCCGTATTCTAATCGGATTACAATAGAATTGTTATTCGTATCCTTTCCATAATCCCAGATAGGGGCCAGGATCCGGAACCGGGCTTCCCCCAGCTCATAAACCGTTCCCACCTGCGGGGCAATCGTCTGATAACCCTTATAGCGCAGCGCATCCTGTACATTCCGGACCGTTTTGGTATCCTTATCTGTGTCCGTCATCAGAATAGTCCGACAGTCAAACTTCGTCACCACCACATCCATACTTCCAATGTGATCCTCGTCCGCATGGGACGCAATCACGTAATCCAGGGTATCAACTCCCTGCTTTTCCAGAAAATTCTGCACGTAGGTTCCTTTCGCATCCGGACCGCAGTCAAAAAGCATGGCATGCTCCCCCTGCCGGATCAGCGTGCAGTCTCCCTGCCCTACATCCAGGAAATCCACCTGTAAAATGCCTGATACATCCGTATTTCCATCCGCTTCTCCCCGACGGTTCTCTTCTATAGCCAATCCCAGCCGCCGGGCGGCAATGTTCCACATTTCCTCCGCTGATGCAAGAAACTGCTCCGCATGCAGCCCAAGCTCCCCCATAGCTCCCCGGGAGGTCCATTCCCCGGGAAATATCTTCCAAATACCGATCAGTAGGAAAAGTACTGCCAGAAACTTCGGTAAGTACCTGCGTTTTCTTCTTCGGCCTCCTCCGAAATATCTATTCTTCCTTCGTTTTTTCAAATTCCTGCTTCGCCCCTGTCTTTATTTCCCCCATCACTGCAGCAAATCCATCCGCCAGCCGGTTCAGCACGGCTACAGCCTGGCCGCCCTCCTCTTTCCCGATCTGCTCCAGAAGCCGTTCCACCAGCTTCAGGCTTTTTGCATGACATTGGATAAAGGCATTCCCATATTCTAAATTCACGTCTATTTCCACCTGCCGCTTATCTGTCTGGGAACGCTTCCGCAAAATCATCCCTTTTTGCTCCAGCGAATTTAAAATAGCATTCATCTGTGATTTCAAAATCCGTGTCTGTCTGCACAAAGCAGTAGCCGTCAGCTTCTCCCTGGCGCCGCTGATATGCTGCTTATAAAGTAAATTCAAAACAAATGCCTCGTTAAAAGAAAAACCGGAAACCAACCTGTCATTGGAAATAACCGCAGACAGTTTCAGCCACGCATCCAAAAGCTGCTCCTGCAACAACATCTCGTCCATCTTTTTCCTCCGTTTCTTCTATCTTCCGTTTCTCTCTGCTGCTTCTTGCTTTTCTATCCGCTTCTTCTATCCGTTTCTTTTATGTCTCACGAACTATCACATATTGTATTATAATCTATTTTCCTTGTCAATTTCCGGATAGTCCAGGCTGTGAAACTGCAAAAACGATCCGTAGTTTCTTATGCCTGTTGTTATCTCAAAAGCATGACCGGAACGGTCTGGCGGCAGCCCATCCGTCTCTGCTTTGAGGCCGGACTTACACAGGAACTATAAGGAAAGCAAAAGGGGGCCTCCCTGAAAAGCCCCCTGAAAATATGTCTGCGCCGTTTTCGATCCTCTGTTTACTTATTTTCCGCCATGTACGCCTCAATCTGCGCTCTGGTAGGAATGGAAGCAATCGCTCCTTTGCTCTGAACACAAATACACCCGGATACATTGCCGTATTCCATAGCGGTTTTAATAATATCCTCTGTCAGATCGTCCGCCTTGCTGACGCCCTGAATTCTCAGGCTGGAAAGAAAGCCGCCCCAGAACGCATCTCCGGCTCCGGTGGCGTCTACAGCCTTCGCTTTGCGCCCATTGACACGGATTACCTGTCCCCGGAAGAATGCCTGTGCCCCCTCCGAGCCCAGGGTTTCAATCAGAAGAGCGATCCCGTTCTTCTCCATCAGCTCCTGCAGGGAATCCTCACCGCCCATCATGGCAACCTCTTCCTCCGAAATTTTCAGCAGATCCACATATTTCAGAATATCCATCACCGCAGCCGTGCAGGCCTCCACATCATCCTTCCACATCACATTGCGGTAATTCACATCAAAGCTTACCAGCTTTCCTTTTTCATGTGCCACTCTCATAGCTTTGCGGGTGGCGGAAGCTTCCGGTTCCGCAGAAAGGGAGCAGGAGCCCGCATGAACGATCACAGAAGCTTCAATATCCGTTTCCTTCACCTCGTCCTCTGTCAGGAGGATATCCGCACCAGGCTTTCTTGCAAAGGTAAATACCCGCTCGCCATTCTCCGCCAGGGTAACAAATGCCATGGTCGTAATCGCCTCTTCACAAAGCTCCGGGCAGGCCGCCTTCACCTGATATTCCTCCAGTGTTTTCATAAGGAAATGTCCGAAATCATCATCCCCCACCTTACAGCACATGCTGGCCTTCAGGCCATTTTTCGCCACTGCGATCGCCACGTTAGCAGGAGCTCCTCCCGCCTTTCTGATATAGCTTGCAGGCTCACTTCCCGGTATAAAATCAATCAACATCTCACCAATACTGTATACATCCGTCATCGTATCCAACCTCCGAAATCCTCTTTTTGCAACAATCTGCCGCACCCTTTTTTGTACATTGCTTCGTAAACACCTGTGCGTTAAATAAAGCTTATTTTTCTCCGAATTATACGTACAGAACAGCCCAGGCACAGCAGGCCATGCCGGATATCTGCAATATATGCGATCCGGGAAACCGAAGCGCCAAGCGGTGTAGCTGTTTCGAAACCAATGTATAAAACTCTATTTTGAGTATAGCCCCGGCAGTAAATAAAGTCAATCCACGAATTCATTTCTGACAAAAGTTACAGTTCAGCCCGCCATGCCACGGACCGCCTTCTTCGTGCAAATTACCACTGTACACGAACACGCTTTTCCATATATAATAATATGCGGATACCGTAATCAAAAGAAACCTGCAGGACCGTTCTGCACTTCGTGCTCCGCAATCCTGCAGGCAATACTATTTCTGTCATAAAAATATGCAGAAGAACAGGAGAACCTATGTCTGAAATGAAATATACCCATATCCCTCATGTCTCCAAACCCGTATCCCGTATTTTCTACGGTACTGCGGCTGAACCCTATCAGAGCGGCGGGGACGGCAGCGCATTGCTGGATGCCATGCTGGCGCTTGGCGTTACCACCTTCGATACTGCCAGGCAATACGGCCTTGCGGAAAATTCTCTGGGAAACTGGATTTCTTCCCGCAATAACCGGGAAAAAATCGTCCTTCTCTCAAAATGCGGCCATCACGTTCCGGAAACGGGTGAAAAACGGGTAAACGAAAAAGAAATGCGCAAGGATCTGGAGCAATCCCTTGCCAGTCTGCAGACAGATTACATTGATATTTATCTACTGCACCGGGATGATCCGGATATCCCTGTATGCGAAATTGTAGAAACCTTCAATGCGATGCACGCAGAGGGGAAGATCCGCGCTTTCGGCGGTTCGAACTGGACCCACAGCCGCATTCAGGAGGCCAACGAATACGCCTACAAGCATAATCTGATTCCCTTCGCCGTCTCCAGTCCTCACTTTGGCCTGGCAGAGCAGATCACTGACCCCTGGGGCGGAGGAGCCGTCACCATCACCGGATCAGATAATGAACCTGCCCGGGACTGGTACCGCAAGACACAGATTGCTGCGGTTGCTTACTCCAGTCTGGGCCGCGGCCTTTTTTCCGGAAAGCTGAAAAGCACGGATTACGAAACCGCCGCCAGCGTTATGGACTGCTATGCCATGAAGGGCTTCTGCAGCCGGGATAACTTTGAACGTCTGCGCCGCTGCGAAATCCTGGCCGCCCAAAAGGGCTGCTCCGTTCCTCAGATTGCCATGTCCTGGATCTTCCGCCAGGATATCAATATCTTTGCTGTGGTCAGCACCGGCAAGGTTGCCCGGATGCAGGAAAATATTGATGCACTGAATCTGGAGCTTACAAAACAGGAATGCCTGTATTTAGATTTGAAATGTGAAGCGTACTAAAAACAAACGTTTTTAAAAATGCCATCGGCCTTTCAGCTATCCGGCCCTCAAACCTGAGGGACAGGAAAGTTGAAAGGCCGATGGCAATTTTTTATTGGTGCGCCATGTGGAGATATTTTTCTCTGGTGGCAAGTCCTCCCCGAATATGGCGTTCCTGCTTATTCACGTCCAGAACCTGCCGCACTTCCCTGGCCAAAGCCGGATTAATCTGATTCAGCCGGTCGGTGCAGTCTTTATGTACCGTACTCTTGCTGATCCCGAATTTTTTCGCTGTCTGCCGTACTGTAGCCTTACTTTCAATAATATAATATGCAACGGATAATGCCCGTTCCTCAATATAGTCTTTCAAAGGGAGATCCCCCGCAAGCACCGTTTTTACAGTGTATGCGAAGTGGACAGCAGGTATGAATGGAAGGATTCTTATCGGATTGTGAATTCAGGCAGAATAGTAACTCACAATCTCCTGTTCCAGCTTCACATTCCTGCTTACCATATACTGTACCACCTCACGGTAGGCCTCATGCTCCGCCAGTGCCCTCAGACGTTTTCTGTCATTATCGGAAAGCCTGAGTAAACACCCTTCATACCGAGGATCCTGCAGCTCTTCTGCAGACATTCGATAAAGACCAAACGGTATCCCTGTAATCTTACACAAATTTTCATGGATGTAAAAGCCGCCGGCATCAATATCTCCAAAGTGCCAATACGCTATTCCCGGGTTATCCTCATAAATCTTTTTCAGGAAATCCCGCTGAAACCGATTTGCATATCCGCCCAGATAAAAGTACGCCGTATCCGCTTCCCGGCACCGCATATAAGAGGTCTTATTCTCTACGGTGATGAGGCGCCCGTCACGCACGGTTATCCGCTGGATTTCTTCCAGTTCATCCGCATAAAATTCAATACCGCTGCGGAATTCTCCCAGATCCAGGACATTCCCTGATTTCACAAGTGCAATATTTCCCTTCAGACAGATTTTCTGCTTTTCCTTCACAATCTGGTAATCACTTAATATTTCATCCGGAATCTCATTATCCTTACAGGGCCTTTCCCAAAATTTCCGAAGCAGACTGCATACCGCATCCAGAGTATTTTCTTCCAGATACTTTGAATTCCCATAAATCAGCATCGAAGCCTCACGCACATACAGCAGCCGCTCATTACCCTCAATGAAAATCAACGCCTTCAGCACATCCTCCGTCTGTTTGTAATCCTTTGGCACCACATTCCTATCCAGACTGGCCTGAAGCTTCGCACATTCTAAATCTGCCACCGGTGAATGTCCACTGTATTTCTCCAGAATTCTCTTTATCTGCTCCATTTTTTCATGCTTTGACTCATATCCATAGTGTTCTGTCAGATAGAATTCCGTTTCTTCGATTTTTTCATCCGACAGATAAATAGCGGCAATCTCATTGCCAAATCCCTGCATCTCAAAAGTCAGAAAGCCCTTCTGCCGGCATTTATCCGCAGCCTCATTAATTGCATTGATCTGCTCCAGATCACCATCATTCCGGTTGTACCCTTTATACAAATCCGCTGGTTTTATCTTCGTTCTCCGGTTAATTCGTCCGGTACCATTATCTTTTTTGCTCTTTCTGTACTTTTCAACAAGAAGAACCAACATTTTTTCTTCATAATCAGGCATAGCTTTTATCCTCATGGAACTGCACAATACCAAGCTGCATATTGTCGGGCCGTACACGAAGCACCGGCAAAATCACTTCACACGCATTACCAATCGACTCTGTTTTATCCGGAGCACAGAAAATCACCTGCAAATTCTGTTTTTTCATAAAGTCAAGCATCTGCTTTACATTGCCCGGATCCATCTTGGCAAAGGGCTCATCAATAAATACCAGTCTGGTAGAATTCACCTTCTGATTATAAATCATAAGCAATGCGGAGGACAAAATCAACAGGTAGGGAATCTGCACTTCTGCGCCGGAATTGAAGCCGGTCTGACGAGATAATTTTGCACGATCCAAAATATGATTGCTCATGAGGATCTCATAGGTCATGTAATTCCGGTAATCCGCAAAGCGTGCGATGGTTTCTTCACTATTTTTCTCAATAATCCGGTTAATAATCTGCTTGAGCTCCCGCTCCAGTTGTTCTCCCTCCTCCTCTGACACCGAGGTCAGCATATCAAAAGTCATCTGCCCGGAGGTGCTTCCCAGCTTTTCCCGCTCATCCAGATACTTTGCATACTCAATAATTTTTGTGTATTCCGAACCATCCTTCACATAGTGAACGTCAAACTGATATCTAGTTGAAAAATTCAGCTTTGCCAGCTCTGCATTGATCTGCTTCAGATCATCCTGCGCCTTGTCGCAGGTTTTCAAAATTGTCAGCACAAATTCATTTTTGAAAATATCTTCATAGCGTTTCGTCTGCGCATCCATCTTTTCACGGATTTCCTGCAGATCGTCCATCCAGATCCGGTCTTTTCGCCTTGCATAAACATCCCGGTCCGATTCACCGATCGGCACAGAGCCCTCCGGGTGTCTGGCATTGTAGCCGGATTGCAGGCCGATCAGTTCCTTTCTGTGCTGTTCTATGCTTCTTGTCAAACGTCCTCTGGTTTCAGCAGCAATGATGCCTCCCGGTCCAGTCTTTCCGGCTTCCTCATACTTTTCATACGCTTCAACCGCCTTCTGCACAACTGTGTACGACGAAATTTCGTATTCCCGGAACTGTTCCTTTTCCTTATCCAGCTCTGCGCTCTTCGTTTCGATGGTATTTTCGCATAGCTGAATCCTGGTCTCAAGTCTGCTTATTTCATTCAGCACATCCTTCTGTTCCTCTTTGATCGCCTCCTGCACATCTGCCAGTTGTGACACCAACTGACTCAGTTCCAGGTATTTTTTGTTATTCTCCTGCGCTCTTTTTAGTTTTTTAAGCTGCTTATCTGATTCCTCCAACGCCTTCGCCGTTTTCTGATACTTTTCATGCACATCAAAATCATACGGTTTGAAAAATTCCCTGTCCTGTTTCAGACGGCTCTTTCTGTCCTCAATGGCTTCCTTGCGGGCATATTTTTCCCGTCTCTCCGCCTGTAACTTTGCAATTTCTCTCTCAGCCCGCCTGCGGTTCAGCTCAAAGGTTTCCTGGCCAAGGTAGTAAGAACGGATTCTGTCAAACCGCAGGAAATAGCTGTCCATGGCAACAGACACACGTCCCTCCACAGAAATCGCATTTTCGTAGTTCCGAACCTCCTCCAGCTTTACTGCGTGCATCCGGCCAAGCTGAAAATCAAAATATTTCTTTGCCACCGCATTTTTGATTTTCAGCAAATGTACGGCGGAATCCTTTTCCGGTTCCAGTTCTTTTTTCATCAGCAGTTTCGTATTAAACAGGTGGGCATATTTATATGAGGAGCGATTCAGCACATCATCTGCAATGTCATAATACTGAGGATCCACCAGAATTGTATAACTGCGAATGCCAAGGAATGCCTCAAGTGCATCCCGCCACGCTTCATCTGAAAGATCAATCACATATTCACAGGCAAATTTTGCCTCTGCAGGAAGCTTCCGCTTTGCAAACTCCCGGTTAATTTCTTCTTTCAATCCTACATACTCCGGAATCTGATCATACGTATTCCGACGCTTTCCCGCCTCCTCCAGGATCCGCTCCTGCTGAGCCAGCTTCCGATTCAAACCTTCAATTTCCTGTCCAACCAGGGCTCCCTGCTCTGTAAATTCATCATAGCTGTCGCTTACCGCCTGTTTCAGCCAGTCCACCGCCCGCTCTTTTTCAAATGCAGCGTAAGCGCTGTCACACAAAGAGGCCAGGATCTCCTTCTCCTCCAGACTTCGTCCCTCCTCCATAAACGCATGGAGAATCTCACTGACTTTTACCTGGAACTGCTCCAGACTGTCCTTTTCCAGCGCAAGCAGCCGTTTTTCTTCCTTTAATGAGTCAAGACGTTTTTCTTCTTCCTGAATCATTTTTGTACTGTCTAATTGATTCAGACTGATTCTGGCCTGAATCAGCCGCTGACTATTCTCTTCCTCCCGCCGTCCCAACGCCTCCAGTGTCCGGGAAAGCTCCTCCTTTTTCCCTGATGCAAGCTTCTGTTCCCGTATCTGCTCCTCTATCACCGCACCGAATTGTTTCATTTTCCGATAAATAATTTTAATATCATCTGCCAGCAGACGATTTTTCTCGCTCTCCAAAGTATCGTACTCATTCAGGATTTTTTCCAGCTCCGCAATCTCCTCCTGGATCACGGAAAACGTCTCATTCAATCGTTCAATATTTCCCTTCGCCTCAATCAGCTTGGTAAAATCCACACTTCGTTCTTCCAAAACACTTTCCCGGATGAAACGGTCAATTTTCGCATTCGGATCATATGACATGATGCCGCGCAGCTTCCGAAGATAAGCATTTACCTGATTCATATTCAGCTTCAGACCGGTCATCTGCATAAACTTCTGAAGCCCTGGTTCCCGAAGGAGCAGGGACACCCCATATTTCTTCTGAAGCTGGGAAGCAGAATACGGCAGCTTTACTCCATCCTTTTCATAGAGATGCTCCACCTCTTCCAACGACGTTTTATCCATGACATACCGCAGGGTCTGACAGTTGTTTGCTGCATTCGTCTCGATCACCGCTCCCAGAATAAAAGCTTTTTCCTCCACATCATCATAATACTCCTGTACAATGTGGCTGTACACGTTGGGCACCCTGTCAGCCGGTCGCATATAGGTTCCGGCTGTTGCGTCAAGCAGGCCCCTCGTATAAGAGGAAAGTGTCCTGCTGCCCTTACTTTCCGATGATTTATTAAAAATCGTATCACCGAATGCCGCATATTTTATTGCATCCAGCATAACGGATTTTCCATTTCCGTTTTTTCCCGCAATTAATGTGAAAAAGCCGATTGGAGCCGTGACATTGGAAAAACCATACCAGTTAATCAGACGAACCCTTTTCAATAAAATCATATCTCGTCCTCCTCGTAAGCGTCCGGATCTATGGGCTGCATTTCTTCCGCTTGATCTTCCTCTTTCTCTTCATCCTGTTTTAGATATTCTTCGGCAACCGTCTGAAACTGCGGAATATCCCATCCAAACTGTAATGAGGGATACAGTTGGATTTTCATGTCCTCTCCGTTTTCATCCTCATTATAATTGATCAGGCTGTATTTTTTAAATAATTTAAAAGCCGCATTCAATTCCTGTTTCATCGGTATGATTCCATACGCTTTGATTTTATCGATCAAATCCCCCTTGGTAACGAAATTTCCTTCATGATAGCCCAGATTTTCCAGATAAACCTTCCATAAAACCAGAAGCAAATGATACTGGAGCGTAGAAAATGTAATCACATTGGCCCGTTTCAATCCTACGGTCTCCTCATCCTCCTCACTGGCGATCAGCATACTGACACCAGTCTTTTCATCAACCAATAGATCAAATCCAATCATCCGAAGATATTCGGAAATATCCTGCCTGTTCGATTCTCTGGCCGCAAAGGAATACAATTTTTCATCCCTATCCCTGAGAATAAATGTAGATTCCAGTAATTTACGAACACATCGTTTAAATAAAATGCCGTTCTCCTCTTTGATTGTAATCTGTAAGCTAATATCACTCATCACATTTCCTCTTTATCTGTATTCTGCTGATCGTTGCAGCTTCCGTTTCAACGGTTCCTTCTCCAAATTCCACCTCATATGGAAATCCGGCTGTGCCTGAATAGATAATACTGGCGGCCATCATCATCGCATCCTCCCGCGTGTGCACTCCGCATTCCTCCACGCTTAGCTTCTCTTTATAAAATGTTATCTGATCAAGATATTCTTTTACATTGTCAAGACTGTACCGGTCAGGCGCCTCTGCTAGCAGCTCATCTGTCAGCCGCTGTCTCTCTTCCTCGGTAAGCTCTTCGGAAGCAATTCCGGCATTTGTCATATTGGGATTCGCCTTTTTCCGCCGCTCAAAGGATTTTCTGCTGATAAATCCCACGCTTTGCAACTGATATGTTCTTGCTAGCTGCTGTAGTATCACGTCACGCTCTTCTCCATCCAGTTCTTTTAACTGCATCAGGATCCGGTTCAGCATATGCTCAATATTCGTTCCATTGCTCAGCACCATCATCATGCGGGTCGCATAAAGATTGTAATAGGTATTGATCTTATTATCAATATAATTCATTTCCTGCTCATATTCAAAGTTAATGAAGCTTTCCAGCTCTCCAAACTGACGGTCAATGAGCTCTTTTGCCTGAAACTCATCTGTATTTTTCAGCTTCCTGTATTCATTCAGCATTTTCTCATATAACTCAGAACGCTTCAGGCGGCGCAACATCCGGTCAATTTCAGAAATATAGGAGGGAATCAAACCACTCTTTTTTATAAAGAAATAGTCATTGAAAAAGCGTGTCAGCAGTTCATCCTTAATCAAGAATTGTCCAAAGCTATTGACGTCCGGCATCCTCATAACCACACGCATAATTTCACGGATGCTGTCCTTTAAGATCAGCAGCTCGTTCTTCAGATCACATTCATTTTCTATTAGCGGTACCAGAATATTCGAATACGGGCGGATCGCACGGGCGCTATCCTTTCCCATGGATGTTTTTAAGATTTCATAGATCGAAAAAATGTGGTTGGTGATTGCACTGTTCGCATCCTGATTAAAAATCCGGTGTATTGCATCCACCAGCTTGCGGCAATATGCAGAAACGGATGCAATATTGTCCCCGGTCCGTCCAATTTCCTTTGGAGTAATCCAGCCGCATGTACGAAAATACCTTAAAATTGCAGATGCGTTTTCCTGCGGACTCTTTGCATTTCCAACTTCCTCGCCAATATTTTCGGTCTCAAGCGAATATAAACAATTCTGCAGATAAATGATTAAGCACTGTCTCGCATCCGTCTCATACAAAACCGGTATCTCTTTCGATTTTTCAATTAACAGATCGATACACTCAAAATAAACTTCCCGGTTTTTACAACAAAACGGATTAAAAAATTTATCATTTACACTATTAAAATATGACATTATTTCACCTTCTCAGATTGCCGCCTTTGCCCTGTCTCTATCCATTGCTGTCATACAACTGCTTCTGACTGCCGGGCTTTTCATTTCCGTTTTCCCTTGCCTGATAATTTAAAATTTTAACACTTCATTTCATTTTGTACAATAAAATCAAATAACATTCTTAAAATCTTATCTTTAACATTTCCATTCCTTTTTGAAATCTCCTATGTATCCGTGCGCATCGTTTGCCCGCAGGGCCTTTCTCTCATAGGAAAGTCATAAGCTTTCGTACTTTAAAGCAACAAGGTATTTCCTGCTGAGGAAACAAAAACTGGTTGACTGAAATTACGCTCAATCAACCAGCTTTGTTTTCCGTACGCTATTTCATTTTCCAAACGAACCGTTATCTATCCCCGCTATTTTTACCGGCTTCCACCCTATTCCATACAAACATACAGGTCAGCAGCAGCGCAACGGCAAATACCACACACGCAGGGCTGCGGGTAATGCCTGCAAGAATAAAGGAAACAAACGCAATAGCACCGTTGACACAGGCATACGGAAGCTGCGTCTTTACATGATCCACAAGATCACATTCTGCTCCTGTAGAGGACAAAATCGTAGTATCCGATATCGGAGAACAGTGATCCCCAAATAGACCGCCGGACAATACGGCTCCCACGCAAATTGCATAAGGGATCTCAAATGCATGGGCCATAGGGATCGCAAGAGGCATCATAATCGCAAAGGTTCCCCAGGAGCTGCCGGTGGAAAAGGAAACAAACGTCCCGAACAGGAAAATAAATGCCGGTATCAGCCATCCGCTGAAATTGCTTCTTTGAAGTATTCCGATAATAAATTCTGCCGTTCCAAGATTGCTGATCATAGTCCCCAGGGACCAGGCTAGAACCAAAGTGATGGCCACATCGGTCATACCTTTCATACCGTCCACATAAATCTTAAATGTGTCCTTTACGTTCTTCACCTTAAAAAAGATCATCATTCCCATAAGCAGTATCGCTGCCAGAAAATAACCCATGGTTAAAGCCACACGGAAAATGTTTCCGTCTACTTTCTGAAATGGGAACCCAAGCGGCACCAGATTCACAAACAGGGTCACAAACACGGTCACGATAGGAAGCAGTACCATAATCGGCTTCGCATTTCCCATGGAATATCCCTTTTCATCTGTTTCTGCCACATAATTATCTTCCATCTCTTCTGGAATCGGATTCTTCTGGGCTCGCAGCTCTGCTTTTTTCATTTGTGAAAAATCCTTTTTGGTAAACGCCACCAGCGGAATCATAATAATGGCCAGAATTGCATAAATCTGGAACGGAATCGCCTGAACAAATGTGATATAATCCGACTCCGCCACTCCCAAATTGGTAAATTCACTCTGAATAAGTCCCATGATGTATACGCCCCAGCCGATAAACGGCACCAAAATGGCAACCGGAGATGACGTAGAATCCAGTATCCATGCCAGCTTTTCTCTGGACACCTTCAGCTTATCAAACAAAGGCCTGAACACCGGCCCTACCAGCAGCGGAGTTCCCAAGTCAGAGAAAAAGATCAGAATTCCTCCCAGCCACGCACAGAGCTGAGCCTTCAGCTTTGTGTCGATCACCTTATGCACTCCTTTTGCAAATGCCTGTGCGCCCCCTGATTTTTCCATCAGCTTAATAAAACCGCCGATGAAGATCACCAGCACGATCACACCTGCATTATAGCTATCCGTAAGCTGGACAAAAAAGTAATCTCCTATCATGGATTTTATTGCCGCAAATGGATTTCCCATGCACAAAAGCAAAGCGCCCATGAAGCCTCCGCAAAACAGAGAAAATATCACATTTTTACTCTTGATCGCCAGTACCACTGCCACAAGCGGCGGAAGCAGGCTTAAAATACCATAATTCATTTTTTTCCCTCTTTCCTTCCTTTTGCATAAATATACCAAATCAATGTATAAATGTCAAATCACAAAGCGGCATCGTTTGTGTTTTTGCGCATCACCGCATGAAGTGCTTTTCGTGATACAGGAAAGTGAGAACTTTTCTGTATCACAAGATAAAAAGAGACAAGGAAGTCTGCCGTCGTCCGGCTTCCTTGTCTCTTTGCGCCTCCACGGATAAATTTCACTGTGCCCCTGCGGTTAGCACCGGCTCTTTGGCAGAACCAGAGAAACGATTCCCACGATCAGCAGCAGGGGCAGAGCAATTTTAATAAGCCCGATTATTACAAGCCCCACTAAGCATAACGGCAGCAGCAGCACGGTACATACGATTTTCGAAATACCCCAGGCTGCTTTTAAACCAAAGACAATCAATTTACCAAATATCAAAAACATCAGGATCACAAACACCATCGTCAGCATATCTTATTTTCCTCCTCTCCATAAATTGTTTTTCCATGAAATCGGGACCGGTCCTCCAGTCCAAGTCTTTCACTGTATGCCTTCTGTTCATTCATTTTTTCAACCAGCAGGCATCTTCTAATTCTTTGTTCCACCGGCATATCCTACCTCCCCTTTCCATCGGCACAGCCAGCCAATGCCCTTATCGGCAATTATACCATCCTCCCCTTTATTAGAACGGATCACAGGGACAAATTACCTCAAATTTTTCAGGGAGGCCAGTATATTTTCCACCCGATCGGCCGCCTCTTCCACCTGTTCTCTTGCGGATACGATCTTTGACTGTACCAGATAATCCGCAACCGGGCCGTCCAGGAAGAAGTCCGCAAAGCATAAAAAACCTCCCACCTCGATCCTCAGATCGACAGACAGATCTATATCCCGCAATTCTTTCTGAAAAGCGTTTAAATAGTACTTTGCATCTTCCATGCACCTTGATGCGCTGTCTATTTTACTGTGCTTAATCAGGTCTGTCAGAAAGCCGCCTCCAAACAGATCCACCATTCCCCAGCCTCTTGCGCTTCTTAATTGTTCCTGCGCTTCATAAAGGCTGCTTAAAGCCATTTCTCCTGCTGTGATTGCCTCCCGAATCTCTTTCTCATCATTTTTCATCCTTCCTCAACCCCCAATCCTCAGTCACAATCTGTAACCCCCAGCGGCCCATTCTTTTTTACTCTGCCGCCGTAGATTATGGTTCCTATTATAGCTTTCCTCCTGAATCAGATAAACTGCCTTTTTGTCAAAATAGAACCGCCTATTTTGTGATTCGGACAGTGAATTTTTAGTAACAGTTCAGCCCAGGGCTTTGCACTGGCTGCAAAGTCTGTAAAAACAAGTGACGATTGAAAAGAAACCAGCCCTTTCCCCGAAAAGTCATTCCCTTACAGAAGAATATCCTGTATAATTTACTGTAAAAGCCAGTCGCAAAGTTCTGAGCGCCGGCAGCGCTCGTTTCGCATCGGCCGAAGCGGAGCCCAGACACGAAATGCGCAGCGATCCGCAGCTTTAGCTTTTATATGTGACAGCGCCTGCATCAGCAGGCATGGAATTTTCGAGAGGCATCCTACCAAGGATACAATTTTCGAACATCAAAGCGTGCGTCCTTTCGAAGCGAAAGACATAACCGAAAGAATTGGAGAAATCAAAATGGGAAGAAAATCAACGAAAGAAAATAAAAATGTCTACCAGACCAGCCGTGAGGAGAGGAATTATTCCCGTGAAGCCGCAGCCGAGAAGCTGGGCTTTCTCTCTGCTGACCGAATTGAAAAAATAGAAAACGAAAAATCTCTGCCGCATCCGGAAGAGGTTCTTGCAATGGCGGACTGCTACAAAAACCCCTCCCTGTGTAACTATTTCTGTTCCCATGAATGTCCCATTGGAAGAGAATACGTTCCTGAAATCAAGGTAAAGGAGCTTTCTCAGATCATACTGGAAATGCTGGCCACACTGAATAGGCTTTCCCACGAAAAGGAACGCCTCATTGAGATTACGGTGGATGGCGAGCTTTCCCAGGATGAGCTGCCGGATTTTTTGAAAATCAAAGACGAATTAGAAAAAATGGCTTTAGCCATCGATTCGCTTAATCTCTGGGTAGACCACACGATTGCCTCCGGAAAGATCGATATTTAGCGATCTCTTCCAGAATACTGCCCGGATCCTCTGCCTGCATCAGGGATGACATGAGACAGACACCTGCTGCCCCGGCTGCCAGACAGTCCCAAGCCGTCTCCGGGGTGATACCTCCGATGGCATAGACCGGAATCCGGACTGTGCTGCAGATCTCCTCCAAAAAGGAAAGCCCCCGGGGAGCAAGCCCTTTCTTGCAATCCGTCCGGAATACATGGCCGGCTGTCACGTAAGCTGCTCCGGCCGCTTCCGCCTGCACAGCTTCCCGGAGAGAATGGACCGAAGCGCCGATTTCCTGAAACCTTTTTTTCTCTTCTGCCTCCATTTGCAGCAGCTTTGCCAGCGGCAGATGCAGCCTGCCGATTTTCAGTCTTTCTGCTGCTCCCGCATAAGAATGCAGGTACAGCGGCACTCCGGCCGCAGAGCAGATTCGCTTCGCTTCGCGGGCCAGTCTCTCATACTCCGTTTCGTCCAGATCCTTCTCCCGCAATATAACACCATTCACGCCTCCGTCCACGATTTTTTCCAACTGCGCCGTAAATCCTTCTCCCGCAAGGCGGCGGCTGGTCACACAAATTACCTTACACATACACATAATCATTCAATACCGGCTGCAGACCTTCCTCTGACATGTCCCGATACATTTCGTCAAAGCTTCGCCCGTCTGATATTTCAAACTGCTCATCGCCTGCATCCGCATCCTCTTTTCCTTCATATTTACTTTCATGATCCCCGATTCCGGTGGAAACGCCTGCGGATATCTTGGTTGCCGCAATCTTTACGATGCCGTCACGGAAGTGCTTCTGTTCTCTGGAGGATACGGTGATCCCCACATAGGGCAGAAAAATACGGTAGGCGCAGAGCACCTGGCACAGCTCTTTTTCATGCACATCCTGCGGATTAATCTTATCGTTGTTGATAATCGGGCGCAGCCGCGGGCAGGACAGGGAATATTCCGCATGAGGATATTTGCGCTGCAGATAATAAACATGAAGCGCCGAGGCCAATGCATCCTTCCGGAAATCCGCAAGACCCAGAAGCGCCGAAAATCCAACGCCCCGCATTCCTCCCAGGATTGCTCGCTCCTGAGCATCAAATCGATAAGGATAGATCCGTTTGTGTCCCAGCAGATGAAGCGTTTCATATTTGTCCGAATCATACGTTTCCTGAAATACGGTCACATAATCCGCACCGCACATATGCAGATACCGGTACTCATCGCTGTTGACCGGATAGATTTCCAGCCCCACATTCCGGAAATACCGGGCCGCCAGGCGGCACGCTTCACCGATATAGCGGACATCACTCTTGCTGCGGCTCTCCCCTGTCAGCATCAGAATTTCTTCAATACCGGAATCTGCGATAACCTTCATTTCCTTCTCAATTTCCTGCATATTCAGCTTTTTCCGCTTAATATCATTGTAGCAGTTAAACCCGCAGTATACGCAGTAATTCTCACAATAATTGGCAATATACAGCGGCGTGAACAAATATACTGTATTTCCAAAGTGACGGCTTGTTTCCAGCTTCGCCCTTGCCGCCATCTCCTCCAGATACGGTGCGGCGGCCGGGGACAAAAGCGCCTTAAAATCCTCCACACTGCAGGTTTCATGAGCCAGCGCCCGCTTTACATCCGCTTCCGTATACTGTCCGTACTCATAAGAATCCATTTCCCGGAGAACCTTATCCCGGATATCCGATGAAATCTGCTCCATTCCCGGCATATATTTCATGTGGTCCGTCCGGCTTGAAGGATCGTTTTCCAGGCGGTGCTTCTTTGCAAGGGCAGTCTCTCCCAGCCGGTCTGAATCTACAAAAAACTGATTTTCGCTCATTCCCCTTCACCTCTAATCTCTTAAAAATCCGGTCAGCGGATCCGAGGCGGAAGCTCCCCGTTCCAGCACACGTCCCAGCCCTGCCAGGTACGCCGCACGCCCGGCTTCGATGGCATTTTTAAACGCCCCCGCCATAGCCGGCACATCTCCTGCCGTGGCAATGGCAGTATTCGCCATAATAGCCGCCGCTCCCATTTCCATGGCCTCACACGCCTGCGACGGACGGCCGATTCCTGCATCCACGATCACAGGAAGATCAATTTCATCAATCAAAATCTGGATAAATTCTCTGGTGGCCAGCCCCTTGTTGGAGCCGATGGGCGCCGCCAGAGGCATCACTGCGGCCGCCCCTGCATTCATCAGATCCCTTCCCGTATACAGATCCGGGTACATATAGGGAAGCACCACAAATCCCTCCTTTGCAAGCTGCTCCGTTGCCTTCACCGTCTCTGCATTATCCGGCAGCAAATACTTGCTGTCCTTCATAATCTCCACCTTCACAAAATTTCCGCAGCCCAGCTCCCTGGCCATTCTGGCGATACGCACCGCCTCCTTTGCATCCCTCGCCCCGGAGGTATTGGGCAGCAGCGTCACATTTTCCGGAATATAATCCAGAATATTTTCATTCTTCCTTGTATTTGTCCGCCTTACCGCCAATGTGATAATCTGTGCGCCGGCATTCTCCACCGCCGCCCGGATAAGCTCCAGAGAATATTTCCCGGAGCCAAGAATAAAACGGGAACTAAATTCCCTGCCGCCCAGCATAAATGTATCCTTTGTCATAGCCGCCTCTCCTCTTTTCTATGATCGGCAATCAGATCAAATGCCTGATTTGCCTGATGTATCCTGTTTCATCGCCGCTTGGATTCCTATCGGCCTCCGCCCACAAAATTTACGATCTCCAATACATCCCCGTCCTGAAGAATCTTTTTATCATATTCGCTTTTGGACAGGATTTCCTCGTTGCATTCAATCGCAATCGTTTCCTGCCTGTAGCCCTCCGCTTCCAGATATTCCGTCAGCTTCATTCCCTGTACCTTCTTTTCTTCTCCATTGATTCTTACCATAAGCTCCTCCTTTTCATGAATTATCCGTACGTCACTTTTCCCCACGCTTCACTTCCCTCTCTTTTCCTTTGGGAGAGATCCGGAGCGCTTTTCCCCTGCCCCTCATTCTTGAGGGAAGAAGGCATTTTTTGCGCCGGATGCAGATTGCGCAGCAATCAATTCCCTTATGCATCCGTGCGCATCAACGCACGAAGGGCTTTTATCTCATAGGAAAGTCGCACACTTTGGCATTTTAAAGCAACAACGTCTTTCCTATGAGATAAAAAATGCCGCACAAAGGACTACACCCGTGGTGGTGTACCCCTTCGTGCGGCTTTCCGTCAACACTCTTTTTTGATTATAGATTCGTTTCTATCATTTGTCAAACAATATTTCGCCCTTCAGCACAATTTGTAAGGGGCAGTCGCAAAATCGAAAAGCAAAAGGATCTGTATCCAGGGTGTTTGCATCACTGAGACAAATGTCCGAAACATGGCGGACGAAGTCCGACATGGACGGACAGATGTCAGGAAGCGCTCACAAACACCGGATACAGAACTTTGCAAATGAGATTTTGCGACAGCTCCTTACAACAATTTCCCCGGGCTCAAAAGAAAGCACCTTACCTTGCTATCCGGCGAAACCGTTGACACTACATTGCGCTTCCGTTATAATTTGGTAACAAAAATTCCAATCCGGAATGTCCGGTGGGAATAAAATCCGATTTGAAAAATATGGAGGAGCTCTATGAGAATCAGAAACGCAACGAATAAAGATCTGCCGGCGGTCGCCGCAATTTATGACGAGATCCATACCGAGGAGGAAAACGGCCGTGCCTGCACCGGATGGATCCGAGGGATTTACCCTACTGCAGATACTGCAAAATGTGCCCTGCAGAGGGAGGATTTGTTTGTGCAGGAAGAAAACGGGGAAATTGTGGGAGCCGCTATTATCAATCAGCAGCAGGTGGATGTCTATCGGGACGGTCACTGGGAATATGAGGTCCCAGACCGGGATGTCATGGTGCTTCATACTCTGGTCATTTCTCCCAAAGCCTCCCAGAAAGGATATGGAAGAAAATTTGCAGCCTTTTATGAACAGTATGCCCTTTCCCACGGATGCCATTTTCTCAGAATAGACACAAATGCCATTAATCAGCCGGCCAGAGCCCTGTATAAAAAGCTGGGCTACCATGAAGTCGGAATTGTACCCACGGTGTTTAACGGTATTGAAGGAGTTCAGCTTGTTCTCCTGGAAAAAAATTTGAGATAATTTTCCTCCATCCGGTGAAACATTTCTGCCTGTTCCAGCGTATTATATAGGAAAAGCTTTTCAAAAGAAAACCATACATAAGGAGGCAGAGGATGCGAACAAAAGAAACCTTCGCCCGCGCCGTTGCCATGCACAAAGATACCGTGTTCCGGGTGGCCTTCAGCTATCTGAAAAACCAGGAGGATGCAAATGATATTACCCAGAATGTGTTCCTCAAGCTTTTTAAAAGCGATATCACTTTTGAAAATGACAGGCATCTGCGCAGTTGGCTGATCAGAGTCACCATCAACGAATGTCACTCTATTTTTCGTGCCCCGTGGAGAAAAACGGAAAATATTGATGACTATATGGAGCAGTTGGCCATCCCGTCCCCAAAGCATTCCGAGCTTTTTTCTGCCGTCATGGCGATGCCGGAGAAATACCGCACAGTCATTTACTTATTCTATTATGAAGAGTATTCTGCCGAAGAAATTGGGAAATTACTGAACATCCCGGCAGCGACTGTCCGTACCAGGCTGGCACGGGGAAGAAAAAATCTGAAAAAAATATTAGTGGAGGAAGAAATCTATGACTGACAGAGAATTATTTCATGAAACCTTTTCCTGCCTTCATGCCTCCGACACGATTTATGAGGAGGTTCTGGAAATGGCGGAAAACAGCCAGAAAAAGAGACGGCGGTACATAACGAAAAAGATGGCCGCAGTATGCGCTATTGCAGTGGCATTCAGCGGCATTACTGTTCTTGCTGCCGTAAAAGGCTCATTTTTTCAAAGTATCTGGGGCACAAAGGGACAGGCTGACGTTGACGTACATACAGTCACAGAAGGCAGTCAGAGCTGGACAGCACCATCCCGGAAATGGGAGAATGCCAATGAAGCGGAAGCCGAAAAACTGGCCGGCGAATATTTGAGGCAGATTGATGATTCCGTTACCGTTTATGGCTATACCTTAACAGCGAACGAATATATCATCGATGAAAACGGCATTGGCGCCGTCACCTATACTCTTTCCAACCCAAACGGACTTACCGGAATCAATTTCAACGAATATGGCGCATATTATCTTTCTCCGGAATGTCCCATGAAGGAAATTTACATGCAAAGCACCGGGGAAAAAGGAATTGACTGCATATCCATCGCAGATCTGACCCAGACTACAGACACAGAATTACACGCCGTCATGTATTTTGCACCGTTTGAAAGGCTGGATCAAAATGAGGGGATTCTCATCCGACATTCCGGTTACGAAAGTAACGCAAACGGAGAGATCCTTTCCAAGGAGGAGCAGGACATCACCTTTCTTCCGGACAGCTTCGTTACTTCCGAAACCTATACAAGCGCATCCGGATATACGGCACATATTTCGCCTATCGGTATCCTGATCGATGGTCCCGTATTCGAAGCAAAGGTTTCCGACTGGTCAGCAAAAAAGCTGCAGATCACCTACACGGACGGTTCTGTCTATCAGGCTCAGAACCAGGATGTATATAATCAGGTGTTAGGCTGCCGCAATGCCAGCGGCGGTCATCTTGCCGTTTTTAACCAGTTGGTAGATACCGAAAGGATCGCTTCCATCACAATCAATGGCCCCGGCGGGGAGGATATGATATTTACAGCCGTGCCCTGATATCTGGCCGCAGACGGAAGGTATGCGCCGGGAAAGCAGTAAACAGCCCTTAGGAACGGCATTCGCAGGAGGCGCAGATGTCCGCCAGGCAGCATTTTTCACAGTGGGGATGCGTTCTGGCGGTGCATACCTCCCGCCCGTGGTATACCAGCCGGTGGCAGAAATCACTGCCCTCTTCCGGCGGGATGATTTTCCAAAGCGCCATCTCCACCTTCTTCGGCTCCTTGATCTGATCCACCAGGCCAATCCGGTTCGTCAGGCGGATACAGTGAGTATCCGTCACAATCGCCGGCTTCCCAAATACATCCCCCATAATCAGGTTGGCACTTTTTCTTCCCACTCCCGGCAGCTTCAATAAAGCATCAAAATCATCCGGTATCTTTCCGCCGTAATCCTCCTTCAGCATCCGCATACAGGCGCTGATGTCCCTGGCCTTACTTCTGCCCAGCCCGCAGGGCTTTACGATCTCTTCGATCTCCTCCGGAGAAGCCGCTGCCAGCGCATCCACACTGGGATATTTTGCAAACAGCCCCTCCACCACCACATTCACTCTGGCATCTGTACACTGTGCGGCCAGCCGTACACTCACCAGTAATTTCCATGCCTGGTCATAATCCAGAGTACAGCCGGCATCCGGATACTCCTTCTTCAGTCTCTCGATCACTTCCAGAGCCAATTCCTCTTTTGTCATTTTCTCCAACCTATCCTTTACTGGTCAATCACATTTCCTTCTATTTCATCCTGAATGTCCTTCAGCGCCCGGAAGAAATCCTTTCGGATTCTCTTCAGTTGATACAAGGTCAGCAGTTCCGTAGCGCCGTCTACCAGAAGAACGATACCGATCAGGAAAGCCGCCGTGGAAGCTGCCTCAATCGGATAAAACAGCATGGCTATGCCTGCCGCCGTCACCAGGACGGACAGAACCATGGTCAAAAGCCATCCGGATACTCCCGCCTGCTTTATCTGCACCGAATTTTCCATGCAGGTAACTCCGCTGACAATGATAAAGATGCTGAACACATAGGAAAAGAGCGCTACCATGGTATCCGTATGGGTAAAAATAAAGATCCCTAATACACATTTCACCACTCCCATGAAAAGGCTGCCGTGCACATAGTAAGAATATCCGCCTGCAGTAAAATACCGAAGGATATCAAAAATTCCAATACATAATACAACGATGCCTGCGATTACAGCCACAGTATTGCTGGCGCTATACGGAAAAATAAGAAACAGCAGCCCCATGAGAATCGTCAGGACTCCATTTATCACCGCATTCATACGCAACTTTTTCAGAAACTCCATAAAAAAGCCTCCATTCTTTCAAAATTTAAACCTGTGTTTTCCCAACATCTTCATCATAAATCCATACTGCCTGATTGTCCAGTAAATTTCTTATAAACACTTCCTGCGCAATGCGGGAATTCCGCCCCAAGCCTTGCAGCCGGCAAAAGACTGCCCCATCCGGTGTCTTAAAATTATTACGCCCTTCTCTGTAAAAGAAGCCCTCCGTAAATATCTGCGATACTATGGATCTCACTATTGGGATATTCCCTGCTGTTTATCATAATTGTATCCTCCAACACCACCGCATACCGCTGCTCCTTATAACAGGTATCATAATATAGGTAAACGACAAGATTACGATACCGCTCTGTAATCTTCACATTTTCTCTGCATTCGTATTCTGACCATTTTCCACTCATATTTACATCTCCCTTCATTTCTGATATTTCTATCATAAATGACCGGAAGAAACAAATCGTAACAATTCTTTCACTTTTTCTTTATTTTTCCTTCATTTTTTTGAAATAAATCGACATATTTTTACCTTTTTTCGAATTAAATATATTTTCGATATTATAATTGGTTGTTTTCTGATTATGATACTAATATTGTTTTAGGTTCAGCAAATATAGTCACAATTCGATTAATATTTTTCTTCCCATTTTGAAAAAACAGTGTTATAATACATTTTATCAGGGGATATAGCTCAGTTGGGAGAGCGATGCGTTCGCAACGCATAGGTCAGGGGTTCGAGTCCCCCTATCTCCATTAAATACTTTCATAAAATCGGCTATGCTATGAATGTTTCAGTATTTCAATAGGGATGAATTTATGCTTGGAGCAATCGTCGGCGACATCGTAGGATCGGTCTATGAATGGCACAATATAAAAACAAAGGAAAGACGCCATCTCCCTCGGCGGGGACAGCGACACGCTGGCTGCGATTACAGGAAGCATAGCGGAGGCTGCTTACGGCATTCCAGACTGGACAAGGACAAGGCTTATTCTTATCTGGATAAGCCGCTAAAGGATGTCCTCAGAAGGTGGAGGAAATTCATTTCCAAAGATTAACTGTAATCGTTTTATTTTGATCCCGGAGCAGGTTCAAACCGTTTTTCAATCCGTGCGTTTCAATCAGGGTACAAAAGAGGCTTTCTGCAGAAATGAAAAATCTGCTGAAAGCCTTTATTTTTGGCACCTTGTCACACCTATTCTAAAACGTTACCCGTATCTGCGTTCCCTTCCCCGGCTCA
The DNA here is from genome assembly GCA_030537145.1 of Lachnospiraceae bacterium. Classification (GTDB taxonomy): domain Bacteria; phylum Bacillota; class Clostridia; order Lachnospirales; family Lachnospiraceae; genus Merdiplasma. The sequence continues at coordinate 40,150 of JAUNON010000007.1, read as the reverse complement.
CTGTTAAGCTCCAGAGAAGCGTCATGCAGCAGCACAATATGCTTTACGATGGCCAGTCCCAGCCCCGTTCCTCCGGTCTGTTTGGAGCGGCTCTTATCTACCCGGTAAAACCGCTCGAACACTCTGTCCTGATGCTCTTTGGGAATCCCAATTCCATTATCCCTTACGATCAGGCTTCCTCCCTCTTTTCCGTTTGTTACGTTTACATTCACCCAGCCATTCTTGTTATTATAGCGGATGGCATTGTCGCAAAGATTATTAATCAGTTCCATGATCATCTCACGGTTCGCCCGAATCAGGGTTTTCTCCCCCTGAAAGGTAAAAGAAACCTCATGCTTTTCCGCATTTATGCGAAGATCCTCGGCACAATGCTTTACCAGCTCATACAGATCCAGCGTTTCAAAGGAGCTTTTATCATCCGTGTTGTCCAGCTCGGATAACTGAATAATATCATTGATCAGAGAAAGCAGGCGGCTGGCGTTGCGCCGGATTTCGGAGGCAAACCGTTTCGTTTCCTCTCCCTGCACCATGCCGTTTTCCATCAGCTCCGCATAGCCGGAAATTGATGTCAGCGGCGTTTTCAGCTCATGAGATACGTTGGCAGTAAACTCCTGCCGCATCTTTGCATTTTTCAAAATATTTTCATGCTGTGCGCGTATGGTTTTCGCAAAGGGCACTAGCTCTTTGTAGACCGGGTTGACAGAACCATCCTCCATATCCACGGCCATCTGCTCAATCGGCCGAATCAGTTTTCCGGTAAGATAATGGGCCAGAACCACACACACTCCAACCATAATTACGGTAATGAGAAGAATGCTGGGAAGCGCCCGTTCAAACACACTGAGGATATTTTTCGCTTCCCTGGCTATCCTGAGTACAGAACCATCCTCCATCCGTACTGCATAATAATACGTGCTTTGATTCATGGTATTCGATCTGCGGACCGCAGTGCCGCTCCCCTCCGCAAAGGCTTCCTCCACCTCAGGACGCCTGGAATGATTCTCCATATTGCCCACATCCGCATCATTGTCATACAGCACAGACCCGTCCTCAGCAATCCAGGTGACTCTCAGATCCCTGATCGTAATATGAATAGCATCTTCTTTTCCCCGCTGAAAAATGCCGGTGTTTTTCAGCATCAGAGCGTTCACCTGCAAATCGTCCTGTACCTGCTTCCTGAACAGATCATAGGAAACTGCCAGCATCATCAGCATAGTTACCAGAATCCCAACGATTGCGATTCCAATTAGCTGCTTATTAATTTTTCTCTTCATCTCACCCCAGCCATTTCCGATTTATTCCATCACGTATCCCACATTGCGCACCGTCTTAATCTGTGCCCCACTTTCGCCCAGCTTTTGGCGCAGTGTCTTGATATGCATATCCACAGTGCGGGACTCTCCTTCAAATTCCATCCCCCAGACCCGGTACATAATCATCTCCCTGGTCATTACAATGCCTGCATTTATCATCAGCAGCTTCAAGAGCTCATATTCCTTAAAGGTCAGCTCAACCGCCTTATCTCTTGCATACACCATATGGCGCTCATTGTCCAGAAATATCTCTCCAACGGTTAGGAATTTGCGGCTGTCCTCCTCCATAGTCCGCCGCAGCACCGCCTTCACCCTGGTAATCAGCTCCATCACGGAGAAAGGCTTTTTTATATAATCATCCGCCCCCATGTCCAATCCCTTAATCATGTCAATTTCCGTCGTTTTCGCCGTCACCATGATGACCGGAACTCTCCTGGTCCCCGGATTGGTACGCATTTTTTTCACAATTTCATAGCCATCCATATCCGGAAGCATAATATCTAAAATGGCCAGATCCGGTATCTTTTCCTCCATTCGTTGAAAAAATGCCCGGCCATTGTCAAAATCCGTCACGCTGTGTCCGCTGTTGCGCAGCGCAATCGCCTCAATTTCCCGAATATCGGTATCATCCTCTACCACATATATACATGCCATCCCCGCACCTCAGTTTCATTCTTCTATACGTTTTTCAGGAGCTCATGGCTCCCGTTCCCGGAATGCCCCATTCAATACCGCTCAAGCCTTCCCCGCCTGCAACGGAAGGCCCTCCCGGCCTCTGTCCGCTGACGGCTCCGGCAGCCGGTAGCGCCGGCTGATTTCCCGACAGGCAGCCTTAAATTCCTCATTTGTTTCATCCTTCAGTCCTTCCAGGAATTCATGGGTATCAAAACCGCCCCGATCCATCTGCAAAAGACAGACTGCAATATTGGAGCAGTGGTCAGCCACCCGTTCCAGATTTGTGGAAATATCTGCCAGAACGAAGCCCAGCTCAATGGTGCATTTTCCCTGGCGCAGCCGCTGGATATGGCGCTTCTTTTCCTCCATATTCAGATAATCAATCACCTGCTCCAGCGGTTCTACTTTTTTCGCCCGGTCCAGATCCCCATTTTGAAATGCCCCAAAGGCCAGAACGATGATATCCTGAATCGCCCGGGTAAATACGGCAAGCTCCGCCTTTGCCTCCTCCGAGAATTCCAAATTTTTTTCGTTCATTTCCTGTGCGGCCTGCACCAGGTTTACCGCATGATCGGTAATCCGTTCAAAATCACCGATGCTGTGCAGCAGCAAAGAAAGCAGCTTACTGTCCTTTTGGGACAGATCCTGGCTGCTGATTTTCACCAGATAAGTACCCAGCATATCCTCATATTTGTCCACCCGGTCCTCTAATTCCATCACCAGCTCCGCCTTTGCCGGAACATACTCCTGCATCAGAGATATGGCCGTATCCATGGCCTCCCTCGCCTGATTCGCCATACTGCAGGCCACGATTCGGCTTTCCTCTATCGCTAGTCCCGGTTTATCCAGGAAACGCACATCCAGTCTGGAAAAATCCTGACTGACCGCCGCCTCTTTCCGGCTTTCCTTCTCCGGAATTGTCAAAACCGCCAACTTTTCCAGCCCCTTTGCAAAGGGGAATAATGCGATCGTTGCCCCCACATTAAACAAGCTGTGTACCACTGCAATACCGGCAGGAGCAGCCGCATCGGAGAGAAAAGAAAAATGCAGGAAAGAATTCAGCGTATAAAAAACGACCATAAACAAAACGGTTCCAATCACATTAAAATACAGATGCACCGCTGCCGCCCTCTTTGCGTTTTTGCTGGCGCCCACGCTGGACAAAATGGCAGTGATGCAGGTACCGATATTCTGTCCCATAATTATCGGTATCGCCGTTGCAAAGGTAACTGCCCCTGTGCTGCACAATGCCTGCAGGATACCCACGGAAGCGGAGGAGCTTTGAATCACGGCTGTCAAAAGAGCGCCCGCCAGCATACCAAGAACCGGATTGGAAAACATGGTAAAAATCCGGGTGAACCCTTTCATCGAAGCCAGCGGCTCTACCGATCCGCTCATGGTTTCCATACCGAACATTAAAACAGCAAACCCAATGAAAATGCTTCCAACGTCCTTCTTTTTCTCATTTTTTGAAAACATGAGAAATGCCACGCCAATGGCTGCCAGTACGGGAGAAAAGGAAGAGGGCTTCAGCAGACGCAGCAGCAGATTGGAGCTTTGGATACCGGTCAGGCTAAGCAGCCAGGAGGTAATCGTTGTACCGATGTTTGCTCCCATAATGATGCCCACTGCCTGAGATAGCTTCATAATTCCTGAATTTACAAAGCCTACCACCATAACCGTAGTGGCGGAAGATGACTGGATAACCGCCGTAACAGCCATTCCCAGCAAAACCGCCATAATCCGCCGGGAGGTCAGCCGTTCCAGCAAACGCTCCATCCGTCCTCCGGAAAGTCTGGAAAGTCCGCCGCCCATCGTCTCCATTCCATATAAAAACAGCGCAAGACCTCCGATCATTGTCAACACATTAAAAATGTCCATAATTGTCCCCTTTTCTGCTCCTGTCAGATCATTGATCGTTTCATCCGTACGCATCACCGCACGAAGTGCTTTTGTGCTATAGGAAGGTGAGAACTTCCTATAACATAAAAAAGAATTTACAATATCTTGAAAATATCATAGATATGTAAATTCTAAAAAGGGGCTTATGTAAAATCTATGTAAAGTTTTCTCTCCTTTATTTTATCCGGTAAACGGCATTTCATGTATTTTTGATCTGCGTATTTATCCCTGCGATAAATATGCCTCAAACTTGTCCCCCGGCATAGGCTTTGCAAAATAATAGCCCTGTACATAATCGCAGCCCAGGCTGCGCAGTTCATCCACCTGTTCCTTGGTCTCCGCACCTTCCGCTACGGTAAGCAGGTTCATCCACTTGGAAAGGTTTATGATAAACCGAAGTATACTTTTATTTCGTGTAAAGCTCCTATTCTGTACAAAGCGCATATCCAGCTTCAGCACATCGATCGATAATTCATTCAACATATTCAGGGAGGAGTAGCCTGCTCCGAAATCGTCCATCTCAATCTTAAAGCCCATCTTGCGCAGCTCATCCACCACATGTATGATCTGTTGGGCATTCTCTGTATAGGCAGATTCCGTTACCTCCAGATGCAGCAGTTCATGCGGAATCTGATACTGATCCGCCACTCCCTGAATTTTCTGCGCAAGCTGCGGCTTGCTGAAATCCACTCTGGACAGGTTGACGGAAACGGATATTTCCGGAAGCCCTCTTTCCTTCCAGGAAGCCATCGTCCGGCATACATCCTCCCAGACGTAAAGATCCAGCTCCGTGATAAATCCGTTTTTCTCAAACAGGGGAATAAATTCTCCCGGCGACATAAAGCCAAGCTCCGGATGAATCCACCGTACCAGAGCCTCTGCTCCGGATACGCTTCCATTCTTTGTGTCATGCTTCGGCTGATAATATACCTGGAACTGCTTTTTCTTCAGAGCCATTTCCATCTCATCCAGGATTCTCTGCTCCCGCAGCAGGGAAAGCCGCATGGAATCATCGTAAACCGCCACATATTTCCCATAATGATTTTTAATCTTCCCTAATGCAAGCATCGCCCGGTCACACATCCCGGAAACAGGAAGCATCCGGTCCACCCTTTCATATACTCCGAACTTGATGATCGGCTTCAGCACCGGTGCATCCTGAAACCCCTGCTCCACATCCCGGGCAAACTGCTGCTCATTATAGTCCTTCCGGTGCTCCACCAGAAAAGCAAACACATCGCCGCCGATCCTTCCGCACACTTCTGTTTCCCTAAGCCTTTTCCGATACCGCTCTGCCAGATAGCATAGCAGCTCATCTCCCCGCAGAATACCGTATCGTTCATTAATCATCTTAAACTTTTCTACATCGCTGCAGATAATATCAAACTCCTTATCCGGATACCGTTCCAGCGTCATGACCACTTTACGGTAAAAGAAATCTCTGCTGTAGAGGCCGGTCAGATAATCATACTTGAGCATGTTCAGCATTGCAGCGGATTCCCGAAGCCGGATGATGCTGGCAATGCGGTGCTTTACCACTTCCGGATTGTAGGGTCTTGTCAGAAAATCCGAGGCTCCGCTCTCCAAGCAGCGAATCTCTTCCACCTCATCCTCTTCTGAGGTAGTAGCTACCACAGGAATGGCAGAAAGGAAATGATCCCCTTTCATGATATCCATCAGCATATAGCCGTCCATTCCCAGCATATTCATTTCCAAAATTACCGCAGAAATCTCTTCTGCATGGCTTCGCAGCGCCGCCAAAGCAGCCTGGCCGCTGCCTACCCGCACCATATCATACTCATCTCTCAAAATGCTGCACAGCGCTTCACAGTCCTTCGGGTTATTATTAATCACCAGTATTGTTCTTTTCGCATTCAGAGAAATCCTGCTCCCATAGTCATATCTTGCGCCATCCACCCGCATATTTCGATACCGGCCTTGGTTATCTCTCATAATAACCACCTCATTTTCCACTTTCCAGCTTCCCCACCAGAAGCCTGCAATATTTCATAAACGGGATCCGAATTTCCCGTCATTTTAGACTTCTGAGTCCCCGAATCCGGTTCCTGTCGTCCCGGCGGCAAGCGTATCAGCCAGTGCCGGGCCGTAATGTTTTTTTATAACAGACTTATTTTATCATAATTTCATGCATATGTCATGACTCTGTGTAAATTTTTTCTTTAAATCGTAAGGAGCTGTCGCAAAATAGAAAAGCAAAAGGATCTGTATCCAAGGTGTTTGTATCACTGAGACAAATATCCGAAACATGACGGACGAAGTCCGACATGGACGGACAGATGTCAGGAAGCGCTCACAAACACCGGATACAGAACTTTGCAAATAAGATTTTGCGGCAGCTCCTTACTTGTTATAAAAGATTCGTTTTTTCCTTCATTGACAATCCTTCCTATTCCTTTTATAATTTTTTATAATAGTTCCAGGCAGCCGCAGCGCATTCGCCTTGCCAACGGTTCTGCGGCCCGCTGTACGAAGTATTTCAGACGGTAAAACAGATCTGCAGACTATACAGGTTCCTCTGCTATAAACTGTATTTCTGTTTTGGGATGGGCGCAACGCCCTGTACAATAACGAAAGGACACTTATATTATGACACATTCTGAAATTTTAGCTAAGGTTGACCACACGCTTCTGGCCCAGGGAGCTACCTGGGAACAGATCAAGGGCATCTGTGACGATGCCATCACCTATCAGACCGCTTCTGTCTGTATTCCCCCTTCTTTTGTAAAAAGAGCAAAGGAATATGCCGGGGAGAAGCTGGCTATCTGCACCGTAATCGGTTTTCCCAACGGTTACAGTACCACAGCCGCCAAGCTGTTTGAGACAAAGGATGCACTGGCCAACGGTGCGGACGAAATCGATATGGTAATCAATATCGGCGCTCTGAAGGAAAAAAATTATGACTGCGTACGGGAAGAAATCCGGGCTCTGAAAGAGGCCTGCGGAGACAAGATTTTGAAGGTCATTATCGAGACCTGCCTTCTGACCGAAGAAGAAAAAATTAAGATGTGCGAACTGGTGACGGAGGCCGGAGCAGACTACATCAAAACCTCTACCGGATTTTCCACTGCGGGAGCCACCTTTGAAGATGTTGCGCTTTTTGCAAAGCATGTGGGGCCTGAGGTTAAGATCAAAGCGGCCGGCGGCATCTCCTCCTTTGATGACGGGGAGAAATTCGTCAGCCTTGGGGCCTCCCGGCTGGGAACCAGCCGTCTGGTCAAAATCGAAAAAGCGAATGAATAAAAGCGGAAGCTGCGGCAAAATCAAAATGCTGAACCCTCTCAGATTGATTTTGCCGCAGCTTCCATATTTTACGGCCGCCGTTATTCTTCCAGCTCGGTCAGCCTTTCTTTATTTTCATTTTCCAGCGCACATTTCTTTCCGGACTTCTTCATAGCCAGTACCACCTGACCCTTAGCCTTCGCCTGGCTCTGCAGATTCCCTGCTCCGCCGATACAGCCGCCCGGGCAGCCCATACCCTCCAGAAGATAACCGTTGTATTTGCCTTTTTTTGCATCTGCCAGAAGCTGACGGCAATTTGCAAGCCCTTCTGCGCTGGCTACCTTGACCTCACGTCCGGGATCCATCTGCGCAATACAGTTCACCACCGCCTGCGCTACGCCTCCGCTGACTGCGAAGCCCCGGCCGTCCGCACTGGCATCCGACAGCTTTCCGTCATCCTTTTCGATCTTTTTAAAGTCAATTCCCCTGGCTTCGAACATCCCCATAACTTCCTCAAAGGTAAGCACAAAATCCACATCACTGCGAATCTCCCGGCGGCTGGCTTCCAGCTTTTTCGCCGCACAGGGACCGATAAATACCACCTTGCACTCCGGATGCTCCTTTTTGATCAGCCGCCCCGTCAGCACCATGGGGGTCAATGCCATAGAAATGTAGGACGCCAGCTCCGGATACAGCTTCTTTGCCATCACGGCCCAGGCCGGACAGCAGGAGGTCGCCATAAAGGGCTGCTTTTCCGGAACCTCCTCCATAAAGTCCTTGGCTTCCTCAATGGTACACAAATCCGCTCCTACCGCCACCTCGATAATATCCGCAAAGCCCAGGGCCCGCATGGCTTCCCGCAGCTTTTCCTGAGGCATATCTCTGCCGAACTGTCCCACAAAGGCGGGAGCCACCGCCGCATATACCGGGATGCCGGTTTTCATCGCATGAATAACCTGAAAAATCTGTCCCTTATCGGATATGGCGCCGAAAGGACAGCTCACCAGGCATTGTCCGCAGGAAACACATTTGTCATAATCGATCTCCGCCCTTCCCAGACGGTCGCTGCCGATGGCATCCATCCCGCAGGCCTTTGCACAGGGCCGCTCCATTTTCATAATGGCGCCGTAGGGGCAGGCTCCGGCGCATTTCCCGCATTTGATACATTTTTCCTGATCGATGCAGGATCGGCCGTTTACGATAGAAACGGCATCCTTGGGGCACACCTCTTTACAGGGATGGGCCAGACAGCCCTGGCAGGCATCCGTTACCTTCATCACGTTATCCGGGCAGGAATGACAGGCAAACTTAATAATATTCACCAGAGGAGGATCATAGTATTTCTCCGCTATGGCACTTTCCTCAATTCCTTTTGAAACCGGCGCATGCTCCTGCATATCCCGCAGAGGAAGGCCGATAGCCAGACGCAGCCGTTCCTCCACGATCGCCCGTTCCAAAAATACACTTTCCCGGTAGGTTCCCACCTCACCCGGAATGATTTTGTAGGGCAGATCAATAATTCGGGAATAGTCACCGCCCTCATAGGCCATACGGGCTACTTCCGTAAAGATCTTTCTCCGTATGTCCGTTACATTTGTATAAACGCCTCTCATACTCATAGTTTTTCTCCAAATCATTATTATGGCAGAGCGCTCTATTCCCGCAAGCTTTGATCTGCGGCTGGCCCCGCAGACTTGCACTCCCATATATTTCTTTTCTACTCTTTATTTTTTTCTGACATCCTTCTCCCCATCTACAAACATCATCAGGAAAGAAAGCAGCAGCAAAAATACACACACTGCAATGGCCTTTTCCGCAAACCAGCCAACGCAGAAATTCCCGATAATCGCACCGCAGACAAAACAGAAAATGATGCCGAAATACAGAATGCTGCGCCGGATAAACCGCTTGTCATGGGTTTCCGCATACTCCAGCAGATTCTGAGTAGCGCCCCGCAGATTTCCGATGCACATGGTGGTGGCAACTCCCGTTCCATGGATCTTCCGGAAGCTCTCCACCTGGATTCCGCAGGCCAGAGAGGTCAGGCTGTTGGCCAGCAGATTCCATTTCTGAGGAATAAAGCAGACAATCAGCAGCACCATAGCCTCAAACACTACCGCCAACTGCCGCCAGTGCAAACGGTCCCTGTCATGCAGCAGATACCGCACCATATCCGCCAGAACAATGCCGATGGTAAAAGCAAATACCGGGAAAAAATACCGCATGGCCAGGGGCCAGTTTTTTTCCGAAATATGAATGCCCAGCAGCAGCATATTTCCGGTCTGGGCATTTGCAAAAACCTCATCCCGGCACAGATAAGAATATGCATCCATGAATCCGCCGGAAGCGGCCAATACCGCTCCCAGACGGAAGCTATCCGACATTTGATGATTTAACATAGATTCACCCGCCAGTTTATGCTCTGTGTTCCTCCAGATACTGTTTTCTTCCTGCTTCGTAAAGGTTATTTCCTTCGCTGTCGATAATGACCACCAGCGGCATATCCTCCACATACAGCTTCCGCAGCGCTTCTGCCCCCAGATCCTCATAGGCAATCAGCTCTGCCTGTTTGATGCATCTGGCCAGCAATGCGCCAGCGCCGCCGATGGCGCCAAAGTATACGCCGTGATACTTTTTCATGGCCTCCACTACTTCCGGAAGGCGGGCTCCCTTTCCGATCATTCCCCTGGCTCCCACCGACATCATGGTGGGCGCATAAGCATCCATACGGCCGCTGGTGGTGGGTCCTGCAGAACCGATCACCTGGCCGGGCTTTGCCGGGGTTGGGCCCACATAATAGATCGTGGCATCCGTCGGATCAAAGGGAAGAGGCTCCCCCTTGGCCAGCGTCTCGCACATACGCTTATGTCCCGCATCCCTGGAGGTATAAATGGTTCCTGTCAGGAGCACCTGATCTCCTGCATGCAGCGTTTTTGCCAGCTCTTCCGTGAGCGGAAGCTGAATCCGTCTTTTCTCCATACTAAATCACCTCCGTTTTGTGCCGGGTCACATGACAGTTAATATTCACCGCACAGGGCATACCGGCGATATGGGTGGGCAGGGTCTCAATATTCACTCCGATAGCCGTGGTCTTTCCGCCAAAGCCCTGGGGGCCGATTCCAAGCCGGTTAATTTTCTCCAGCAGCTCCTTCTCCAGATCCGCATAATAAGGGTCCGGATTGGAGGAGTCGATGGACCGCATCAGAGCCTTCTTTGCCAGCAGCGCCGCCTTATCAAAGGTGCCGCCGATCCCCACGCCTACCACCATAGGCGGACAGGGATTGGGGCCGGCCGTCTCCACGGTCTCCAGAATGAAATCCTTAATGCCCTGCAGGCCCGCTGACGGCTTGAACATCCGGATCGCACTCATATTTTCGCTCCCGAAACCCTTCGGTCCTACCGTAATCTTAATCTGCTCACCCGGAACAATCTCCGTATAAATCATGGCCGGTGTGTTGTCCCCTGTATTTCCTCTGCGGATAGGATCCTTCACCACCGATTTCCGCAAATAGCCCTTATCATAGCCTCTGCGTACCCCTTCATTTACCGCATCCTCCAGGAAGCCGCCGGTAAGATGCACATCCTGGCCGATTTCCAAAAATACGCAGGCCATCCCCGTATCCTGACAGATCGGAACACATTCCCTGTCTGCGATCTCAAAATTCTCAATAATATTATCCAGAACACCCTGGGCGATCACGCCGTCCTCACAGGCTCTGCACCGGCGGATGCCGTCCTTTACATCCTCCGGCAGATGCTCATTGGCTGCAATGCACAGACGCTCCACCACATCTGTAATCTGACTTACTTCTATTTCCCGCATATCTGTACCGCTCCTTTCTCTGGGTTTCCGGCCGCAGAATTGCCTGCTTCGCAGCAGGATCCTGCAAAAGCTGCTCTTCTGCGGCTATCGGTTCTGTTTCCGAATTACACTTCCAGCGTTCTTTCATGCCGCGCATAACGAGGCAGCAGCAGCGGAGAAACGTCGCCGGACTCAATGCCGGCAGCCTTCAGCTCCTCTGCATACGCCTGAATATGATCCAGATTCATCTTGCCGAGGGTCACTTCCTTTGCCCTTGCGGCGGCAGCCTTTCCGGCATCACGGCCAAACACGATCACATCCAGCAGGGAATTTCCCATCAAACGGTTTCTTCCATGGATACCGCCCACAGCCTCGCCGGCCACCAGCAGATTGCTGATTACCTTGGTAAAGCCGTCTCCGCCGATCTCCAGACCGCCGTTCTGATAGTGCAGGGTAGGATAAACCAGAATCGGGACCTTCCGCATATCGATGCCGTAATTCAGGAACATGCGCAGCATGGCCGGAATCCGGGCCTCAATGGTACCCTCTCCGCCCAGCGCCTCGATCATAGGCGTATCCAGCCAGATCCCGTCTCCGATGGGGGTATGAATCCCCTTGTGCCGTGCCGTACATTCCCGGATAATGGAGGCAGCCGCCACATCTCTTGTCTCCAGCGGGTGCATGAATGCTTCCCCGTCCACATTGACCAGCATAGCGCCCACAGAACGCACCTTCTCTGTCACCAGCGCACCCTTAATCTGGGCCGGATAAGCCGCCCCGGTGGGATGGTACTGAATGGTATCCTGGTACAGCAGCGGCGCTCCCGCCCGGTATCCAAGGACCAGGCCGTCCGCCGTGGCGCCGTAATGATTGGAGGTGGGGAAGTCCTGATAGTGAAGCCTTCCGGCTCCTCCGGTGGCAATGATTACCGTTTTCGCCCTGGCTACCATGTACTCGCCGGTTTCCATATTCAGCAGCACTGCGCCGGCCACCTGACCCTTATCATCCTTAATCAGCTCCACCGCCGAAGTGAATTCAACCACAGGAATCCCTCTGTTGATTACCTCGTCTCTTAAGGTACGCATAATTTCCGCTCCGGAATAGTCCTTGCAGGCATGCATTCTCTTTCGGGAGGTTCCGCCGCCGTGTGTCGTCACCATCGTGCCGTCTTTTGTCTTATCGAACATGACTCCCAACCGGTTCAGCCACTGAATCGCCTCCGGAGCCTCCATAACCAGTTTTTTCAGAAGCTCCGGCCTTGCGGCAAAGTGCCCGCCGCCGAAGGCATCCAGATAATGCTGCACCGGGGAATCGTTTTCCTTATCAGCCGCCTGAATTCCGCCCTCGGCCATCATGGTATTCGCATCCCCGATCCGCAGCTTCGTTACGATCATCACCTTCGCACCGGCTTCATGGGCCTCAATGGCTGCGGAAGAGCCGGCTCCGCCTCCTCCGATGATCAGCACATCCGTATCATAATCGATCTTGTCCAGATCCACCTTTTCTCCCAGCAGACGGCTGTTGGAGTGCAGCAAATGTCCCAGCTCCGTCGGTACTTTTTCTCCCTTGTTGGGACCGATTTCAATTTTTACAAAGCCCTCCTCCCGGTAGTCGGGATGAAATGCCTTCAGAAGTTCGTCTTTTTCTTCGGCTGTCATACGTCTCGGCTCCATTCCCAGTCTCTGGGGTCTGGTAGCTTCCACCCTTTTTACGGATTCCAGCATTTCCTCTGTGTACATGTCTGTCCCTCCTATTTCTCAATCTCTCTATGATTATAAAGCTCCTGCATTTCCTGGATAGGCTTATCCATGATCTGCTGGATCAGCTCATCGTAGGCGCCGTGATGAATCTCTTCCACACGCTGATTCAGATGGCTGCTCTCCGGCTCTATGTATTTTCCGGTAAGCCTTCTTGCCAGCAGTCCCACCATAGGATGGGAAATGCCCGCCGGGCATCGGGTAGAGCAGCAGCCGCAGGCAACGCAGTCAAAGGAGGCCTCTGCGCATTTTTCATATTCCCCTCTCTGGGCATATGCGATATATTGCATAACGCTTAAATTCTGAGGGCAGGCCTTCGTACAGGCATTGCAGCCGATACAACTGTAAATTTCCGGATACAGCTCCATCATGATCTGATCCGTTGGCTTTACCTCTTCTATAGAATAAGTTCTCTTGTCGGTTGGGAAGAAAGGAATGCTGGCTACATACATGCCCTCTTCTACCTGTGTCTGACAGGCCAGGCAGGTCTTTAACTCATTCTTTCCCTTAATCCGGTAGATCGTAGCGCAGGCGCCGCAAAAGCCATGGCGACAGCCGCAGCCCCGCTTCAGGGTATATCCTGCATATTCCATGGCTGTCATAATGGTCAGGTCTGCCGGAACACTGTATTTCTTACCAAAAAAGTAAACATTTACCATCTTTTCCATTTTCGCTTTTCCTTTCTAGTACTCATTCGGCATTTCGTCCAACTGATCGCAGCGGAATACCGGACCGTCCTTGCACACATATTTAGAACCAATATTACAGCGGCCGCATTTTCCGATACCGCATTTCATACGCAGCTCCAGAGTGGTATAGACCTGATCCTTCTGAAAGCCCATTTCCGTTAATCCGGCCAGCACAAACTTAATCATAATGGGCGGCCCGCAGATCAGCGCTGTCTTATTGGGAAGAAATCCCAACTCCTTCAGATAAGCAGGAACAAACCCCACATGGCCGTCCCAGCCTTCCTGCGGCTGGTCAATGGTCAGATATACATGAACGCCTTCTGTTTTCATCCAGACTTCCTGTATTTCCTTTAGCTGAACCAGATCGCTGGCAGAACGGGATCCGTAAAGGATATCCACCGTGCCGTAGTCCGCCCGGTTATCCAGAACATAGTTGATGACAGACCGCAGCGGCGCCAGGCCAATGCCTCCTGCAATAAACAAAAGATCCTTTCCCTTCAGCTTATCCTCCACCGGGAAATGATTGCCGTAGGGGCCTCTTACCGTAATCTCATCTCCTACGCTCAGCGTATGAAGATAATTGGTCAGGCAGCCGCAGCTTTTGATGCTGAATTCCTGATATGCTTTATTGGTAGGAGAAGATGTGATGGAAAACATGGCCTCCCCCACTCCGGGAGCGCATACCATGGCACACTGGCCCGGCATATGCTCGAACAGCTTGCCGCCCTCCGGCGCATTTACCCGGAAGGTCTTTACGTCCGGAGTCTCCTGACGGATATCGGTAATAACACCCACCTTCGGAATCAGTGTATCCTGATTACTCATTCTCTCCACCTCCCACTTTTTCTGATTTTTCTTTTGCGTCCTCTGCCGCAAAGCGCTTGATTACCTTTACAATATTCAGCGAAGCCGGACATTTTTCCACGCAGCGTCCGCAGCCTACACAAGAATACATTCCATTGTTATTTGCCGGGAAATACACCAGCTTATGCATAAACCGCTGGCGGAAACGCTGCATCTGGCTGGTACGGTTGTTTGCCGCGGCCATCATGGTAAAATCCGAATACATGCAGGAATCCCAGCAGCGGTAGCGGCGGACTTCATTCCCTGCCGTGTAATCCTTAATATCGTAGCACTGGCAGGTGGGACAAACAAAGGTGCAGGTGCCGCAGGCCAGACAGGGCTTATAAAGCTCTTCCCACAGTTGGGAATCGAACCTTTTCTGTTCCGCCTCCCCATTCCATCCTTCCAGGGAAAGACTGCTGTAGGGCAATTTCTCCACAATGGCACGAATGACTGCTTTCTCCTGCTCCACGGCCGCTTCGTCCCCGGCATCCGCTTCCTTCAGAAGCGCCTGCACCTGGCCGGTCAGATCCGTTCCCTTTTCCGTAAGGGGCTGCCAGTACAGCGCTTCCTCCGTCAGCCAGGCCGCCACATCCGCCTCCGGCTGCGCAGCATCGTTTCCGAATACCTTACAGAAGCAGGACTCATCCGGCCGGTGACAGGCCAGGGCCACGATCGTTCCCATATTTCTTCTTGCCTGATAAAAGGTATCCACCGGATCTGACAAAAATACCTGATCCAGTACCGTAAGGCCCTTTACATCGCAGCCCCGCATACCAAATACCACGAAGGGCTGGCTTTTCAGAGCTTCGGGCTCCACCGTCAGCTTCTTTCCGTCCCGTTTGCAGGAATACAGATTCTCACACTGGGGAAAGAAAATATCCTTGGGGGATTTTACCGATTTCAGGGTATCCAGATCCACCTGGGCATTTTCCTCCCATACACCGAAATTCACCTGTCCTGCCTCCTTTACGGGCAGATACAACTCGTTTTTTCTGCCGATCTCCTGGAACAGTGCGGGCAGATCAGATTTCTTTATTTTGAACATGACTGACTCCTTTCTGCCACGATTCCCGGCTCCACATCTCCGAAGGTGTAATCCGTCAGCGGGCCCCTCGTCTCGCAATCCGCCCCGGCCTGGAATTCTCCGTAAAATTCATTAATATCCTTGATAAATTTCCGGTTAAACAGATGAAGCGGTATTCCCTGGGGACATACTCTGCTGCATTCTCCGCAGTCCGTACACCGTCCGGCCACATGGAAGGCCCGGATGATGTGGAACATTTTCTCCTCAAAGGAATTGGCATTGGCCTTTTGGGAGGTATCAAATTTGTCCTGATCGAATACGCATTTCCGGCAGTTGCAGGCCGGACATACATTGCGGCAGGCATTGCAGCGGATACATTTGGAAAGCTCCTTCTGGAAAAATGCAAACCGCTCCTCCGGCGTCATTGCTTCAATGCGCTCCACCTCCGCGAAACGTTCCGCATCCACGGTATCCCTGGACTCTCCTATTTCCTCATCAAAAATTACGTGCTCCTTGCCCTTGCACACATGGCAGCGTTCCAGCATTGCCGAGGCATAGGAGCAGCTTGCTTCCTCCCCGTAAATGGTGGTAATCTTCAGCTCATCGCAGCCGTCATCCATTCCGGCTCCGGAAACCGTTTCAATGCCGGTAATGCCCTGCTGCCGGATTTTCTCCGCACTCAGCTTTCCCTTGCAGCCCACGCCGATAATGTAGGCCTTCTCCCGGTCCACTCTGTGCTCCTTTATTAGCTGATTGAAGCTGTAGGTGTCACAGGGCTTCAGAAAAACCAGCGTCCTGCCCTCCATTTTGGAGGCCTCAATCATATATTTACTTAAATTCGCTCCGCAGAAACCGTTATAAACAAACTGGCTCTCCAGCTCCTGTGCACTGTTAAAATATCCCGGCTCCGGATTGTAATCCATATCCCCGGATTTCCAGCCCAGAACTCTCGCTACCGTCTGATCTGCCAGCAGCTCCTTTGCCCGTGCGATCAGTTTGCTCTCGGTCTCCTGGCGCACCATGCCTGTCATTCTTTCCTGCATCTGATATCCTCCAATCTGACATTTCTGCCCAGCGACTGAATTTTCTCCGCAAACTCATTCATGGTAGCAGAGAACTTGGCGCCCTCCGCCGCCGATACCCATTCCACTCTGGTTCTCCCATTTTCCACGCCCAGGTAATCCAGCATGGAAAACAGCAGCGTCATCCTCCGTCTCGCATAGAAATTTCCCGTAGTATAGTGACAGTCGCCCGGATGGCAGCCGCACATTATCACGCCGTCCGCTCCCTTTTCAAATGCCCGGAGGATAAACAGGGGATTGACCCTGCAGGAACAGGGAACCCGGATAATCTTGATATCGGCAGGATAAGCAAGCCTGCTGCTTCCTGCCAGGTCCGCTCCCGCATAGCTGCACCAGTTACAGCAAAAGGCCACAATTTTGGGTCTGAATTCTTCTTTTGATTCTATTTGCATATCGCATCCACCTCCGCAATAATCTGTCTGTTGGAGAAGCCCTGCAGATCCATAACACCGGAAGGACATGCCACCGTGCAGGCTCCGCAGCCCTGGCAGAGGGCGGAATTCACACTGGCAATCCTGCGTACCTCACGGATGCCGTGATCTCTTACCTCCTTCTCTATGTAGCTGATCGCTCCATACGGGCAGACATTGGCACAAACGGAGCAGCCGTTGCAAAGCAGCTCGTCCGGCTTTGCCGTACAGGGATTCGTTTTTAGCTTATCCTTTGCCAGCAGCCCGATCACCTTCACGGCTGCCGCTCCCGCCTGAGCTACCGTCTCCGGAATATCCTTCGGGCCCTGTGCCACACCGGAAAGGAATACCCCCGCCGTAGGAGATTCCACCGGGCGCAGCTTGGGATGCGCCTCTGTGAAGAAATCGTTCGTATCCATGCTGGCAGTCAGCATAGTAGCAAGCTTTCTCGCATCCTCATTAGGTTCAATAGCCGCTGCAAGCACCACCATATCTGCCTTCTTCAGAATACGCTTTTGATCCAGAAGATCCACGCCCTGAACCAGCAGCTTTCCGTCTCCGGTCTGGGAAACCTTGCCAACCTGGCCCTTTATATAATCCACTCCATACTCTTCCACTGCCCTGCGGTAGAACTCATCAAAGTTCTTTCCCGGCGTCCTGACATCGATATAAAATACGGTCACATTTACATCCGGATATTTATCCCGAATCAGAATGGCCTGCTTCGCCGTATACATACAGCAGATTTTGGAACAGTAGCTCTTACCCCGCTTATCGCTGCAGCGGGAGCCTACACACTGGATGAACACCATCTCCTTCGGCGGTTTATGGTCAGATAAACGCTCTAAATGGCCCTTGGTAGGACCTGCCGCATTCATGATACGCTCCAGCTCCAGAGACGTAATCACATCCGGACTCTCCTGATAAGAATACTCGCCGTACTTGTCCAGCTTAATCATGTCGAAGCCGGTAGCCACCACAATGGCGCCGTACTTCTCTGTTATGATTTCGTCCTTCTGGTCATAATCAATGGCTCCCGCCTGACAAACCTTAGAACAAACACCGCATTTTCCGGTCTTGAATTTTATGCAATGCTCCCGGTCAATGACGGGTACATTTGGAATCGCCTGTGCAAAGGGCGTATAGATGGCGCTGCGGGTATTCAGCCCCCGGTTAAATTCATTCGGTGTCTTTTTGCTGGGACATTTTTCCTGGCAGACACCGCATCCGGTACACTTGCTCATATCCACACTTCTGGCCTTTTTGCGGATATCCACCGTAAAATCTCCCACAAAGCCCGTCACCTTTTCCACTTCACTGTAGGTATAGATGGTAATATTCTCATGGGCGGATGCCTCCACCATCTTGGGTGTCAGAATACAGGCGGAACAGTCCAGAGTGGGGAAGGTCTTATCAAGCTGGGACATTCTCCCGCCGATACTGGGGGATTTCTCCACAATATCCACTTTATATCCTGCATCCGCAATATCCAGCGCAGTCTGGATTCCCGCAATACCGCCGCCGATCACCAGAGCGCGCTTCGTTACCACACTTTCTCCCTGCTGCAGGGGAGCATCCCGGTCAACCTTGGCAATCGCCGCCCGGGCCAGGATAACCGCCTTTTTTGTAGCCTCTTCCACATCCTTATGAATCCAGGAGCACTGCTCACGGATATTGGCAATTTCCACCATATAAGGATTCAGACCCGCCTTCTCCGCACATTTCCGGAAGGTGGTCTCATGCATTCTGGGGGAACAGGAACAGATCACCAGGCCGGTCAGCCCATGTTCCCGGATCGCTGCCGCCACCCTGGACTGTCCCGCCTCGGAACACATATACTGGTAATCCTCCGCATGAACCACTCCGGGTTCCTGCTTTACCATTTCCACCACTTTTTTTACATCTACCGTAGCCGCAATATTACTGCCGCAGTGGCAGACAAACACACCTATTCTCTGCAACTTGCTTCACCTCCGATTACTTTTTCTCTCTGCGGAATGCACTGACCAAAAGCTGCTGCGGCAATTCCGGATCCAGAAGCTTTGGTATCTCCTCTTCCTGCAGATGATTGCCTCCCCGTTCCCGAATCACCATCTGCCTCACTGCATCCACCAGCTTGCCGGGTTTTACATCTCTGGGGCAGCGCTCTATACAGGCAAAGCAGGACAGACATTTCCAGAGAGAAGCGGACTGAAGAAGCGGTTCGATCTCGCCCCTCTGGACATAAGAAACAAACTGATGCGGCTTGATATCCATCTCCTCATAAGAGGGGCAGGATGCAGAGCATTTCCCGCATTTCATACACTTCTTTGTATTTACGCCGCTGAGCTCCTGAATCTCATTGGCCTTTTCTCTGTCAATTTTCATCATGTTCAAGCCCCCTCCCCGTTCGTTTTCTCTGATGGCTTTATTCCCAGGGCTTCTGCCAGAAGCTCCGTAAAATAATGAACCGGGAGAGCGTCTTTTCCATGATACTGTTTCAAATTGTACATGCAAAGCGGACAGGCGGTGATCAATTCCTCCGCTCCCTCTGCCGAAGCCGACTCCATGATCTTTCCTGTCAGGCTGTGTGTCAATTCTTTTTCTTTCAGTGATACGTAACCGCCGCAGCACTCATTTCGAAATGAATAGCTCACCGGTTCCGCCCCGATGGCCCGGATAAAATCCTCCATGATGGTTGGATTTTCCGGATCGTCAAACTGTATGATCTCAGAGGGCCGAAGCAGCAGGCAGCCATAATATGCACCGATCTTACGTCCTGTCAGAGGATGAGTCACCTTCTCCCTGATAGTATCAAAGCCGATCCGGTCTCTTAATAATTCCAGGTAATGGAGCACGGTAGTCTCCCCCTGATAGGGTTCTTTGAACTGAGCGTAATTATTTGCCCTGGTACGGATATCCTCCTGATGCGCCATATCATCATTTACCCGCTTGATCACATGATGACAGGCCGAACAGACCGTTACCAGCTCCTGTCCCTTCTCCTTGGCCGTATTCAGCGCCCGGACGCTGGAAAGCTTCGTTGCGATCTCATCCGACCCCAGGGGATACACTCCGCCGCAGCACTGCCATTCCGGCAGCTCCTCCAGCTCCGCCCCCAAAGCCCTGGCACATTCTCTGGCATAGTAATCCAGATCCTTCGCTTTTGTCTTAAGGGTACAGCCCGGAAAATAGCTATACTTTGCTTCTTTCATTTTTATGCACTTTCTCTCCTTTCTGTTCATTATCGAATTTTCAGTGCACAGAAATGACTTTCACTATCGTATGACTTTAATTGTATGAATGATTCATGGGATTCAAATATGGACTATGCACCATACGCAGCAAAAGCCATCTCCGCCTGTAACTGCATGCATAAATTCAGACCAAAGGTTCCCGGAAGATTTGAAAATAAAACCAGGCACTCCATATCGATGGAAAGATGAAAAACCGTCTGCGGCAGCTTCAACCTTATACCCTTCAAGCAGGTTTCCTGACTGCAGTTCCTCGCAAAATACACCTTCTCGCATGATAACATACAATGGCATTTCGTACTCTGCTCCCTGCTAACAGTGGCCGGACCGTTCAGGATTTACACCTGATTCCCTTTTCGCTGGACATCGTTGCAGATATTTTACAGGCCATACCCGTTCCGCTGCTCACAGCGCACTTGAAAAGCTGATATGAAATTTATACAATCCATAATGTAGCACACCTTTTCTGGATTGTCAATAATTTATCAATCCCTGGTATGATTTTCCGTAACAGTTCATCCTTCAGCTAAACTGTTACAATATTTCGGCAGCACAGCTTTTGTTCCGCGCGCATAACTGCGCATCACCGCACGAAGTGCTTTTTATGATATAGGAAAGTGAGAACTTTCCTATATCATAAGAAAGGGCGAAAAGCCGCATATTTGTGCGATTTTCCGCCCTTCTTCACTCTTTTGTCCTCTGCGCTCCTTTTCGGAAACCTCTCCGCCGGATGAGCTACTTATCTCCGTATGCTTCCGCCTCCGCTTCGGGAATCGCAAGAGATTCCTTTCCGCATTTCTCTTTTTCCGCCGGATCAAGCCCCATCAAATGCTCTGCCTCCAGCCATGCATTCGCAATCCTGCATCCAAGATAAGGACCGGTGATAAATCCGCCCATACATAAAACATTCGTATTATTGATGGTCTTGGAACGGACTGCCGTATATACCCCTTCGCACAGCGCGGCATATACTCCCCGGAATTTATTCGCAATAATGCTTACCCCCATACCGGTGCCGCAAATTGCGATTCCCCTGTCAAATTCCCCTCTCTGAACTCCCTTTGCCACCAGCTTTGCAGCATCCTGATAAGAAATGGGTCCGTCCGGGGATACATCCGTGATCTCATATCCGTGTTCTATCAAATCCTTTTTAACGGCTTCTTTCAAATCATACCCGCCAAAATCTGCTCCCATAATGACCTTCATATTGCCCGGCTCCTTTCCTGCTCCAGCGCCCTGTCCGAAAAATTAGCGCTGGTTGTCGTATTTCACAAATGCGTCTACCTTAGGCTGGGAAGAACACCCCGGCACAAATTCATTTGAAAGAAATGCATCTACCAGTTCCTCTCTCAGCTTTTCACCAACGGTGAATGCTCCCATACATGCAATGTTGGCATCATTGCTCAATCTGGCCCTCTTTGCAGAATACACATCGGACAGCAGCGCCGCATAAGCTCCTTTTACCTTGTTTGCCGCAATGGATACCCCCAAACCGGTGCCGCAGATCAGAATGCCTCTGTCATACTCCTTCGAGGCTACCGCCTCGCCTACTTTAATAGCCACATTCGCATAAATCGGATCATCACTTCCGAAATCGGTTACTTCCCCATAGCCCCTGGCCTCAATGTATTTCATGATCTTTTCCTTTGCTTCCTGTGCGTTCGGATCACATCCAACTGCTATTTTCATCTTCCATCCTTCCCTTCTACAGTAATATAAAAATTATCCTGAAACGGCATCTCTCCCGCAGGCTGTCTAAAGACTGTCTTTATAAGTC
Source organism: Lachnospiraceae bacterium (assembly GCA_030537145.1). Classification (GTDB taxonomy): domain Bacteria; phylum Bacillota; class Clostridia; order Lachnospirales; family Lachnospiraceae; genus Merdiplasma. Next base: position 18,400 of record JAUNON010000007.1, on the reverse strand, counting down.
TTAATTGCATCACGGATCAGCTCATCAAATTTTCCGGCATCCCATGCGCTCCTGCCCACGAACAGCCCGTCAATATCCGGCTGTACGATCAGCCCGTTTGCATTGCCCGGATTTACGCTTCCCCCATAGAGCACAGGGATCTGTCTGCCGGCCTCCCCAAACAGCTCCTTCAGCGTCTCTTTTATCACATGATGCTTTTCCTGTGCATACTCCACAGTTGCAGGCTTTCCATTTACCCCGATTGCCCATACCGGTTCATAGGCAACCCAGAGATTCTTTGCATCCTCCGGCTTAAGTCCGAAGAATCCCACCTTCAACTGCTTTCGCAGCACCTCATCGCTTAAGCCGAAGTCCTTCTCCTCGCCGGTCTCTCCGATACAAAGCAATGCAGTAAAGCCATGGGAAAGAGCTGCCTTTACCTTTTTTTCCATCATTTCATCGGTCTCACCAAACACATGACGGCGCTCGGAATGGCCCAGCTCTACGATCTGCAGCCCCAGCTCCTGCAGCATCAGGGGAGAGATCTCTCCCGTAAACTGTCCCCTCTCTTCCCAGCACATATTTTGTGCCCCAAGCCTGATCTGATTCTGATCGATCTGCCAGGATGCACGGTCCAGGGAGGTATAGGAGGGAATGATGAACAAAGTGATTTCATCCCTGTCCAGATCTGTGGTCAGCTCCTGCAGCTTTGTCAAATAATCCATGGTCTCCCGGATATTTTTATACATCTTGAGATTCGACCCAAAATATAGCTTCTTCACGTTTCATTCCTCCTCGAAATTCCTTTTTTATCCGGCATTTTATTCCCTTGCACTCGCAAACGCTCTGTCCAGAATCCGGATATTGCGCAGGGTTTCTTCCCGGGATATATACGGCTTTTCTCCTTCACGGATGCATCTGCCGAATTGCTCTATTTCCAGCCTATAGTTATCCGGGCACATTACGGTGTACTCTGTGCATACCTCATCCAGCACCTCCACATTGTCCGTATGTCCTCCGGTGCTGACCGTAAATTTCACCTGGTTTCTGCAGTTGAAATTACAGGGAACTTCAATCCTTCCCTTTTCGCCCACCACCGCATAATAGCCTCTTGCATAGGAATTCAAAGAAGAATATCCTGCTGCCTGCGTGCCGTCCTCATACCAGAGCAAAAAGGTATTGCTCAGATCCACTCCGCGTTCCTCATCCCACTCCTGAAAGGCTTTTACCTTTATGGGTTCCCTGCCGGTCAGATAGCTGATCACGCTCACATTGTAGCAGGCCATATCATAAAAGGCTCCGCCGCCCAGATTGCGGTTCATGCGAATATTCCCCATATCCTCCAATACATCCGTCAGGTGGGCTTCCAGATATTTCACTTTGCCAATGGTACCCGCATCTATGATTTCTTTTACCCGCCGGACCAGCGGGGCATGACGGTACGCAAATGCCTCCATCAGAAGCACATGATTTTCCTCACAAACCTGATACATATACCGTGCCTGCTCCTCACTGACCGCCAAGGGCTTTTCACAAAGAACATGCTTACCTGCCTTTGCCGCTTTCTCCACCCATTCGCAATGCATGGTATTGGGAAGAGGAATATAAACTGCCTCCACCCTTTCATCCGCCAGAAGTGCTTCGTAGGAACCATAGGCCTTCTCGGCACCGTAAGCATTCTTGAATGCCTCCGCCTTTTCAATGCCGCGGCTTGCAACTGCATAAAGCTTCGCATTCTCCGCCTGAAGCAGGCCCGGAATGGTTCTTACCCTTGCAATGGCTGCGCAGCCTAAAATCCCCCACCGAATCTGATCTGCCATAGCTTCCTCCTTAGATCGTACCTTCCACAAATTCTCTCATTCCCTGGAAAATCAGATAAACCGAAGTTGCTCCGGCATCCTGATGCCCGATAGCGCGCTCCATAAGAGATTTTGCCCGGCCGAATTTCGCCACATAATTTTTCGTATTCTCCACGCCCAGCCTTGCGCTCTCTTCTGCTGCCTTCAGCATTTCTAAAAGGCTCCTTTGGCTGTTTGACTCCAGCGCTTCCACAGCAGGTGCAAGCGCATCCACCATCGTCTTATCTCCTACCTCTGCCTTTCCTCTTTCCTGAATGGCAGTCAGACTCTTCCTCTCCATTTCAGCCAGATCTGCGGCTGTAATTACCTTCTGCGGCTTCATGCCCTTGGCGCCTGCCAGATACAGGCTTCCGAAGATAACGCCGCTTGCCCCTCCCATGGACATCAGCATCGCCTGGCCTGCAGCCTCAAAGAGCGCATAAGCATTCTCCTCACCTGCCATCTTTAAAAGCTTCTTCTTTGCCTTCTGCATTCCGCCTGCCATTCCGATTCCGTGGTCGCCGTCTCCAATGGCGCTGTCAATCTCGGTCAGATAAGGCTTATTCGCAATAATCTTATCTGCCACATAAAGCAGCATATTTCTGGTATCCTCGGCATTCAGAGCCGTCAATTCCCCCTCTTTGCTTCTGACGATCTCCGCCTCTTCCACATCATTTTCATCAAATTCCGGTTCTTCTTCCTCTTCCTCCGCAGACGAATAGACTGCACCGGTCAGCTCACCTTTGGCATAGTAAGGAGAATAGCAGGGCGCATCCAGATATTTTTTCAATTCCTCATCCAGCTTCAGTATCGTAATGGAAAAACCGCCCATTTCCATACAGGTACAGTAGGTTTTAATCTCAGCGTCATGGACCTTCAGTCCGTCCTTCACAAAATGCTTATGTAATTCATGATATACAATGTTCAGTTCCAGCAGCGGTGTAGAGCCAAGCCCATTTACAAGAACGGCAATCTCATCGCCTTCCTTCAGCTCCATCTCCGCCTTCAGCTCGGAATACATCCGGTCCACCAGTTCATTTGCAGGCTTCATCTGTGTGCGCTCAATACCCGGCTCTCCATGAAGCCCCATACCGAATTCCACTTCGTTTTCCCCCAGCTCAAAGGTGGGCTTGTCATTCCCAGGAAGCGTTCCCGGTGAGGTTGCCAGACCGATCGTATTGATATGATCTCTTGCTTTCTCAGCAATACGCACCACCTCATCAAAATCCAGTCCCGCATCACAGGCTGCCCCTGCACATTTGATTACAAATACATCACCGGCAATCCCGCGGCGGTCCGTAATTCTCTCCTTCGGAGCAGACGCACAGTCGTCCCATACGCGCACATGGGCCGTTTTCATTCCCGCTGCCTGGCAGATCTCCTCCGCCATATCAAAATTAAGATTATCTCCTGCATAGCATCCGTAAATAAACAGCACGCCTTTGCCCTGATCCACTGCCTTTGCAGCTTCACTGATCAGCTCCGGATTCGGAGAAGCACAGATATTTCCACACGCCACAGCATCTGCAAGGCCCGCACCGCAGTATCCCGAAAACAGCGGTTCATGTCCGCTTCCGCCGCCGATCACCAGTGCAACCTTATCCTTCCGATGCCCCTTGTACATAATTGCGTTGTAGTCACCGATTTTTTTGTAATATTTCTTATACGCAGAAATATATCCGGAAAGCATCTCCTCCACCACATTGGATACATCTGCATTTAAAATTTTTTTCATGCCCTTTCTGCCTCCTTTCTCAAACGCCAAGCGCTCTGTGAAGATGATCCATTGTTTTTTTCATACCCTCATATACACGGTCATCATCCTCTTCATAAATCGTAACAACCTCCAGATACTGATAGATGTCATCCAGCCCGGCATTGTGTGTGGCCTGCAGGATCAGCTCCGGCGTAATGATGCCGCCCTCATGCGTAAAATCCCAGTGTCTGTCCCACTCACCGTCCATTTGCTGCAGATGAATGGCTCCAATATAGGGAGCGCACCGCCGGAACCACAGTTCAATATCTGCCTCCTCCTTCAAAAGCGGCCTGCAAAGCGCATGGCCCCAATCAATCAGCAGCTTCACCGGAACAGCAGTATCCTTCAGATCCTCCATCAGCCGAAGCGATCCTTCAATGTCATACGGAATCTCTCCGAACACCGGCGTAGGTTCAATCTGGATTTCCTCCAGGCCTATTTCCTTTCCATAGTCGGCCAGATCCCTTACATAATCCAGCATCTCCCGATATCTCTGCTCACGCCTCCGGGGATCTCTCGCATCGTCATAAGACAAACCTCCGAGAGGCGTTCCCATCACCCTTGCTCCCAGATCAAGCGTCAGGTCAGCGGCTCTTTTCAGAAAGATCAGCGCCGCATCCCTCTGGGCTTTCTCCGGTGCCAACAGGTGCGCAAACACATAATTGGCAGATCCTCCGAACGTGCAGTCAATGTGAACCCCTTCCGTTTCAAATGCTTCCCGGAAATGCCCGGCCAGAACATCCCGCTGCGCTCTGGGCCACCAGGGATCAATAAAATCCCAGGAAAACTGAACATGCTCAATCCCAAAATCCTGCCTGATCATGGCCGCCAGCCGCTCCGGCTCCAGCCAACGTTTCATAGCAAAAGATAAATTTAATCCCAGCTTCATACCTTTCCCCCCACTGACAGCCTATTAACCGACTTTAATCTTTCTCTGCCTTCTCTGGCTGACCATCTCAGAAATAGAGCTAAAGGAAATCGCAATCACTACAACAAAGCCGCTGACTGCTGACTGCCAGTAAACATTAACGCCCAGAAGCACGATCATGTTCTGAATAATACTGATGATCGCAGCACCGATCAGAGCTCCGGCAGGATTTCCAATACCGCCGTTCAGAGACACACCGCCGATTACCGAGGACGCAATGGAGTTCATCGGCCAGTTCTCTCCGATGGAGGACTGAGAAGAACCAAGACGGGCCACATACAAAATACCGGCCAGAGCAGAAATCAAACCAACCAGGGAATAGATCAGAACACGGATCTTGTCCACATTGATGCCAAGGATCTTCGCCGCTTCACGGCTGTTGCCGATGGCGTAAATATAACGTCCTGTCTTGGTTTTCTTAACCAGAAACAGTATCACAATCAGTACAACGATACAGATGATAAACGGATACGGGAACGGTCCCAGGCTTCCTTTTCCCAGAAAGTAAATATTTTCCGGAATACCGGTAATCGCCTTTCCTTTGGTCAGCACCAGATTGATACCGCCGTATACGCCCTGCATACCGATCGTGGCTACCATGGAATTTAATTTCAGCTTCGTAATGATCAGACCATTAATCGCACCAAAGAGCAGACCGCAGGCAAGTGCAATCAGCAAGGACAGCCATGAGTTCCATCCCAAATTTACCATCATCATACCGGAAAGAATGCCGCAAAGAGAGGCCACCTTACCTACAGACAGATCCAATTCACCGATCAGAAGCAGCAGCGACTGTGCAACACCGATCATCCCTACAAATGCCAGATCCCGCAAAACAGACTGCAGATTGTAGATATCAAGGAAATACGGAGAAGCAACACTTGCAATAATGATCATGATTACCAGTACGGCACCGATTGCAGTCATATTACTCTTTTTTAACGCATTTACCAGTGCGTTACCTGATTTCTTTTCTTTCATAATAACTGTACCTCTCTCTCTCTTTATGAATTTACGCCAATGATGGCTCCCAGGATCTCATTCTTATCCGCACTGATATCGAATTCTCCTGACTGCTTGCCTTCATATAATGTAATGACACGGTTGGAGCATTTACGGATCTCATCCATTTCTGATGAGATCAGAATAATTCCAATCCCCTTCTCTTCTGCAAGCTCTTTCATTAAACGATAGATTTCTGCCTTTGTTCCCACATCAATTCCTTTTGTCGGCTCATCAAAAACCAGAACCTGCGGATTACAGCTCATTGCCCGGCCTATAATAACCTTCTGCTGGTTTCCGCCGCTTAGAAACTGAATTTCTTTATCCGTATCCGGAGTCTTTACGTCGTAGGTCTGAATCACCTGCTGCGCCAATTCCTCCTCTTTCTTTCTGGAAATACTGAAGCCGGTTTTTAAGTCGTCCAGCACAGAAACGGATATATTTTCCCGTATCGATAATACCGGCAAAATTCCCTGCCGTTTTCTTTCCTCCGGCAGATAAATAAATCCATGATTTACAGAATAGGTTGTATCACCCAGCTTCCATTCCTGGCCATTCATTCGCACCGTTCCCTGATATACCGGAAGATAACCGAAAATAGCCTGCATCAGTTCGCTTCGGCCGGCACCCACCAGACCGGAAAATCCAAGGATCTCACCCTTGCGCAGCTTGAAGCTGATATTATGAAAGCGCTCGCCGGTCAGCTCCTCCACCTCCAGAAGCACCTCATCTGTCACTTTACTGGAACAATATCTTTGATCCTGATCCAATTCCCGCCCGGTCATTTGACGGATAACCCATGGGATGTCTACCTTATTCAATTCCGAATATGCCACCTTTTTCCCGTTCCGGAATACAGTAATTACATCCGCCAGTGCAAAAATCTCATCCAGCTTATGTGAAATAAAGACAATCGCCTTATTTTCCTTCTTGATCTGCTTTACAATGTCGAACAGAACCTGCGTATCCTTATCTGTCAAACTGGTAGTCGGTTCATCCAGCATCAAAACCTCATATTCCTCATGAACCGTAGCCCGCGCAATCTGAAGAAGCTGCTGCGAGGATACGGAAATATCCTTTACTAACTCATCCGGCCGTACCGGAATGTGAAACTTTTCAAGAAGCGGAATCGCCGCTTTTTCCAGCGCCTTCTGATCCACCCTTCCCTTAAAGCCTGATTTCTCAAAAGGTATAAACAGGTTTTCAGCAACCGACATATAGCCAAACAAATCAATTTCCTGCGGCACATACGCAACCTTGCCGAACTTCTCTCTATTCTTCAGCGCATCCTCGCCGCAAATTTCTACATTCCCGGTCTCCGGTGTATAGACTCCTGTTAAACATTTTATCAAAGTACTTTTTCCCGCACCGTTTTCTCCTATGATTGCGTGAATCTCGCCGGGTTCAAAGGCTATGTCGACTGAATCCAACGCAACAACGCCTGGAAACAGCTTTGTTATATTTTTGGCCTCTAATACTTTCATGGGCATACTCCTTCTGCAGTTTATATAAAAATGCCTTCGGCATATCAACTCCCCGCGCATCGTTTGCCCGCAGGGCTTTTGTTTCATAGTCTATGAAACAAAAAGGGGCCAGTGACTTGAATTAATTCGCCGTCACAAGCCCCTTTTTCATCATTCAAATTCAATTATTCTCCAACGATTGCAATCCACTCATCAATATTTGTTTCATCGATATAGGCGATACCTGTATCAACAGATTTCGGAATGGTCATACCCATGGAAGCCTGGAACAGTGTCAATACAGAGAAAGCGCCCTGCTCCTGCGGCATCGTAGAAGAAGTAGCAGTAATTGTGCCGCTCTTTACATAGTTCAGGATCTCAATCAGGTTATCCATTGATACGAACTTCACTTCTCCGGCTTTTCCGGCTTCTTCGATTGCCGCTGCAACACCAGAACCGCAGGCATCACAGTTCAAAAATCCCTTCAGATCCGGATTTGCTGCCAAAATAGCTGCTGCCTGAGACTGAGCTTCCTCAATATTATCATTATCAATGCCGCCATCGATTACTTCAATATTGGGATACTGAGCCAGCGTATCCAGATGCGCCTGATATCTTTCTGCATGATTGGGAGCAGAAGGAGCGCCCTGCATAACTGCTACCTTGCCCTCTTCGCCGATCAGCTCAGCAAGCGCTTCCGCTGCCAGAGAAGCCTGCTCAGAGAAGTCATTTCCTACACTGGTAAGGCCGCTGCCCTCGGGGCTGGGTGCATCAAAAAGGATCACCGGAATGCCCTGTGCCTGGATTTCCTCAATAACCGCCTTGCTTCCCTCGTAGTCAACCGGGTCAAGTGCAATACCATCCGGATGCGTAGCTGCAGCCTGCTCCAGTGTGGTGTTCTGTTCCGCCACATCTGCGCTCTGCGGTGCACGATAGTCAATCGTAATATTTGCGCCGATGGCTTCTGATAAAGCCTCTGCCTCTTTTACAGCGCCCTTATTTACTTCATCAAACCATGCATGTACGCATTTCGGAACGATTACAAAGGTCATATCCTCTGCTGCATTTGCAGTCATGCTGCCAACGCCCATCATTGCTACGGCTGATACAGTTGCTAAAGCTGCTACAAATTTTCTCTTCATTTTTATCCTCCTTTTTCGTTCATTTAAGATAATTTAATTTTACCATAGGATCACTTTAATCCAATGTGGGAAAATTTAGAATAGGTAGGATATTTATAGAACTTTCAGACAGGCGTTTCCCTCGTTTTGCCGTTTAATTCAAATTGATGATTTCATCCGAAATATCCGCCACAAATTCTTCCCGGGACTTGATAATAATCACCGCAGTTCCTCTTTTTGACAGCTTAATGATATAAGATTTGACAATAGAAATTCCATAAAAGTCGCATTGATCAAAGGGATCCAGCAAAATCAGGACTCTGGGATTGTACAAATACCAGCGCTCCATGGAAAGAGCCACATAATCATTCAATTCCATATCCTTCATTAAAGCAGACATATCCGCCGTAAGATTTTCTTTGTTGCTGTTTATTGTTTTCTGTATCTGTCTGGCAAACATAATATAATCTGCAGACGTAATTTTACACAGAGACGGCAGCAAAAGGTTCTCGCCAACCGACATATTGGAAAAGGCCTCCTCCCTGCTGCCAAGCTGTTTAATAGACACCACTCCGCATTTTACAAACCTTGATACATTATCCGCATCTATCCGTTTTTTGCCGATGATCCAGTAAGTGCCATGATCCCGCGTTCTTCCGCTAAGCACGTCAAATAAATGTTCCCGTTCCGTATCATTTAAGCTTAAAAAAGTGGTCACTTTTCCTTTTTCAAAGCTAAGACTGACCTGTTCTCCGTTTTCCAGCTCAAGGTTGCAAACACGGTAAACACATTCCTGACCTATAATGTGCTCCTCATTTTCACGGTAGGTAAAAGCATCCAATTCCTTTTTCCGGGTCGTCCTGGTTTTTCCCAAAAGAAAAATATCAATCTGCTCATCAGAATGAATCAAGCCTCTTCTGCACTTTTTGGTAATTCTGCCATCCCGGAAAAAAATATACCTGTCCAGATATTTCATCATCAGTCTCGATGAACGGAGGTTCAAAACAGCCGCCATTCTGTATTTTTTCATTACCAGCCGCAGCACCCGGTTAAACTCTTCGATATCCTGAGGAGGCATTCCTTCAAAATCATCATCAATAATAATGATCTTACTTCCCCGGCTGATCATCTTTACCAGATCCACGATACGTTTTTCCATTTCACTGAGATTTCCCAGTTTCCTGGTTGAATCCATATCCAGCCCCAGATCTCTGAAATAGGCTTCTGTTTTATTCATCTGCGCCTTTTGCTGCCGGTCCATCCACAGCCAGCCCTCCCCCACAAGACCGATGTATTCGGCAACCGTCCATTGATCCAATACAAAATTCGATTCCTTCATATGATATACGGTTCGTTTTATTTCTTCATTTCCGGTAATCCTGCGGCCTTCAAGATAAAAATGCGCACTCCGGATATCCTCTTCCACATCCCCGCAGATAAAATCAATCAAAAAATCCTTTCCGGAATCCGAAAGCCCCAGAAAGCCCACACATTCATCTTCCAGCAGGCAGATATTGATCCCTACCATATATTTTACCGTTTTATACTGACAGTTCAGATTCGTGATTCGAAGCAGCTCTTTCTTCATCCTTATGCTCCTCTTTCTTTATTATAATCAGCCGGAATCACTATCTCTACATCGGTTCCCTGACCTATGGTGCTGTAAACATGAACGCCATACTCTTCTCCAAACAGCAGTTGAATCCGCCGGTGAATATTGGGAAGGGCGATCCCCGTACTGCGCTGATTTCCCGTCATCGTATCCTCTAGCCCACGGTTATTGGAGCAGATACGTTCATTGAGCGCATTGAGCGCCTTCCGTTCCATTCCCTTTCCATTGTCAGATATCATCAGAATCAAGTTCTTTTCTGTTACAATCACCTCAATGGTGACCTTTCCTCCCTCCAGTTTTTCTTCCAGACCGTGAAAAATAGCATTTTCCACAACCGGCTGGACGATCAGCCTCGGAATGAGATAATCGTATGCGACCTTATCTTCCTCATCAATAATAATTTCCAGCGAAAAACGATTGTTAAAACGATAGCGCTGAATGAGCATATAGTTATTGATATTTGCCAGTTCATCTCTCAGCGTTACCAGGTTTCCCTTACGGCTGATGCTATAACGAAAAAAAGAGGACAGGGCTTCCACCATCCGGGCAATTTCCTTATTGCCATCGATCAAAGCCTGTCCCCGAATGGTATCCAGCGTATTATAAAGAAAGTGGGGATTAATCTGACTCTGCAGCGCCGTCAGCTCCATCTGCTTGTCCAGAATCTGCGCCAGATTCTGCCTGGTTTTCTGAGCCGCATAGCGCTTCAAAATCATCTCCAATTCTTTTCTGTATGGAACATCCTGCATGCTTTCACAAAATGACTCGTCCACCGTTTCTTCCTTCTGAAGCTTATTCAGCCCTTCATCGAATCTGCGAAACGGCACCAATATCCGGAAGATTCCATATAAAAGCAATCCGATCTGAATTACGCCTTCCACACCGAACAAGACCATATTCCCGCTGAAAAACCTGTCGCAAATCACAGAGGCAGAAAACAATATTATCTCTGAAAAGATAAAAATCCGAACTCTCTCTCCGAGTTTCATAATTTCCTCCTAAGAATGCAGCCTCCGGTACAACGCCGGTTTTACCCCCACCACCTTCGTAAACGTCTGGCTGAAATACCGGGAATCCCGATACCCAACCAGTTCTCCGATCGTAGCAATCGTTTCATTCGTATTGCAAAGCATTTCCTTTGCCCGATTCATCCGCACCGTGACCAGATATGTGCTGAAGTTCATATCTGTCTCCTTCTTAAACAAAACACTGAAATACACCGGATTTAATCCAACGATATCCGCAATATCTTCCAGGAGTATCTTTTCTGAATAATGCTCATCAATATATTTTTTTGCCTGCCGGATCGGCTTCGTTGATTCCGCTTCTACCGCAGCCAGGCTTGCCTGTATATAATCCCCCAGCTCCTTTTTCAGGCAATTCTTTATCCCGCTTACGGAAAAACAATGCTGGCACTCATCCATAATTCTCTTCTGAAACTTCTGCATATCCTCCTGATCCACATCAATATGATGAAAAATCAGCTCCAGCAATTCCTCCACCATATCATAGCAAACCGAATAATCCAGCGCAGCATCCTCCATATAGACACGATAAATCTGGTCAATGCTCTGCTCCAGTTTTTTCACCGAGTAGCTGTCAAAAGCAGCAAAAAGCGTTTCGCTGTACTGCTTGAGAGATTCCTTTCCCTGCTTCGGCGCAGGCAATGTATCCGCATAAATGAGCCGTCCGGTTCCAAGTTTAATCCGGGAGCCAACCGCTCTATGAGCCTCTTTAATAGAAAAGCGGATGTCGCCAAAGTCCTGCTTCTCCCTGCCAATACCGATCGTCACCTCATAGCGTTCAAATTCAAGCAGATATTCCTGTATCTCCGAGAGAATGCCGTTGATTCCGTCATTTACGTCAATCGCATTTGTCGCATCATAGTTAAACAGACAGTAGATATGCAGAAACTCCTTCTCACAGATTAATATTTCTCTGGCAATGGGCTTCAGGATCCCCTTCACGATCTCGTGGATACGCTCTACGGTAATACGGTCCTGCTTATGATTTACCAGATGATAGTCCACGTAATCCAGCTTGATATCAATTCCCCGATACAGCTCGCCCTCAAGCTGTATCCTGTAATCCTCCAAAACAGAGCTCTCCTCCTGGTCAATGATGTTTTTGAGAAAATCCCTGCGGATGATCCATTCGCTTTCACTCACAGTCTGCTCCATCTGCTTTCGCTCTATAATGCATTCCCTTTCCCGATTCTTTTTCTCACAGATACGGCGCAAAATATCATTCAGCTCTGTTTCCTTGATGGGCTTTAGCAAATAACTGTCTACTTCATACTGCAGTGCCCGGTGAGCATACTCAAATTCCTTATATCCGCTGACTACAATAAACTTAGTGTCCAAATTCAGATCTCTGGTCATGCGGATCAAATCCAATCCATTGATCTTCGGCATACGAATATCTGTAATGACAATATTCGGCCTCAATTCCTGAATCATTTCCAGAGCCGTCTCACCATTATCTACAAGGCCCACACATTCCAGTCGAAGCTCATCCCAATGAATCAGTTTTTCAATTAGCTTTGCAATCCGGAATTCATCATCCGCTATCAAAACTCTTAACTTTCCTGCCTGCATATTCACTCCTCTAAAGAAATCGACCGCCCGTTCCCTATAGTTTTAGTTATATCTATATTAATAATAAACTAAATTATCTTATTTGGAAAGGATAAAAAGCAGCCGCAGAAAACTCTTGTCTTTCAAAAATTAATATACCGTAATTTCGATAAATAATTATTCATAAAATAATTTTATGATTATATCACAAAAAGACAGATTACTGTCTGTCTGTAGTAGCCATAAGATCTTCATGAACAATTTCATTATATTTTGTTTCGGAATGTTTTCAATGTGGCATTCTTTATATTTTAGGTGAATATCTTAGGCTTCTGTTATTACGGGAAGAACCGTTGGACTGAATTGTTCACACGCACAGCAACGCTTTGCGCTGTAATCACTCTTTCCCCTGGAATCAAAAAAGCCCAGTAAATACTGAGCTTTTCTTTATCTTTTGTATGAAGCTGCTGACGGGAATCGGACCCGTGACCTCCACATTACCAATGTGACGCTCTACCGACTGAGCCACAGCAGCCTGTGCGGTTTTGCCCGCTACAAGAAAAGAGTCTACCACATAAGTCCGAGCTTGTCAATCCCGTTTTTTGTTTTTTTAGATCTTTTCCGTAGGTTTGTTTTTTTATCTTTTCCCGCACTTTCAGCAGAAGCTTCCGCCTAATCCTGAAACTTTTCCAGATCTGAATTTTTTCCAATCACGTACAATACCACATTTTGCTCCAGCGGCTTTTCCGGGTCAACCCCCATCACCATTTCACTGCCGTTTTTCATGCCCACCACGTTAAAGCCATACCGGCTGCGCAGATCCAGCTCCACCAGAGACCTTCCTACCCATTCCGGCGGGGTCATCATCTCCACCAGGGAGAATTCCGGCGAAAGGGCGATCCAATCCATAAAATCCTGCGCCGCAATATAGCGTCCAATCCGGACACCCATCTCCTGTTCCGGGTATACCACCTTGCTGACTCCGATCTTTTCCAGGATCCGGCCATGAATATCATTTTTTGCCCGGACAATGATGTATTTCAGGCCCATCTCCTGACACATCATGGCCACCACGATACTGGCCTCCATGTTATTGACCATGGTAATCACGGCTCCGTCCACATTTTTCAAGCCCAGGCTGGCGATGGCCTCCGGCTCCTCCACATCGGCAGTCATGGCATAGCTGACATCATCCGCAATCATCTGGATTTTTTCCGGATCCTTATCCACTGCGATCACCTGGCAGCCGTTATTCTCCAGTGTGCGGGCTACGCTGGCGCCAAATCTTCCTATTCCAAATACTACATACTGTTTTTTCATTTCGATCCTCTCCTTTGCGGCAGACCCGGAAGCCTGACCGGTACTCTCTCCATTATCCTACCACGATATGCTCCTCCGGCAGCGTGCGCTTATCCTTTTTCCTGCCAAGCTTCGCCGCCATCATCATGGGCAGTGTGATCGGTCCGATACGCCCCAGATACATCAGCAGGATAATCAAATATTTTCCGGGTGTCGAAAGCCCCGGAGTAATTCCCGCCGTCAGACCCACTGTCGCAGTGGCAGAGACCACCTCATACAGTCCTTCCATGGCGGATACCTCAGGCTCCAATACAGAAATCCCGATTGTTCCCACCAGGGTCAGCATTAGCCCCACCAAAAATACCACCACTGCCATCCGCACGGTGCTGTCCGCAATCTTCCTTTGGAAGCATTCCGTATCCCGGTGTCCCTTCAGAATGGACCAGCAGGTCAGAAGCAGCACTGCTGCCGTCACTGTTTTCACACCTCCGGCGGTTCCCACCGGTGATCCTCCGATAAACATCAGCACACAGCAGATCATCTTCGAGGCCTCCCGCAGCCCTCCCTGAGAGATGGTAAAAAAGCCGGCTGTCCGGGTAGTAACAGACTGAAACAGGGCCGCCATCCATTTCTGCCCCAAGGGCAGAGAGCCAAGCGTCTCCGGATTGTCCTGCTCCACTGCAAAGATAAGCAAAGTTCCCAATACCAGCAAAGCCGCCGTCATAACCACCACTAGCTTCGTCTGAAGCTGAAGCTCCCGAACTGCCTTTCTAAGGCCGTCCTTTTTGATAAAAATACGTTTCAGGAAGCCAGTCAGATCCCGCCATACCATAAAGCCCAGCCCGCCCAGGAGAATCAACGCCATCGTCACCAGATTCATCCAGACATTTCCCCGGAAGGGTGCCAGGCTGGCATCGCCCAGAATATCGATTCCTGCATTACAGAAGGCGGATACCGAATGGAAAATGCCGTACCAGCAGCCCCGCAGAAGTCCATAATGGGGCACAAAATAAAAGGAATAGCAAACCGCTCCGGCTCCTTCCACCACAAGACTGGCCTTTACCACATAAATCAGCATCCGCACCAGGCCGCTCATGGTATCCATATTGAAATAATCCCGGATGATCACCCGGGCATTCAGTGAGATTCTGCGTTTTAACAGCACCAGAAACCACATGGCGCACACGATGACACCCCAGCCTCCGATCTGAATCAAAAACAGCATAACCAGCTTCCCCAGCAGGGTAAACTGCACTGCCGGAACCACAGTTACCAGGCCGGTCACGCAGACGCAGGTGCAGGCGGTAAACAAAGCGTCCGTAAAATTCAGCCATGCTCCGTCGGCATTGCATATCGGCAGCATCAGAAGAAATGCTCCAAAAAGAATGATGCACAGAAATCCGGGCACCATAATCTGAAGCGAGGTCCACTTTTTTTTGTGCCTCTCTTCCTTTCCCTGCATATCCCGCAGAAATTCCGCAACTGTTTTCTTTCTTTTTCTTCTCATTTCAGGCATACTTTTCCCTTATATCATACGCTGGCGGACGATCTCATAGGCCAGCACCCCGGCGGCCACAGATGCATTCAAAGAATCGATATTTCCCTTCATGGGAATGGAAGCTGTAAAGTCGCATTTTTCCTTCACCAAGCGGCTCACACCCTCCCCCTCATTTCCAATTACCAGTCCGATGGGACCCTTCAGATCCAGCCGGTACATCAGCTCTCCGCCCATATCGGCACAGACAAACCACAATCCTTCCCGCTTCAGCTCCTCAATTACCGTATTCAGATTATTTACCTTCGCCACCGGAGTATAATTCAGCGCCCCGGCAGAGGTTCTGGCCACGGTAGCTGTCAGCCCGGCAGCCCGCCTTTTCGGAATAATTACCCCGTGTGCGCCTGCCAGATTAGCCGTACGGATAATAGCTCCCAGGTTGTGAGGATCCTCTATGCCGTCCAGCAGAAAAAGAAAGGGGGGCTCTCCCTTTTCTCTTGCTGCCGCAAGAATATCCTCCACCGAAGCGTATTCATAGGATGCTGCCTGGGCGATCACGCCCTGGTGCTTCCCCGTTTCAGACATCTGATCCAGTCGTTCTTTTTTTACATAATTGATGATCGTATCATGCTTTTTTGCTTCCCGAATAATGGAAAGGATAGGACCGTCCTGCAGTCCCTGCTGTACCGTCAGCTTATCAATGGTCTTTCCCGATCGGAACGCTTCCAACACCGCATTTCTTCCTTCTATTTTCTGCTCCTCATAGCTCATGGCCGCTCTCCTTTAAACCCAGCCGTATCAGATCGATCAGCCGCTGATAGTCTCCCTTCAGATACAGATATCCGATCAGCGCCTCGAAGCCCGTAGCCTCCAGATATTCTCTGCGGCTGGCATTTTTGGCAGTATTGTAGGGCTTTGCATTGTGTCCCCGTCGATATACGCCCGCTTCCTCCTCCGTCAGATGGGGCAGAAGCGCCCCGATCATCTCCGCCTGCGTACCTGCCCTTACCAGGGCGCAGGCTTTCTTGTGCAGCTTCGCAGTCTGGGTGTTGGCCTGCTTCACCAGCACGGTGCGGATGATCACATCGTATACGGCATCGCCGATGTAAGCCAGTGTCAGAGGGGAATACTGATCCCAGGCCCGTCCGGGAAGCCGGAAAGCCTGAGTCAAATAGTCCTCTCCTCCCGCTCCTGCGCCGTTTACGCCTTCTTCCATTTTACACCCTCTCTGGTATCCAAAAGTACAATGCCCTTTTCCAGAAGCTGATTACGGATCTCATCTGCCCGGGCAAAATTCTTCGCCTTTCTGGCCGCCTGCCGCTCCTCGATCAGCTTTTCAATATCAGACTCCAGGATTTCTTCCTTCTTCTCCAGAATCAGGCCCAGCACATCTCCCAGCTCCAGGATCGCATCCCGCACGGTTTGAACAAAGGCTTTTGTATTTTCTCCGGAAACACTGGTATTCGCATACTTCACCAGTTCAAAAATAACGGAAATGGCATCTGCCGTATTCAGGTCATCATCCATAGCCTCGTCAAAACGGGCGGCATACCCTCTTACCTCCTGCAAAGCCTCCTTTTCCTGTTCCGTCAGCTCTCCGTCTCCGGCATTTTCCTGCAGGAATTTCAGATTATCCACCGCATTCACAATACGCTCCAGCGCATTGTGGGAGCTTTCCATCAGCTCTGCGCTGAAGTTCAGCGGACTTCTGTAGTGGGCGCTGAGCATGAAGAAGCGCAGAACCTGCAGATCATATTTTTCCTTAATCTCCCGCACGGTAAAGAAATTTCCCAGGGATTTGGACATCTTCCGATTATCAATATTTAAAAACGCATTGTGCAGCCAGTAGCGTGCAAAAATCTTTTCGTTGCAGCATTCGCTCTGGGCGATCTCATTCTCATGATGAGGGAAGATCAGATCTTCGCCGCCTGCATGGATGTCAATCTCCTCTCCCAGATACTTTTTTGACATTACAGAGCATTCAATATGCCAGCCGGGACGGCCCTGGCTCCAGGGTGATTCCCAGTAGGGCTCTCCCTCCTTCTTCGGTTTCCAGAGCACGAAATCCAGCGGATCCTCCTTCTGATCCTCTCCTGTTACCAGCAGTGACCGTCCTCCGGAGCGCAGATCATCCAGATTTTTATGAGACAGCTTGCCGTATTCGCTGAATTTTCTGGTACGGAAATACACCGTGCCATTCACATCATAAGCATATCCCTTTTCGATCAGGGTAGAGATCATATCAATCATTCCGTCAATCTCCTGCGTAGCCAGCGGATGAGTCGTAGCCGGCTTTACATTCATGTCCGCCATATCCTGCTTGCATTCCTTAATATAGCGTTCGGATATCTCCTGGGCCGAAACCCCTTCCTCTATGGCCTTTGCAATAATTTTGTCATCCACATCCGTGAAATTGGATACATAATTTACCTCATAGCCTTTATGCTCCATGTAACGTCTGGCCGTATCAAACACGATCATGGGCCTTGCATTGCCAATATGAATAAAATTATAAACCGTGGGGCCGCATACATACATGGAAACCTTACCGGGCACCAGCGGTACAAATTCCTCTTTTTTCTTTGTCAGTGTGTTATATAATTTCATTTTTTCACCTCTCCAGCCTTTGAGGGCGCATCGCAAAATCAAAAAACAGGATTTTGCGTCAGCCCCGCTTTTTCGTTTTCACAGGATGTCTTTAGTCTATGCAATCCAGGAGGTTTTGTCAATCATTTCTGTTCCCTACACCACTTCACAGATCATCGCATGTAAAAAGGGATTGTCCTCGCCCAAAGCCTCCGGCACCTGGGAAATGTCCAGCTCCCTAATCTGCCCCGGCTCCGGGCAGCCAGCATCCCGGTTTCCGGCCTCCCATTCCCGTTTTTCCATTCTCCGTGCTTCGCCCGGCAGCCTCTCCAGGCGCCGGAGCCTTCCTCCCTGCCTGGTCAGTGTCACTTCAAACAGCCCGTCATTTCCCGGCAGGAGTCCGTCCCGGATCCGCCAGATACAGGTTTGCGCTTTCCCGGTCTGCACACCGGCCAGAAAAGCTTCCAAATCCAGAATCCGCACCATCATGGGCGGGAATTCCTCCCTGGCGCTGCAGCGGGCGCACACCGGCACGCCGTCCTCAAGCAAAATCTCCAGCCTGCCCCCGGAGGCCTCCTGCTCCTTCGCAAGCCTCCGGTAGTAGGCGGCATCCCGATGAACAAACATGGTAAACCGCCGGGCCAAGCTGCGGTTTACCTGCCGGGATAATTCCGTGAGCTGATCCCCGCTCAACTGCGCCGCCGGTATCCGCACCGGCCGGGCTAATTTTGCAGGCTGCAAAGCC
>JAUNON010000045.1 GCA_030537145.1 Lachnospiraceae bacterium | reverse complement strand
ATTTCCATCTTCTACAGTCAGAATCTGGAATCCGAATGCTTCCATTCTCTTCTGCTTTTTCATCTGCCTTTGCCTCATAATCATACACCTGCTCCTGTCCGGCTTCCGCTGTGGCGTCCCCCAATCCAGGATTATCATCCATCAAGGTAATTTCCTCCACCAATTCCACCGCAGGCCAGACCGCATTGCCCTGCTCATCCAGGATTACAACCAGGACCTGAGAGCCTGTCTCAAACAGCTCAATCGTAGAAAATGCATCTTCGATCCTTTCAAAGGAGCTGATCGTCCCTGCCATTTCCTGGGAAACGGCATCCAGATTTTTTTCCAGTTGATTGCTGTAATACGCAGGAAGAAAACGGGCGATCACTCCGTATGTAATTCCGCTGGCGGCAACCAGTAAAACAGCGATCAGAATACAGATTTTTATGGTCAGACTATCTTTGATTTTCCTTATCAATTCTATACCCCACTCCCCGTATCGTGCGGATGTACTCCTGCCCTAATTTTTTCCGTATATTTTTTATATGGGTGTCCACAATTCGTTCCTCCCCGAAATAGTCCATTCCCCATACCATGTTCAGCAGCTTTTGCCTGGTTAAAACGATTCCCTTATTAATCAGCAGCACATGAAGCAGTTCAAACTCCTTCTGTGTCAGTTCAACTTCTTCCTCCCCTTCCGGCTTCTCACAGACAAATACATGATGGCCCATCAGGTCTATCCGCAGTGTTTTATAGGTAATGACCTGCTGTTCCTCTTCCCGATGGGTTCTGCGCAGGACTGCTGCTATTTTCCGCAGCAGCACCGGCATCGAAAAGGGTTTTGTGATATAATCATCCGCCTTCAGATCCAGTCCCCGGATCTGATACTCCTCTTCCTCCAGCGCAGTCAGCATGATGACCGGCACATCCGATTCCCTCCGGATCAGCTCACAGACCCCAAATCCATCGATCTTGGGCAGCATTACATCCAAAAGAATCAGATCAAATTCCCCGCTGTGAAATTTTGCAATTCCGTCCACACCGTCATCCGCCAGTGTCACCAGATAACCCTGATCAGTCAGATAGTTTTTCAGGATCTCTTGAATATCCTCTTCATCCTCCACTGCTAATATCCGATACATTCCATATACCCCTTTCGCTTCCGCTTTGTCATTTGTTCTCATTCAGGCTTATCATACACCGGAAATATGGAGTTTTCATGGAGTTAGAGATGAGGAAACCGGAAAGAAGGCCTTACTATGGTCTGCATTTTCGCTTATCCCTTCCATTCAAAAGCCGCCGCTTAAAAATAAAACAAATCCTCAAATTTCCTATCCAGCGCCAAACACAGTAATAACGCCAGCTTTGCCGTCGGATTAAACTGCCCTGTCTCAATGGAACTGATCGTATTTCTTGATACCCCCACCAGATCCGCAAGGGCTGACTGAGAAAGCCCTTTTTCCGAACGTACCGCTTTTATATTATTTTTTAATACTAATTTATCGTCCATATTAATGTCCCATATAAAATCTGACGGCTGCAAAAATCGATACTACCAGCATAATGACTGCAATCAAAAGACACCCCTTATCCCTTGTTTTCCAGTACCGGTAGAACTGGCCGACACATACGGAAATACTGACCGTCGCACATAAATCCATCATGGGAAGGCCCTGTCTATCCCGAATATACGAGAAGAATGCCGCCGTAAGGACCATCGCTATATAGGTCCATTTCATAGACTGGTCTCTGACCTGCGTCACCATCTCATCGTTTTTTTCCTGCCGGGCTTTTTTTAATATCTCTTCTTTGTTCATACTTCCTTCTCCTTTGCCAAGTTTTATTTGCAATTTAATCTTACCATTGCAAAGTGTACTTGTCAATAGTTTTTTGCAAAGTTTTATTGGCAAAGCAAAACGCCTGCAAACAATAATCGGGGCCGTTGCAAATTCGAAAAGCAGGGAGCTGCCGCAAAATTGAAAAGCAAAAGGATCTGTATCCAGGGTGTTTGTATCACTGAGACATCCGTCCGCCCATAGCGGACGAAGTCCGACATGGACGGACAGATGTCAGGAAGTGCTCACAAACACCGGATACAAAACTTTGCAAATGAAATTTTGCGACAGCTCCTGCAAATTCGATTTTGCGGCGGCCCCAATGATTCTATCTATTGAAAAATCTCTGCAGTCATAATTCCATTGGCAGGAAGCGTCAGCTCTGCCACTTCGCCTTCCAGACGAAGAAATACTTTTTTCTCCTGCTCCGTGCGGTTTAACAGTACCACCTGTATGGTATGATCCGGATTTTCAAATGCGGTCACATCGATTTCATCCGTATAACGGCTGCTGCCGATCCACACCGCCCCGGGCTGAATATAATGACTGAAGTGACGGATATACGCAAGCGTATTTCTCTCCATCAGCTCTTTCTTCTTCGTATCATAAAGATACGGTGCATCACAATAATTTCCCACATGATTCGGCCCGCCCACTTCATCCAGAACCAGATTCCAGTCGTAAAAGGCCGTCATTCCATGATTCAGGTTCCCAATCATATCATGCGCATACTTTCTGGCATTTGCCAGCCCATCGCCTGCACTGTACTTGCTATACTCAATGCACGCCTCCGAAAGAATCATTTTCTTATCGGGAAACCTCTTTTTCAGATAATCCAGCGCCTCAAAATGGTCCCCGCTGTACCAGTGAAATGCCACGCCGGTTATCATCTGATCTGTCGTCTCATCAATGGTCCCGCAGGCCCGCTCAAAAACCCGCTCCTTATTATGATCCCAGATGTAGATTTCTATATCATCCAAACCGTTTTTCACCATCTCCGGATAAAGAAATTCCCGCAGGAAAACCTTTTCTTCCTCGGCCGTATAAATACAGGAATCCCAGGTCTGCACAGCAGCCGGCTCATTCTGCAGAGAGATCCGGCTGATCAGGCATCCCATTTCCCGCAGCCTCTTGATATAAAGACAGACATACCGGGCCCAGCGGCCCCGGAATTCCTCTTTCAGCTTCCCTCCCCGGCTTCTCTGACCATTTGTTTTCATAAATGCAGGCGGTGACCAGGGAGAAAGCATCAGCTCTATTTTTCTGCCTGCTGCCCGCTCCGCATCCTGAAGAAGGGGCAGAATATATTTCATTCCCCGTTCAAGAGAAAAATTCTTCATTTCTGTATCATTGGCATCGCTGAGCGCTTCATACTGCTCCATGGAAAAATCACAGCTATCCAGATGTATGCGCCCAAGCCGATAGTTTAATTCCTTCTTATCAAAATAAGTATAAAGCATCTGCTTGCGCTGCTCCTCACTCATCTGTGCATAGACATAGCCCGCCGAATCGGTAAAGGCGCCGCCGAAGCCCTCAAACCTCTGCCCCCTTACAGAAGGATAAAGATTGACCGCCTGGTTTTCTACGCCGCAATCTTCTGAAAAGGCAGTCTCCCCCACCTGTATCTGCTTCACATTTTCACGGAATACCGTTGTCTCAAAGCGCAATAATCTTCCCATGTCATTTTCCTTTCCCACGATTCCGTTCAGGAATTCTTTTTATATTCGCTGGGCGTAACTCCCATAATTTTCTTAAAAACACGTGTGAAATACTTTTCATCCTGAAATCCCACTTTGTAAGCAATTTCATACGTCTTAAAATATTTCTGCTTCAGATAGGCGCAAGCGTGACCGATGCGGACCTGATTCAGGTAATCAATAAAGCCGACTCCCAGGTACTGTGAAAAGATGGTGGAGAGATAGCCCGGAGAAATCCCCACCTCATCCGCAACCCGCTGCAGAGTCAGCTCTTCATGATAATATTCCTCCACATACTCCTTCGCCCGCTCTGCGATGCTTGATGAAATACTCTCCTCCTCCGGTTTCTGCGGCGATCCGGATATCTCATCGGCAATCTCAAAGATCTGCTTCAAAATGTCTGAGGAACGGCTGGGTTTCAGCAGATAACAGCGGGCTCCGTAGCGCAAAGCCTGCTGTGCATACCGGAATTCTTCGTAGCCGCTTAAAATAATCGTGGCGGGAAGAATCCCTGCGCTTTTCGCTTCTTTCATCACATCAATGCCGTCCTTCCCCGGCATCTGGATATCCAGCAGCATGATTTCGGGACGCTTTTTGAATATGATATCAATCGCCTCCTGTCCGTTCCGGGCCAGATAAATTTTGTCAAACCGGTCCGTATGAAGGCGGATATATTTTTCCATTCCATTTCGGATCATATCCTCATCTTCAGCTATCAATAATTTCATCTTCCTGCTCCTCTTCCGAATTCAGCGGAATACGCACCGTTACCACAGTGCCCTCTCCGATACGGCTCTCGATATTCAATACAAAGCCCTCCCCGTACTTCAGCCTCAGCCGCTCTCTTACATTTTTTATTGCATACCGGCCGATTCGCTGTCCGGAATATACCTTGTCACTGTCCTCTTCCCAGATTCGCTTTAGCTGAGTCTCGTCCATTCCCACACCATTATCGCGAATCTGAAATTCCATACAGCCATCCGCAGCCTGTACGGATACCGTAATACAGAAATCCTCCGTCTCATTCTGCATCCCGTGGATCACCGCATTTTCCACAAACGGCTGCAGGATCAGCTTCGGGATCTTCTGCGTCAGAACAGACGGATCCTTTTCAAAACGATAGTTCATTTGCTCATGGAAGCGAAGCTTCTGAATCTCCAGATAGCGCTCCAATAGCTGCAGCTCCATTTCCACCGTTACCATGCGCTTGCCCTGACCAAGCACCAGCCGGAACAACTGCGCCAGCTCATAAATGCTCTCGGCGGTCTCCTCATCGCCCTCTCCCATGGCCTGCCAGTATATGCTGTCCAGAGCATTGTACAGAAAGTGAGGGTTGATCTGTGCCTGAAGGACGGCAAGCTCACTCTCCCTCTCCCGCAATACCATAATATAGTTTTTATTAATCAGCTCCCGGATATCCGTTACCATCTGATTGAAACAGGATGCCACCTCGCCGATCTCATCATTAGTCCGAATCTCAACCTGCTGCTGAAAATCTCCCTGCCGGAATTTCCCCATGGCCACACAAACCAGCTCCAGGGGCTTGCTGATGACATTGGAGATCAAAATCATCAACGGCAGTATTCCCAGAGAAATGCCGATCAGCAGCAGCAGCGGAATATATCCTATTTCCCTCAGGATATCAAAAAACCCCTTTTGGGGAACGATTTTGCAGATTCTCCACTGATTTTCTGAAATACTGCCGCCGTAAAATTCCCAGTTCTTATAGACGCCCTGCAGGCCGGATTTCAGCAATTCTGCCTTTTCTCCGATATGCCGGCGTACCTCCTCCTCCACATCTCCGCAGATCAGAAGCTCTTCTCCCGTATTCTCGTACAATAGGATCGCTTCCTTGTCCGACTGCAGCGAATTCTCACAAAGCTCCTGGATCATCTCCTGAGAAATGCCGATGGTTGCATAGCCCAGCATCTGTGACTTTGCCTCGTTGTAGATTGCTCTGCAAAGCACCAGCTTATCGGCCCGGCTGGCCTGGTAAATCTCCCCGTTGCCCCGCAGGGCAGACACCCACATTCCTTTTCCCAGAAGCTCTTTTGCCTTCTGATAGACGTCGGTGGCCTGAATGCTTTCCAGGTCAGGAAGATAAGCGCTTGCATCCATGCAGCGCAGGTAAGGCGTAACCCCATTCTCCGGATAAATCGAAAGCGTCTTGATATAACCCTTTAACGCAATATTGTCCTCCACCATCCGCATGGGCGCAATATTCTGCCAGAATTTCACATCACGGTTAATGCTTTCCGGATCCTCCGCTCTCAAGATCTTCCGGATATCCTCGTTGATCGCCAAATTCAGGGACAGCGTTCTTACATCCTCCTCGATAATATCAAGAGACGCCTGCAGATTGTTGATGCTCTGTGTCTGCCGCTGCACGTATTCCACCCTTGATACCCGATAACGGTAAATTGTCACTGCTGCGCAAATAAGAAGCAGAAGCGGAATCAATACGACATACATATAAAAGACAATTTTTCTTTTAATTGACAGATTTCGTATCCATTCTTTCATCCGCATTCTGCTCCTTTTTCATAGCGTATTTTTTGTCTGTAATCCAGGCGGAAACCGGATCAGCCCTTCACAGCTCCCATTGCCACGCCCTTGGTAATGTGCTTGTTCAATACAATATAGATAATGACCGCCGGAGCCGCAGTCAGGGCCATAACCGCAAACTGCACCGCATAATTGGAAGAATACTGGCCGGTGAACTCCAGCACAGAAAACGGCAGCGTTTTCCATTTGGGGGAGCTTAAGTATGTGCTGGCCATCATGAATTCATTCCAGTTGTTCAGGAAGGTCATGATCGATACGGTTGCGATGGAAGCCTTCAGCATCGGCGTAATGATCTGGAAAATAATACGGTAAATACCGCACCCGTCCATAACAGCGGCTTCCTCCAGCTCCACCGGTACGGAGTCCATAAAGCTGGTCATCAAAAACAGCCCCTGGGGAAGAGAAAAGGCTACATAAGGAATCAGCAGGGCCCAGATCGTATCCGTCATGTGCAGTGTACTGTAAATCTTATAATTCGGCAGCAATGTGGCATGAATCGGGATCATCATTCCCATCAGAAGCAGGGTCCGCACGACGCCTCTCAGCTTCCACTGCATTCTCAGGCAGGCAAATGCCGCCATAATGGAAATCAGAACCACCAGTACCACAGCCAGACCGTTAATCAGAAGGCTGTTTTTCAGATAATGGAGAAAATTCCCGTCGACAAATGCTTTCACGTAATTTCCCCACTGGATCTTTTCCGGAATAATCAGCAAGCCGCTGGTAAACATCTCATTGCTGCTGGCCAGTGAAAAATCCACAAGCCAGATCAGCGGAAATATCTGAATGACGGCCACAAGTATCAAAACAATCCAAAGGACAATCTTTCCGGCGGACATCTTTTTCTTTCCAACTCTTTCCATTACTGTACCCTCCTTTTCGGCTCTCGTTCTTCGAAAATTTTATTGAGAAATACAGTAGCCAGCAGACAAATAATAATGAACACAACGCTGATCGCATTTCCATAACCATATTTGAAGGCCTTAAACGCCTGCTGGTACAGATAAGTTGCCGTAAACTGGGTCGCATTGCCCGGCCCGCCGTTGGTCAGCAGGTATACCGTCTCCATCTGCTTCAGAGCGGAAATGACAGCCATGGTCACATTCACCTGAATCACCGGCTTCATCAGCGGAAGCGTCACCCGCAGGAAGGTCTGACGCTGATTGGCTCCATCAATCGCCGCAGCCTCATACAAGGTGGGATCAATATTCTTAATACCGGAATAATAAATCAGCATTCCCCAGCCAAACCCATGCCAGATCAATACGATCAGCACGGACCAGATGGCCCTATCAGGGCTGAACCAGTTAATATTTCCCTCAAATCCAAACAGCTTAAGAATATTGTTCAGCAGTCCGAAATTCGGATTGTAAATAAATTTCCACAAATATGCGATCACTGCCACAGAGATAACATTCGGGATGAAATAAACGCAGCGGAAAAAGGATTCTCCTCTTCCACCCTTTTTATCAAGAACCGCCGCTACGATAATTGCCAGCGGGTGCTGAATGCAGATAAATCCAATCGCCAAAAACAGCGAGTTGCGCAATGCCGTGAAAAACGCCTCATCATGTGCCAATGTCTTATAGTTTTCCAGCCCAATCATATTCCAGGCTCCCATACCGGAATAATCGGTCAGCGAATAGTATACGCTCAGACAAATGGGCGCCAGGATTGCAAACACAAATAGCAAAAGACCCGGCAGCACAAGGCTCGTTATTACCAGCTTATTGCTGTACATTTTTTTCATAATAACTTTCCTTTCCTTATTATAACATAAATAAGTGAAAAAGGCTGCCGCAAAAACCGAAATGCCAGATTTTGCGACAGCCCCTTTTGCCTAAAATATTGTATCGTTTACTTGCAGGCTGCTCCAATATTTGCAAGGAATGTGTCAACATCTGTCGTTCCGTTGGAAACGCTCTGGATCTCACTCTCAATGCTTGTCTTGAATGCGGACGGACCGCAGTCATTTACAGGTGTTCCGGAAACATTAGTTGCATTCGTAACGATATCAACGATCTGCTTCATCAGATCGGTTTCTTCGCCGGTCATGTAATCCGTCTGATCCTGTGCTGACATACCTACGCCATTTTCCCAGCCGTATTTGGAAAGCTTATCGGGCTGATACATATAGTTCAAGAATTTAATTGCTTCTTCCTTTACCGCAGAGTTTGCGGAAACTCCGTATCCGCCGCCGTTCCATGCTGCGATATCGGTTGCGGAAGCTGCGCCGCCTTCTACCACCGGCATAGTGAATACACGGATGTTTGTGCGGATCTCCTCCGGAATATCCTCATTCAGTGCCATGGATGCTTCCCAGCTTCCCATGTAGAACATCGCTGCCTGTCCGTTTGTAAACAGGTTCATTGCCGTTCCGTAATCCTGTGAATCATAGCCTACCTGGAACAGTCCGGCATCTGCAGCGTCCTTCAGCAACTGAGTAGCCTGTTTGCATGCTTCGTTTGTGAAATCGCCGTTTGCCACAGCATCTGCTACGATACCCTGATAATCCGTTCCTGAGATCTTAAACAAAACATCGGAAAGATAAACTGCCATCGGCCAGCCGTCTCCGCCGTCCATCGCTACCGGAACCATACCTGCCTCTGTAATCGTCTTTCCCAGCTCCAGAAGCTCATCATATGTAGTCGGCACGCTCCAGCCATTATCTTCAAACATTTTCTGATTGTAGTAGAATACTGCTACATCCGTGTTTCTGGGAAGTCCGTAAAGCTTTCCGTCTTTTTTGAAGCCTTCCAGAGAACCCTCAATGAATTTGTAGTCTGCATAATCCGCCTCATTCAGCTCAGCAAGCACGCCGGCATCCAGTACCTCATTCAGGAAAGAAGGCTGTCCCCAGATATTCACCACATCCGGCATTCCTTCCATCGCATATGCTTTAAATTTTGTCTTGTAGGCCTCCTCATCCAGTGCCTCTACTTCGATGGTAACATTTGGATTTTCCGCCATGTATTCATCAATAATCATCTGTTCTACAAGACCCTGGCCGTTTTTCCGGTCCGGAAGGTTTGAGAAAACCTTCAGCGTTACCTCTTCTTCTGCGTTTGCTGTAACTGCTGTTCCGGTCATAAGACCCATTACCATTGCTGCCGTCAGCGCTGCTGACCACCATTTTGCCTTCATCCCAATATCCTCCTCTTTTCTTACGATAAATGCCATCCTGCGAAGCGGCCTTCCCGGCTTCTTCGTCCGGCATCTCTCTTTGATGAAAAAAGTATATCATTCTCATCCTACCGATTACAGGTATCAATCTTTCAAAATAGTGGATTATTTTCGATTCTTCCTATTCTTCCCAAACGCAGAAACCTTCCCTCCATTGAACAGATTCCAAAAAACAGAGGCCGCCGTAAAATTTGCGGCAGCCTCTGTCCACTTTTTTCATCACGTTTCTTAACAGTTACTGTTTCTGCCGGTCTCGAGAGCCACATTCATCTCCTCTCTCAGACCATCCAGCTTATAAAACAGGGTTACTACGGCAATAGCCGCACATAAAATGATCGGGATCCAGATAAAGCTGGTTTCAATGTAAGCCAGCGCTTTGGGCGTCTGTTCCGCATTCGCCACATAACCGCCCTGCTTTAAAACAAAACCGATAATGGCACTGGTAAGGCCCATACCGCCTTTTACAAAAAATCCCTGAAACGCTGCAATCAGTCCGGAAACACTTGCCTTCTTTTTATACTCGGAATAGTCGATCACATCCGGCTGAATGGCAAAGGTGATACCAAAAATACCGTAAATACCCAGACCCGTAATCACCAGACCTGCGAGCAGGCAGAAGGAAGAGCTCTTACCAAAATAAATCAAAAGATCTCCCGCTATGTAAATCAGCACACTGGCTATCATCAGATTTCTCTTGCTGAATTTCTTTTCCAGCCACGGAAGGATCAGCAGCATCGGCAAACCGGAGAGTATCCCTAAAAGTCCCACCAGGGTAAGCCATTCCGTTCTTCCCAGATTGTATTTAAAGTAATAAATAACGGTTGTGCTTCTCACCACATATAACGAAAAATACAGAAGATTCAGGATAAAGAAAATCCAGCTCTGATCTGTCAGTCCCTTTAAGTCCTCCTTCAGCGTTGTCTTTTCCCGCTTTACAGAGGGCGGCACCACTTCCTTCGTACTGGCAAACGTAACAAAAAAGATAAGCATGGCCGCAATACCGTATATGGTCATGGTGATCAGATAACCCTTTGCCTCATTTCCCTGTCCGAAATACTCCACCATGGGTGTGGTGATCGTCATGACAATGGCTGTTCCCAGCATTGCACAGATCATCCGGGCGGATACCAGGCAATTCCTTTCATGGATATCAGAGGTCAGTCTGGGCACAATGGTATTTAACGGTATATTCACCACCGTATAAGCCGTACATAACAGACAGTAGGTGACATATGCCCATACCAGCTTCCCCGTACTGCCAAGATCCGGAATATAAAAGGTCAGAAATGTAAACACAGCAAACGGAACTGCTCCAATCAGAAAATAAGGTCTGCCCTGTCCCCATCTTGTATGTGTCCTGTCAACAATCAATCCCATGGCCGTATCCGTTAATGCATCAATAAATTTCGTCACCAGCATCATGGTACCTGCCGCCGCTGCCGCTATCCCAAATACATCCGTATAAAAGATCATCAAATAAGATGCCATGGTACTAAATACCAGATTACACCCTAAATCGCCAATCCCATATCCTATCCGCTTTCCCCACTTACCCATAATTTCCTCCTGTTAAAATACCTTTCTCGTTCTCTCCATCGTGATCTGCTTCTGTAAATGTAATATTTCCTTTCTGGAACCACCGGATCCCAGGCTTGTTTATCCCCCAATAATCCAGGTCAGAAGCCGGCATTAGAAGCAGGTAAATGCCCCATCCACAACAAAATCAGAGCCTGTGGTAAAGGTACTGGTATCGCCCGCCAGATAAACGCAGACGGATTGCAGCTCTTCCGGCTTTCCCATACGTCCCATGGGAGCCATAGCATTCCACTGTTCAATCAGCGGCTTCAGGCTGGGGGAATTCAGGGTAAGCTCTGTTCCAATGTATCCCGGGCTGATACAATTTACACGCACGCCGCGTTTTGCCCACTCAATCGCCAGAGATTTCGTTAATTGAATTACACCTGCCTTAGATGCATTATAGGAGCACTGAGGCTGAGGCACATTCACAATATGAGCTGACATGGAAGCCGTATTAATGATAGAGCCGCTTCCCTGTTTCAGCATTACTTTGCCTGCTGCCTGGGCGGTCAGGAATACGCCGGTCAGATTAATATCGATCACCTTTTTCCACTGTTCAAAGGTCATTTCCTCCGCCGGGATATTCATACAAATGCCTGCATTACAGAAAGCCACATCCAGTCTGCCGTAGGTTTCTACCACCTTCGCCACCATGGCATCTACTTCCTCCGGCTTCGTTACATCCGCTTTAATAGCAATCGCCTGAACATGGTTATTTTCAGCCAGTTCTGCAGCAGTCTTTTCTGCCTCGGCAATATCCACATCCACAATCGCCAGATCTGCACCCGCCTCAGCAAAAGCAGTGGCTACACTTTTACCAATTCCTCTGGCTCCTCCTGTTACAAAAATTTTCTTTCCGTCCAATCTCATTTTTTCAATAATTCCCATGATTTTTTTCCTTTCTTTAATTTTGTTTTATCATTTTATAAAATCATTTTATTTAATGTGTT
This sequence comes from Lachnospiraceae bacterium, assembly GCA_030537145.1. GTDB lineage: Bacteria > Bacillota > Clostridia > Lachnospirales > Lachnospiraceae > Merdiplasma. The sequence continues at coordinate 11,546 of JAUNON010000045.1, read as the reverse complement.
TATATAATAACGCACTTTTCTATTTATGACAAGATGACAAGACTGACAAATTTTATTGGGATTTTTTGTGCATATTTTTAAAAAGATCGCCGGTTCCCTTTTTATATTTTTTTGATATAATAAATATCGTATTTATAAAATGTTTTTATGAAATGAATTACTGAATTTGTATGTCAAAAGCGTTTATGAAGGAGCTGTCATGGAAAATTTCTCTCTTACTGATATTAAAAGAAAAAACCGTTCGGATGTTTTTCACTATATTTATGGAACTCCCGGCTGTTCCAAGCAAAATATAGCCACAGCCCTGAATATGAGCCTTCCCACTGTCACCCAGCATTTAACTGATCTGTTAAACCAGCAGCTTATCGAAAAATGCGGTCAGTTAAGCTCCTCCATCGGCCGGAAGGCCATTGCATACTCTGTTATCAGAGACGCCAGGGTTTCCATCGGAATCGAAATTCTGGAAAATAAAATATATATTGTGGGGATCAATTTATACGGCGAAAAAATAGCCAAAGAAAGAATCAATGTGAGGTTTCGGACTGATCCGTCCTACTTTGAAGAATTAAAAGACCTGGTTTTTTCTTTTCTGGAGAAATATGAGTTGAAGAAGCAACAGCTTCTTGGTATCGGCCTGGGCATCCAGGGACTGGCCTCCCAGGACGGCAGAGCCATTACTTACGGAGAAATTTTAAAATCTACCGGACTTTCTATCGATATGTTTCAAAAATACTTTTCTTTTCCCTGCCGCTTTATCCATGATTCTGAATGTGCGGCCAACAGTGAGCTGTGGGAAAATCCTTCCATAAAGGACTGTGTTTACCTGTCTCTGGGGGATCACCTGGGCGGAGCGGTTCTTCTGGACGGCCGACTGCAGCGGGGCATCACCGGAAAATCCGGCACCTTTGAGCATATGACATTGATCCAAAATGGCCGAACCTGTTATTGCGGCAGGAGGGGATGCGCAGAATGCTACTGCTCCGCCAGCGCACTTCTGGACGGCCAAATGGAGCTGGAGGACTTCTTTGAACGCAAAAATCAGGGGAATGCGGCCTGCGCCGCAAAATGGACCGAATATCTGAATTATCTTTCCCTCCTGATCAATAATCTGCACATGGTTATGGAAAATACGATCATCCTGGGAGGACATATCACTCCCTATTTTACAGATGAAGATATTCTGTTCCTCCGCCAAAAGGTGTACGAGCTGTCCACCTTCCGGGATCCCACCGATTACATTTTGCTGGGGAAATGCCGGATTGACGCCGTTTCCATCGGAGCGGCACTGCCATTTATCACAGAATTTCTTCAGGGACTGTCGGAAGGCATATGACATGTCTGTAGCTTCTACCAGGGCAGAAGGGCCCAGGCCACCGATACGAATATGGCAGGCAGAAGATTCGCCACCTTTATTCTCTTTCCCCAGATCAGATTTACCCCCACGCAGAAGATCAGCATGGAACCGGTCAGGGAAAGATTGGACAGGGCCTGCTCCGTCATCAGTGGCTCAATCAGACGGGCCAGAAGGGTTATAATCCCCTGAAAGGCAGCCACAGGAATGGCCGAAAAAATACAGCCCTTTCCCATGGAGGCCGTCATAATCAGTATAATAATCATATCCAGAACAGCCTTGGCCGCCAGCACGGAATAATCACCGTAAATACCGTCTTTGATGGAGCCGACTACCGCCATGGCGCCAATGCATACGGTCAGGGAGGCTGTCACAAAGCCATCCACAAAACGGGCATCCTCCCCGCTTCCTGTTTTTTGTTTCAGCCACTCTCCAAACTGCTCCATATGAGAATCGATGTTGATCCATTCTCCCAGCAATGCTCCGATGGCATAGCTTCCGATCATCATCATGGTTCCGCTGCTGGTCAGCCCGGCCTCCGTGATCTTCAGCATTTCCTCCATGCAGCCTGCAATGCCTAAGAATAATACGCAGATGGCATTGGCGCTCATTAAAGTATCCTGGAACCGTTTGTCCATCCTCTTTCCAAACAGCATTCCGCCCAATCCGCCAGCTAAAATACCTGCCACATTCATCATGGTTCCCAATCCTATCATAACCTTGTTTCCTCTCGTTGTAGTTTCTTCTCTTCCCTGTCCGGGCGGTTTTCCTGATGCAATCTACTACAAAAAAACCTGAAAAGCTTCTCAGGTACTGGCCTTTCCGGGCTGCAGATTTGAAAACATCCTTCTTAAAACAAATACCGCTCCAAACGCCAGGACAAATTCTGCCACAAACTGAGCATACGCCAGACCATACAGCGGAAACAGGCGATTCAGGATAAACAGTGCCGGAATCTCCAGCACCAGCTTTCGCAGAAATGCAAAAATCAGCGACAAGGTTCCCTTTCCGCAGGACTGGTAGGTGGCTACCCCCAGGAAATCCATGCACTGGAAGGGAAGCGCCAGACACATTCCCCGCAGGAAGCGTGTTCCATACGCCACAATGTCCGGCTTTTGGATAAACAACTGGATCAGGCCGCCGGAGCATCCATAAAAAACTGCCGTAACCACAGCCATAAAGCTCAGGAAAATCGTGGCGGTAAACAGCACCGTACGCTTCCCTCTCCCGTAATCCCGGCTGCCGTAATTATAGCTGATCAGCGGCATAATCCCCTGAGCCACACCCCAGGCAATCTGCATTGGCACCATGTAGACCTTGTAGGAGATTCCCATGGCGGCCACCGCATCCGAGCCAAATGCAGAAACAAAATTATTCAGTACTGTCATGCCGGTAACATTAAGCAGATTCTGGATAGCGGCAGGAATCCCCACACCGCAAATTCCCAGAATCACGGATTTTTTCGGAACGGCCATTCTGGGATTCACACAGACATAGGTTTTCTTTCTCCGCACTGCCAGCAGGACAAAAAAGTACAAGCACGCAAAACAATTGGATAAAACCGTAGCCAGACCTGCTCCTGCCGCCCCCATGCCCAATCCCCGGGGCAGCACAAATATGGGATCCAGCACAATATTCAGCAGGCATCCGCTCATGGTGCCGATACTGGCATGCATGGCAGCTCCCTCCGTGCGTACCAGATACGCCAGCACCACATTTAAGATAGAAGGCGCCGCTCCCAGAGTAACGGTCCAGTGCAGATAAGCCGCCGTGGCCGAAACATTTTCCTCCGAAGCTCCCAGAAGCTGCAAAAACGGAGTCCGCAGCGATGTAAACAACAGAGAAAACAGCAGACCGCTGACTAACGCCGCCCAAAATCCAAAGGAAGAGCTGTGCTTAACGGTATCGTAATCCTTGCGGCCCAGGGCCCGCCCCATCATGCTGGAGGAGCCCACGCCAAACAGGTTATTAACCGCATTAAATGCCAGAAGCATGGGAGATGCCAGTGTCACTGCCGCATTCTGTATCGGATCATTCAGCAGTCCCACAAACCAGGTATCCGCCAGACTATATAACACCATTACAAGAGAGCTAAGCACCGTGGGAACCGCCAGCTTCATCACTGCCTGCGGTATCGGCGCCTGCTCAAAAAGAACTGATTTTTGATGATCTTCCATTACGTTCCTCCCTGCCTACCTGTGCTCCCGGCCCTTCCTGCCATCCTGCCTGACAGTATTTTCAACCCGATCGTACCTGTGGTCTGCGTCACGGTATGCAAACGGATGCCGGAGAAGTAAATTTCATAAACAGGGCGCCGCCTCATTTCCCGAAATTTTCCAGATACTTTGCCACTGACCGGGTCATTTCCCGGGAAAAATCGGAGTTATACTTGCGTTTACAAAACGCCTGCATCCATTCTTCATATTCCTTTTCCCCGGTCTTAGGTGCAAACAGGTTCTTTCTTTCCTCTGCGTCCAGCTTGTGATAGCCATTCTCATGGACAATATACTTCCTGTCTCCTCTGGCCGGCTTCGTCCGCTCCTGCTGCTGTCTGGTAGGATATCCGAACACCAGCATAGCTGCGGGAAATACATATTCCGGCAGCCGCAGCATCTCCCTGTGCAGCTCACAGTTTTCCATAATATCGCCGATGTAACAGGAGCCGATGCCCAGGCTCTGAGCTGCCACAACAGCATTCTGGGCAGCAATCACCGCATCACTGACAGCCAGCAAAAGATCGCCCTCCCCCGGTTTTCTCGGAGCACATCCGGTATCCCCAAAAGCATCATACCATTTCTGGCAGTCTGCGCAGAAAATCAAAACCATCTTTGCCTTTGCAATAAAGGGCTGATGGTCGCAGCTTTCCGACAGCTTCTCCTTCAATTCGGGATCTGTGATATCCAGTATCGTATAAAGCTGCTGGTTTCCGGCCGTCGGCGCCATGGCCGCCGTTCCTAATATCAGATTTTTACATTCCTCCGGTATTTCCCTGTCCGCAAACACACGAACTGATTTTCTCTCATACAGTTGACGAATGGTTTCGTTCATATCTCTCCTCCATTTATGCTTCGCTGACATTAGCCTGCTTTATAAAAATATACTCGTTCTGTGAGGAAAGATCGTCTCTGAAGCCATAGCCCAACCGGTCAAATTTCTTCACATCTTCCGGATGCTCTATCCGATTCTCAGCCATAAACCGGACCATCTCACCTCTGGCCATCTTAGCGTAAACGCCCTTCTGCACAATCTTCCCGCCAGAAAGCTCTCCAAACACGCAGGTAATATAGGTATCTCCCGGCCGCAGATATGTTTCAATGCATCTGGAGTATTCCCTGGAAGCCAGATTGATGATGATACGGCTGTCATCCAACACCTCCCGATACAGCTTTTCCCCCCAGTATTCGTATAAATCCCTGCTGCCTTCCACCTTTGCTTTTGCCTGCATTTCCAGCCTGTAGGGCGTGACACCGTCCATCGGCTTCAGCACTCCGTAGAAACCGGACAGAATGCGCAGATGGTTCTGCACATAGTCAAATTGACCATCCTCAAATACCGAAGGCGCCATATATTGATAAGCGATTCCCTCATAGGAGAGAATCGCTGGTACCAGACTGCGGTAAAGCTCCATGCGGGCAATCCGCTCAAAATTTTCTCCGGCAATCTTATCATTACAGGCCCACAGCTTCTTTACCTCCTCATAGGAAAGCTGCCGCATCCATGCCAGAATCGTTTCCGTATCTCTCATGAAAACCGGCAGGCCCGTACAGGGTTCTTCTATATCCTGTTTCATTTTTTTGGCAGGCGACAATATAATCCTCATAGCCTCTTTTCCTTATGCCAGCTCGTCCAGCATCTGCTGCGGATTTTCCGCAGCCTTTACTTTATCGATTGCCCTGATAATCACACCGTTTTCATCAATCAGATATGTAGTTCTGACTACACCCATGGAAACCTTTCCGTAATTCTTCTTCTCCTTCCACACGTCATAAGCGTTAATCGCCTGAAGCTCCGGATCAGAAAGAATCGGGAAGGGCAGTTCATACTTCGTCTCAAAATTCTTATGGGACTTTACGGAGTCCTTGCTGACTCCCAGAACAACAGCTCCTTTTTCCAGAAACTGAGGATATCTTTCCGCAAAGCCGCATGCCTGCTTCGTGCATCCGGGAGTGCTATCCTTCGGATAAAAATATAAAACAATCTTTTTCCCCTGATATTCTTCCAGGGTATGGAGCCTTCCATTTTGATCCGGCAGTGAAAATGACGGCGCTTTTGTACCAACTTCTAACATATTCCGTTCTCCTCTTTTTCATTCAGCGATACCCGTCACAGACTTCCTGCAACGGGCTTTTCCTATTATGCGTATTCCTTTCCTGAATTAACATATATTCTATCACAAAATACGCATTCCTTCCACCAAACAAAAATGTTTTTCGCAAGCTTTTTCGCAAACTCGCCTGTTTCACAGGCTCAGGAAAGCCGCAGGCTTTTGCACCTGAAAGCAACCTGAGCTTTCTATAAGATAAAATATGGAGCTGCCGGAAACTCGAAAAGCAAAAGAATCTGTATCCGGGATGTTTGTATCACCGAAACAAAGGTCCGAAGCATGGCGGATCAAGTATCTTTTTCCAGCTTTACGGTTTTTTTCATTGCAACCGCACAGGCTATATCGCCCAAAACATTGGCACAGGTCGCTCCCATATCGCAGAGCGTGTTTACGCTGATGTAAACGCCCATAATACCTGCCGGCAGTCCGGCAATAGAGGCCAGTGCCGCAAAGCTGGCAATCGCCCCGCCCGGTACACCGGGGGTTCCGATGGAAAGCAGGGTATTACTGAGCATCACTACCACCATCATGCCCAGACTCACATGTACTCCGCAGGCATTTGCGAAGAATACGATCATGAATGACATTACGATAGAAACCGCATCCATGTTTACCGTTGCACCCAAAGGCAGTGCCAGAGAGGAAATCTCATTTGGCACGCCAAGCTCGTCCGCACAGCGCTTGCTGATGGGCAGCGTTGCGGAGCTGGAGCACGTACCAAACGCATTCAGGGCGGCAGGCATCACCGTTATAAAAAATTCCCGAATGCTGCATTTGCCGATCACCCTGACCATGCCGCCGTAAACAATCAGTACATATAAGAACATGGTAATATACAGGGTAATCAGGACGCTGGCAAGCGCAATAATTGTTTCTGTTCCATTAGCATATACTACCGCAGAGATAGAGCAAAATACTCCGATCGGTGTGAAATACATGACAACGGAAATGATTTTCACTGAAATGTCATTCACTGCCTCACAGACCTTAACAAAGGGATCTGCCTTTTCTTTTATCACCAGGCAGGTAATCCCCACAATGATTGCAAAAACCAATACCTGCAGCATATCTCCGTTCACAAAGCTGGCAAAGGGATTTGCCGGGATCAGGTTTTTCACGGTATCCAGCAGACTGGTAAATTCCGTAGCGGCCACATCCACTTCCTTCATCGCAATGCTGACGCCTTTTCCCAGGCCCAGCGCCTGGGGCAGAAACAGCCCCAAAAGACTGGCCAGCAGCGTAGTTCCCACAAAATAAAGCACAGACTGCAGACCGATTTTACCGGTGGCAGATACACTGCCGATACCCTGAATACCAACGATGAGAGAACAGAATACCAGCGGATAAATCATCATACGCAGCGCATTCATATACAGAGAACTGATCAGCTCCACCAGAGGCAGCACTCCCTCATATCTTCCCGGCATAAACAATCCAAAAAGGATTCCCAGAACCAGGCCGGCAAAAATTGCGATGGTAATATTCCGGCTTTTGTTTGTTTTTTTCGTTTCGTTTTTTTCTTTTGACATTTTTCCCCTTTCCGAAGGAAACATGATGATTCTGATGGAGAAACAAAAGGGTCTTTCGCATACCCCGCATTTCAGAAATCTGGCAGCGCAGCAATCAATTCCCTGATGCATCCGTGCGCATCACCGCAGGAAGTGCTCACAAACACCGGATACAGAACCTTGCAAATGAGATTTTGCGACCGCTCCATCACAAAAAAAGCCTGTCCTCCTAAGAAGACAAGCTATACTTGTGGTACCACTTCTTTTCATCCGACACCTTTATCAGACCTCAACCGGTATCGCTAAATACCGTTCTGCGATAACGGACAGAAACCGCCTTAACCTAAAGGATCTCATCGGAACATAAAATCTCCTCTGAACAGATCCATCTCAGCCAGATGCTCCAGAACCATCTTCACCTGCTTCCCTCCGACACCCTCTCAGCAACCGGGTGCTCTCTGTACACGTTCCTACAGGCTACTCTTTCCTTCACTGCAATTAAATATTTCGCTATACCTTATCATTTTCATAGAAATCCAATAGGTATAATCTGAAAATAAGAATACACTTTATTTGCTTTTTTGTCAATAAAATTATTATGCTGATTAGCGGTTTGGTTACCGTTCAGCCAGCTAGAAAAGGGAAAGGCAGGCTATATCCTTTTCCATCATGTTATGAACATGCATAAGGGCAAAGATTAGAAATTGCTTCTGGTTTAAGAAATAAATAAAACTAAAGGAGCAAAGAAATGAAATATATAAAAAAGAATGAATTATATGAGTTAAAGGATTTTTTGATACTTTGGAGTACGCAAAGCATCTCCCAGCTTGGCAGCAGCATGACAGGATTTGCACTGACATTGTGGCTGTATGAAAAGACAGGTTCCGCTCTGAGCACGGCAGTACTTACGATATGCTCCTATGCGCCATATGTATTAATGAGTATATTTGCCGGAGCATTGACTGATCGGTTTGACAAAAAGAATACAATGCTTGGCTGTGATGTATTTGCCGCAGTCTGCACGATTATTGTATTTATATTGTTTCGTACAAATAGTCTGATGGTTTGGCATTTATATGTTTTAAATGCCGTTTCGGGATTGATGAATACCGTTCAACAGCCTGCCAGCGAGGTGGCTATGACGCTTATTATGCCCAAAAAGTATTACCAAAAGACAAGCGGACTCCGTTCTCTGTCAGGCAGCCTGATTTCTATATTAAATCCTTTGATTGCTACAGCATTATACTCATTTATAGGGCTTAATGGTGTAATAGCGGTTGATATCAGCACTTTTATGGTTGCGTTTACAGTGTTACTGTTTTTTGTTAAAATTCCTGAAAATAAAAGTGACAAAAGAGAACGTGTACTCGTTCTTGCGAAAGAGGGACTTCTATTTTTGAGGGAGAATCCGCTTATCATGGCATTGATTTTATTTATGTCCGGCGTTAATCTAGTAGCGTCCGCCTTTGATGCCGTATTGCCCGGTTATGTACTCCCTAATCCGAAAGGCGGCTCGTCTGTTTTGGGAATTGTCACATCTTGTTCCGGCATTGCTATGATTGTTGGCAGTTTGGTAGTTTCTGTTTTGCCAAAGCCGAAAAACAGGGTAAAGATTATTTATTTCACGATGCTGTTTTCATTAGGAACTGAAAACTTTTTGCTTGCGTTTTCCAGAGAACCATTATTATGGTGTATTGGGCAGATAATCGGATGGATTCTTGTACCGATTATGAATGCAAATTTGGATGTGGTTCTCAGAACCACCATTCCTGTGGAATTACAGGGACGCGTCTATGCCTGCCGCAATACGCTTCAATTTTTTACCATTCCCATAGGATTGTTTATAGGTGGTTTTATGGTAGATAACGTATGCGAACCGTTTATGAAAGTATATGGTGATTTATCAGTTCTAAAAGCGCTCTTTGGCTCAGGAAAAGGTTCCGGTGCGGCGCTTATGATGTTGATACTTGGAGTAAGCGGAAGTTTGATCTGTATCATCACAGGAAAAAAATTGAAGAAATACCAATATAATGAACAATAGCTTTATTTACAAGGGGTGATTTAGCGGAGTCGGGGGTGCGGACAATCTCCGCAAGACCGATAAGCGCCCTCAAAAATGCTCTGCATTTCCTCGATTGCGGGCATTCGCTAAATGCCCGCAAAGCCGCAAAAAGAGCCACTTTCATGCAAGCATGAAGTGACTCTTTATTACGTCTTTTTAGGCGCTTATCTCATTGCTTTCGCGTATATTACTCGATAACGGTAGCAACACGGCCTGAACCTACAGTACGTCCGCCTTCACCCTATATGAATAGCGTTTTTCGATGTCTTTTCTATACTTTTTATGGCTGAAATCTGCGTACTTTCGCTAGTTTTACATAGTCTATTTTTATTTGCATAAGTTCTTGGCACCGGACTGCATCTCTTAATCAAACTGGAATTTGTTACTCTCTATTTCTTTTCTTCTTTGTAGTAAATGTAATAAACAGGTACCCTCCACAAAGCCAGACAAACAAATCGCCTATATAAGCGTAGGCCGTAAATCGGCCTTCTGTCAAAACCTGTGCCGTTATGGTCTTTGTGTCTGATTGAAAATAATTTCCCGTTGCAGATATATTTCCTCTCCAATCAGCAGCAACCGATGTTCCGCAGTTTGTCTGTCTGACTATGCTGCAGCCGTTCTCAATTCCTCTGACAATCGCTGTTTTCAGCGCTATTGCTGTCATCTCCTGCCAATCCGATGCCGGTATCATTAAGATATCAATGCCTTCTCTGCCTGCCTGTCTTATCTTTGAAGTAAACGCCATGTCTGAACAGATAAACGTTGCTATCCGTCCGTATTCCGTATCGACATATTTCAATTCTCCATCGCCCTCTTGACACAATTCGCCAATGGAACGCCCAAACTTGTAGTGCTCGGAAATCCTCTCCCCGAAAGGATTCAATACAATTACTTTATTTTCTTTATAATCCTCTCCCGGCGTTTTTACCAGAAGCGAGACAAACAGGTAAATTTGCTGTTCTTTTGCAACCTCCGAGGCCTTTTGCAGAAGCGCCGCTTCGTCCTCTTTCAACACAGCCCCGTTCAGTTCCGACCAGACCACGATTTTCGCTCCGGCCTGTGCCTCCTGAACTGTTTTTGTCAAAAGTTCTTCCGCAACATTTTCCAATTTTCTTTTTGTGTTAATCAAATTTGTATCTGTGAATGAATCCGTATAGAAAACACTATAAACATCCTCATCTTCATTCAATAGCTCCGAAACCGGGACTGTTACGCCCGCCACTCGTATACGGCCGCTGTCTCCTGCTGAAAAATCATACATAACTATCCCATATATAAATACCAATAACAACATTCCCGCATAGACAACGCCGTACTTTCTCAGCGCATTTCTCCCTGTTCTGTTATCCCAAATCCATACAGCCACCGCCGCTGTCCAATTCATAAAAGATTAACTAACATTTTCCCTATCTCTCCGTAGTTCTCCCAAAGTATTACCCGTATTACCTTTTTGGGATTTCTACTTTCCTTATTTCAACCTATCTCTCCGTAAGTCGCCGTAAGTTTAGTATCACAATAGTATAATAAAAAGAGCTTTGACCGTTTTAGTAGTCAAGGCTCTTTTGCTTTGCTTGATATTCTCATAGGAAAGAATGTCTAATTTCATCTATACGGTTTTCTATGAGGTAATGACTCATATCTCTTTCTTCTGCAAATCCTCTTGTCTGGAAGATTTCTTTTCTTGCATTAAATCCAAATCCGAACATCTTATCATCTTTTGAGGGGTCTTTCTTTTGCTTTACTTCTGACATAAATAAGGACATTTCTTTGTTTGTTAGGGCAAGCATGATTGTGTCCCAAGAAATGCTATTTGCTTTTGCATTGAGTTCATCATCTGAATGTCTTGCATAAATACCTACCAAGATATACCAGTTCGCATTTTGCTGAACATTGAAGCGGTTAAACCATAGATAATATGGGTAGCCTGAATCTGGCTTATCGTTGTAATATGTTCTGGACATTTTGACTTGAACAGTATTGAGTTTATTGCACCCATGGTCATGACGATAGAGCAATAGGTCAATTCCTTTTTCCTGTGCGGAAGCAGGTATAAATACTGAAACATCTTTTATTCGTTTAGATAGAAAATCTGCAACTGCAAACTCTCCATACTGCATTGTAAAAATGGGTTGCATATAGTGGACTCCTTTACAGATGGATAAAATCGTATTATTCGACAAATCCATTTTAGCAGACCACGATTAAAAAATCAATGCAATAATGAGTTGAATTTTCAATGTTGTTTGTGTTATAGTTTTAGGTTGGGTACACATACTATAATGTAATCAAAATAGCATGGAG
>JAUNON010000113.1 GCA_030537145.1 Lachnospiraceae bacterium | reverse complement strand
TTGGGCAAATCGATACGCACCGACAGCATCCGACGCATTTATCATCATCAATCCATGGATACAGAAAGCCTTCCCTGTCCTCTTTCATTTCAATTGCCTGCTTCGGGCAGGAGGCCTGGCAGGCGGTGCAGCCGCAGCACTCCTCTGCGGTCTTATACAGCACGGGAACCCCGTTTTTTTTCTGCATGCTGCCGCCGGTCCTTGAAGCTTCCGTTAAATCCGGATCCGGCTTCCATGGGCTTCCCGGTATCCGGCTCTCTGTCTGTTCTTTTGGACTTTCCGGATGACGAAGCAGCCTGCCTATGATTCGCTGCCATAAAGTACCCTTTGTCCGCTTCCGCAAAAGCTTCTTTACCTGATCCGCCTCAGGCAGCTCCTTAAAAAACTGATTTCTTTCCGGATGGGGAGCAACAGAACGGACATAAGCGGAATTGGTCTGCCCGATTATTTCAGCTGAAACTGTCTTTTTCACCATCTGTCCGGAGCACCGGCCGATCAGATCCATGCCCTTCTCTGACCATACAAGCACCGCCGACACACCGGTATCATCCGACAGCTCCGGACAATACTGCTCCACTCCCCAGAAATCGCCCAGCGTAATATCTGCCATATGTCTGTCTGCCTTAAAGCTGCAGCTATGGCAGGAGGGACGAAGATCAATATTCTTTAAAAACCCTCTTAAATACATATCAGAATACCGTTTCTTACAATAGGGAGTATGGGACAGGTAATCAATTTTTAATGAAAAATCCCGCCAGCCTCTTGTCTTATCTCTGAAATTAATCCCCGTAACCGTCCTGTTCTTCCTGATCTCCCGCAGATACCGTCTCCACACGGCCGGACTTGGAACACCATGACAGATAAGATCTGCCGTGATCAGCCGCGCAAGCAGCTGTTCCCGTTTCTCTTCCTTCGCAAGAAAGCATTTGAGCCCCGCAGTCTGGCAGGGCGTACCGGAAAACAGCACTGTCCTCCCCTCCTCCAGATAATCCCGGACCCTTAGGAAGGTATCCTTCAGATCGCTTTGTACATACTTGCTTCCCAGAAAGGCTTCCAGCTCTTCCCGGTTATGGGCCTCGCCGTGGACAAGCTCCCATTCATCATTCCATTTTGCCCCGAACACAACCCCGGACTGCTCCAGCACCTGGCTTCCCAGAAGATAAAATATTCCGCCGGAAGAGCTTCGGACACGCTCCTCCCGACTCCGGTTACAGCAGGCATACGCCACAGGAAATGCAGCGTTTTTATTTATTTCTTCCATTATATAATTGCTTCCTTTCCGTTGGATTCATGCCGAAATGCCACATGGATATGCAGTAAACTGCCGTATAAACTGCCGCTGCGGCAGCAAGCTGAGGCAAACGTCCGATTCTGACAAACAGCCTGATCCCCACACCGGCGGCAATCGCCGGAGCCATAGCAGGAAACAAAGCCGCGATATTTTTCCAGAACAGCCGTATGTCTATGCCGATCCTTTTTTGATAGTACCAGTTCATAAACAGTCCGTTTCCCAAGAGCAAGGTCACGGCCGTACCAAGGGCAGCCCCGCAAATTCCCCATGCACGTATCAGAGGGCTGCTGACCAGCACATTGCCCACAGCTATGGCAAGATATACCACAGATCTGGTGCGGTGCATGTTCTTCGCTCTTTGAATTTCTATTCCTATATTCTGCACCAGAGGAATCGTCACCGGAACCATCAGCAGAACTGCTGTCGGATAAGCCTCCTCATATCCGGCTCCGGCCCAGATCCGGATGAAAGCTTTCCCGAAAAAAATAAAGCCGGACAATATCAGAGCCAATATCATAAATTGTATCCTGCCCACCCGTATCATCAGCGCTGTCAGCTGCCGGTTGTCATTGCTCTCCGCTACAATCCGGTTCACCTGCGGAATAAAAACATTGGAAACTGCCGAAGAGAACTGCAGGTACATGGCGTTCAGCTGCCCGCCTATGCCATATACGGCCACAGACACAGTTCCCAGAAAACGGCCCAGCAGCAGCTTGTCCACGCTCCAGTTGATCTGGTCTACGATCATATTTATAAATATAAATACCGTAAATCCCCACATTTCCTTCAGCAGCGGCAGATGAAAGTGAGTAAAATCAAATTTCATTTTCAATCTGCTGCATGCATACCAGCCGCTTAAAACCAGCCTTGCCGCCGTCAGTCCTGTCGTGACGGCTACCATAGCGACAGAGCCGTATCCCATCAGAAGCAGCGGAAGTGTAATAAAAGGATGAAATAAATATTGCAGCACAACCAAAGCCTTCTGGAACAAAAAGCGTTCATATGCTGAAGTATACGCGTCAAAAACACTGTTGGGAAATGTAAGGGCAAGGTTGCATACCATCATCCCCATAAGCACCCGTGCCCTGTCATATTCCCGGGACGTCAGCCCTCCGGAAAAAATCAAATGAATATTTGCGGTCATCACCCATCCGCACAGAATGCTGACCATGGAAATAAAAAGGAAAATCATCATGAACATACCGTTCAGCCGGGCGATTTCATTCTCCGCATGTTTTGCCCGGCTGCGGGAATAAAACCTCATATAGGAACCGGAGAATCCAAAGCTCAAAAGACTTAAATAGGATACTACAGACCACACCAGCTGATACAGGCCATACTCGCTCTGTCCCAAGAGACGCAGCATTACCGGTGTATACAAGATACCTGACAATATATGAATTCCCTGAGAGAAATATGAAAGAATAACTCCCGCCTTTTTCTGATTCAGCTGCATTTTCTGTTTCTGCTTCCTTTCCTGCTTTGTCTTCCGCCTCTGCTCTGTCTTCTACCCCTGCTCTATCTTTTTTCCTGCTCTGTCTTCTGCTCCTACTCCGCGCCCCTCTCCCATTTCTTCATATGCTTTTTTAGGATATCGGCCGCGGCTGCAGTTTTTTTCCGGTATTCCGGCATACATTCCTCCAGATGTCTCCGCACATGCTCCCTGCGCTGATACAGTGCCAGAAAATCATCCAGCAGCTGTTCCGGATTCCGAAGTGAGCGCACATCCGTCACATAGCCCTCCTCGGAGCCGAACAACTCCCGCGCAATCCCTTTTGCCTTGACAGAATAGCCGACTACCAGTGCGGGAACGCACATGGAGTATGCGGCAATTGTCGCATGCGTTCTGGCTCCCACAAAAAACGAGCATTTTGAAATACAGTATTTCAGCTCATCCGCCGGACGATCCCCGATTACAAAAATACGTTCTGACGGTCTTTCCCGGATCAGACCGCGGATCATATCAAGATCATGATTATTCCGCTTTACCACATGAGGAATCATCGCGATACTGCATCTGGTATGCTCTAAAATATAATCAATCATTTTCAGATATCCCTGTCTGATAACATCACCGCCAGCCCCATATTTCATAATCAGCGGACTGATATTGATTCCAATCGTTTCCTCCCGAAGGAGCCGTTCATCCACCGTTGTCTCTGCCGGTTTCATTGCGAATGCCGGATCGGGAAACAGATAGACATTATCCTTTATTCCATGATCAAGAAGCAGCTGATATGTCAGCCGTTCCCTGGCAAAAATCAGATCATACTGCCTGATATCCTCTCGCACATCCTCTCTGTCCAGAGCCTCCCGCTCAATGGACGCCCCCCACAGCACCGTTCTGTTTTTATTGCTCCTGATGCGCCTGTTGGCATCTATCATCGGCTCCAACAGCCCCGGATAGCAGTAATTATCTCCTCCTACAGACAGATACACCCCCGGCTCTCTGCCGTCCACCAGCTGAAATACCGGGTTTTTCCCAAACAGCCTGCTCTTTGCCTGATTGACCAGCCAGCCTGCCGGACGTTCATATCGTTTGCAGGAATCTGACCGGATGCTGCAAAGGCTTGATATCCCATACCGCTCATCCGCCCTTTTATTTCCCGAATATAAAAGGAATTTCTCCTGAAGATTAACAGCCGTTCCCCTGATAATGGCTTCACAGCCATGATTATCGGAGCCCCCGTGTCCATAAAATACAATCATTCTCTCCGCTCCTCCTCTGCTTCCGCCAGTTCCGCCCGTCTGCTCTTTTGATACACTCCGACTCCATAACCACATGTCATCAGATACAGGGTATTAATTTCATAGGAAAAATGAGGCAGCCCTGTCAGAGAATCCAGCAGGAAAAATATCTGATAAGCCAGACAAAAGGACAGGCCGATCTGCTCCCGTGTCCCGGAGCAGGCATTTCCCCGAAATCTGCGGTATGCCCGCATAGTATATGCCAGCCCATAGAAATTTGCCGTCATCACCATTAAAAAACCTATGATCCCTGTTTCTCCCAACAGCTGAATATAATCATTGTGCACTCCCTGGTCAGTGGCTCCCCACACAACTCTCCGAAAGCTGTCCCATCCGCATCCAAACAAGGGATGCTCCAAAAACATGCCCACTCCGACCCGGTACAAAGCCAGACGTCCGGTTGTGATATCTCCTGTCTGTATGGAAGCTGCCATGCGGACCACAATATTATCTGCGCCGGGCACCAGCCATACAGCCAGGACCCCCAGGATAAAAACCGCCGCCGCATAAATCATGGTCTTTTTCAGTTTCCCGCTCAGGCCGGGATCTTTCAAAATCACAAGCAGCATAAGCGAAAGAATCAGAAAAAGCAGCGGTCCTCTCTTTGCCACCAGCAATTCCGTTAAAAACAGAAAAAGCAGCAGCAGAATACCGGGGAGGGACTTTTTCATTTTCCGTCCTTTTCTGCAATAGAGTTCAGAAAACAAAAGCTGAATCGCAAGCAAAATGTAAAAAGCATTTCTGGAGTAATGTGTGGTAAATCCCATATACATATTCCGGCGGGTAAAGCTGTAGGCAAGGGCCTCGCTTTCCGGCAGCAGCGGCAAAACATGTCCCACATAAGCAAACGGAAAGAAAAAGCTGAACCAGGTCACAAGGGCAGTAAACACTCCAAATGCCATAATGGGCAGCCTTATGGCATAAAACATCTCGTAATCTTCCTGAATCCGGAAATAATAATATATGCCCACTAACGTAAAAAACATATATTTGGAAGCCGCTTCCGCCGTCAGAAAGAACAGAGGAAACAGCAGCATAAGAATTTCGAAAAACATCAGGTCCGATCTTATGCGGAAGCCATGGCATGAAAATAAGGCAAAACCCAGAATCACCATGTACTCAAAAATGCTCGTTTGATAAAT
>JAUNON010000112.1 GCA_030537145.1 Lachnospiraceae bacterium | reverse complement strand
GGTGTTTCCGTCTTTTAAATTATTCAGTTGTAACACATGTATTGTAATCCTACACGAGGAAATGGGATAGAACGGATTCTTTCTTGACAGACACAGACAAAAATTTTATAATAAAATGTATGTTTATATAAGTTATCACTTTAAAGGAGGAAAGTAATGATGAAAAGGAATTGTTTTGCAAAAGTTACTGCAGCAGCAGCGGTATCCGCAATGGTTCTGTCAGCTACCGGTATGATGGCGGCAGCCGAAGAGGCGAGCTATAATGTAGGTATTTGCCAGTTGGTACAGCATGATGCGCTGGATGCGGCAACGCAGGGCTTCAAGGATGCGCTGACAGATGAATTAGGAGATGCAGTTACCTTTGACGAGCAGAACGCAGCAGGCGATACTCCTACCTGCGCTACGATTGTAAACCAGTTTGTATCCAATGGCGTTGATCTGATTCTGGCCAATGCGACTCCGGCTCTGCAGGCTGCTCAGGCTGCGACCAATGAGATCCCGATTCTGGGAACTTCTGTAACAGATTATGCTACTGCTCTGGCTATGGATGAATGGACGGGCTCTACCGGAACCAATATTTCCGGTACCTCTGACCTGGCTCCGCTGGATCAGCAGGCAGCTATGCTTCAGGAGCTGTTCCCGGATGCAAAGAATGTAGGTATTCTGTATTGCTCCGCAGAGCCGAACTCAGAATATCAGGCTTCTGTCATCACCGGATATCTGGAAGAGATGGGCTATACGGTTTCTGAATATACCTTCGCAGACAGCAATGATGTAGCGTCCGTTACGACTACCGCATGTGCGGAAAATGATGTTCTGTACATTCCTACCGATAATACCGCAGCATCCTGTACTGAGAACGTTAAGAACGTAGCAGTTCCGGCCGGCACTCCGATTATTGCCGGTGAGGAAGGCATCTGCTCCGGATGCGGTGTAGCTACTCTGTCTATCAGCTATTATGACCTTGGATACACCACCGGTCAGATGGCTGCAAGGATTCTGAGAGACGGTGAAGATATCACCACCATGCAGGTTGAGTTTGCTCCTTCTGTAACCAAGAAGTACAATGCAGAGATCTGCGAGACGCTCGGCATTGAAATTCCGGAAGGCTATGAAGCCATTGCTACGGAAGAGTAAGGGAAAAAATAAGACAGCTTTTTAAGCTGGAAGGAACAAAGAGATTGACACCGGAGGACGGGACGATGAATTTATTAGCATTAAATCCGGCACTGCTGATGAAAGCGCTGCCCGGTAATATTGCCCAGGGGATGATCTGGGGAATCATGGCGATTGGAGTATATATGACCTTCCGACTGCTTCATTTCTCAGATCTGACAGTAGACGGCTCCTTTGCTACCGGCGGTGCAGTGGCGGTTATGCTGATCGTAAATGATGTTCCGGCACCGGCCGCTTTACTGGCGGCGTTTGGGGCCGGCCTGCTGGCCGGCCTGGTTACGGGGCTTCTGCATACTGCGTTCGGTATTCCGGATATTCTGGCGGGTATCCTGACGCAGATTGCGCTGTATTCTGTAAACCTGCGCATTATGTTCGGAAAGGCAAACCAGGCAGTCAGTGTAGACAAATATTCGCTTCTTGTTTCTCTTAGAAATATCCCGATGTCGCTGGGCGTAGGCGGATTATTTGCCATTGCGGTAATTGCGCTGCTCTATTGGTTTTTCGGAACAGAGAAGGGAAGCGCCATCCGGGCTACCGGATGCAATCCTGCTATGTCCATGGCGCAGGGGATTAACATTAATTCCACAAAGGTGCTGACACTGGCACTGTCGAATGGTCTGGTTGCGCTTGCAGGCGGCCTGCTGGCACAGTATCAGGGCTTCTCGGATGTAAATATGGGCCGGGGCGCTATTGTGATCGGACTGGCGGCGGTCATTATCGGAGAGGTGATCGGTGAAGCGCTTTGCGGAAAGCACCTGAATTTTCTGGGCAGGCTTTTGTTCGTAGTGCTGGGCGGCATTATTTACTATATTGTAGTGGGCCTGGTGCTGTGGATGAAGATGCCTTCCAATGACCTGAAGCTGTTTACGGCTATCATTGTGGCTATATTCCTGGCCGTGCCTTACTTAAGGGCAAAATCGCAAAATTCTTATGCAAAAGCTGCAAAGAAAGGAGCGAAATAAAATGAGTATGAACGCCATGCTGGAGATCAATCATATTTATAAAACCTTTAATAAAGGCACAATCAATGAAAAACCGGCTCTGTGCGGAGTGGACCTGACCCTGAATGACGGTGATTTTGTTACCATTATCGGCGGGAACGGCGCAGGAAAATCCACCACACTGAATGCGGTGGCGGGTGTATGGCCGGTAGATGACGGCTCGATCTACATTGACGGAAAAAACATTACCGGTTATCCGGAATATAAAAGGGCAGAGTTCCTGGGACGGGTATTTCAGGACCCTATGACGGGAACGGCTGCTACCATGGAGATACAGGAGAATCTGGCGCTGGCGGCCCGCCGGGGAGACAGGCGGAGGCTGGCATGGGGAATAACCAAAGCAGAAAGAGAAAAGTATCATGAGATGTTAAAGGTACTTGACCTGGGACTGGAGAACCGGATGAGCACAAGAGTGGGCCTTCTTTCCGGCGGACAGCGCCAGGCTCTGACCCTTCTGATGGCTACTCTGAAAAAGCCAAAGCTGCTTTTGCTGGATGAGCATACAGCGGCGCTGGATCCGAAAACGGCGGCGAAGGTGCTGGATCTGACGAATAGTATCGTGACGGAAAATCATCTGACAGCTATGATGGTTACGCATAATATGAAGGATGCGATCCGCATGGGAAACCGGCTGATTATGATGCATGAAGGCCGGATCATCTATGATGTGGCCGGAGAGGAGAAAGCAAGGCTCCATGTATCGGATCTTCTGGAGAAGTTTGAGCAGGCCAGCGGAGGCGAGTTCGCAAACGACCGTATGATGCTGTCCTGATTTGGATATCTTTTTATAAGTCGGCTGATGGGGGCTGCGGCAAATTCGTATTTGCAGCAGTCCCCATGTTTTTGTGCATAATGTATATTTTTGCATAGGGAAATATGTTTAGACTAGACGATATAAATATTATGTGTTATAGTTAAAAATGTATATTAGAAACCTGTGCCGTTTGTTTTTGAGTTTCTGTCAAAGGGCAGGGGCGGAAGAACAAAAGAGCGACCCCAGGGTTTCTGAAACAATTTCATAAGGAAGGTGAGCAATTGGAGAACTATACCAAGTATAAGCTAAAAGAGAACAGCGAACTGGTATCTTTACTGGCCGGTAAGGATAATCTGTTCGTTGTTGCTTGTAACAAGTGCTTCAAGGAATTTGAGACCGTTGACGAACCGGATTGCGGCGAATTTGAAAAAATCGCTGCCGAACAGGGGAAAACAATCAAAGGGAGTGCAAGGGTTGATTTTTTGTGTAACAAAATGCAGACAGAAAAGAAATTACAGGATATGATTCCGGAGGGTACGGAAAATGTGTTTGTCATCTCCTGTGGCTTGGGAATTCAGACAGTTGCGGATCTGGCTGGGAAGCCAGTATATGCGGCCAGCAATTCACTGAATTACAGAGGCCATCACGGTATGGCTCTGACGAAAAAAAGCTGTGATGCGTGCGCACAATGTTACCTGAACATTACCGGAGGCATATGTCCTATCGTTGACTGTTCCAAGAGCCTGGTCAATGGCCAGTGCGGAGGCTCAAAGGACGGAAAATGTGAAGTGGACGGGAATAAAGACTGTGCCTGGGAAAAAATATATCAGAGGCTGGAAAAGCAGGGACGACTGGAAGAGTTCTTAAATCAGCCGGTGCAGGTGCGGGATTATTCAAAGGTAAATTACAAGGTGATTCAGGATTATGTGAAGGCTGCCCGTGAGGACAGGCTGGCAGGTTATTACGGCGGTGTCCATCCTTCCGAGCGGAAGGAAATGACAGAGCATCTGCCGCTGGTGAGATTCCCGGATCCCGAGGAGGTAGTGATTCCGCTGTCTATGCATGCGGGAGCTCCGGCCAATCCGGTGGTGCAGGTGGGAGATACCGTTAAGGTGGGACAGAAGATCGGCGAAGCGGCAGGCTTTATCAGCAGCCCGATCCATTCCAGCGTCAGCGGAACCGTAACTGCTATTGAAAATCATCGGCATGCCACACGGGGCGAGTGTCTGTCCGTTGTTATCCGGTCCGATGGAAAGAATACGCTGCATGAATCCGTGAAGCCTCACAAGGATCTGGACAGCCTGACACCGGATGAGATCATTGAGATTGTACGCGAAGCCGGAATCGTGGGTATGGGCGGAGCCGGTTTCCCCACGTTTGTAAAATTAAAACCCGCCAAGCCGGTGGATACGATTTTGCTGAACGGCTGTGAGTGTGAGCCGCTTCTGACTGCGGACCACAGGGTGCTTTTAGAGTATGCGGATGATGTTATTTTCGGTCTGAAGGCAATCATCAAAACCGTTGGAGCGGAAAAAGGCCTTATCGTAATTGAGGACAACAAACCGGATGCGATTGAGCTGATGCAGGCTAAGACTGCTGATATCAGTAATATTGAAGTGGTGGCGGCCAGGACCAAATATCCTCAGGGAGCTGAGAAAACGCTGATTAAGCGTGTGACGGGAAGAAAGGTTCCCAGCGGCGGCCTCCCGGCAGATGTGGGCTGTATCGTGAGCAATATCAGCACCACGAAGGCGATTTCTGATGCGATCCAGACGGGTATGCCGCTGGTAGAACGTGTCGTGACGGTAACGGGAGAAAGACTGAAAAAGCCGGGCAATTTTATTGTGAAGATCGGTACGAACACAAAGGAACTGATCGATTACTGCGGCGGCGTGACAGGTGAGGATATTACGATTAAGGCAGGCGGTCCCATGATGGGATTTGTTCTTCCGGATGTAAATGTACCGATTATGAAGGGCTCCAATGGCATCATTGCCGTTGATACCGATCATACGGTGGAGCAGCCGTGTATCAAATGCGGACGCTGTGCGGATGTATGTCCCATGGAGCTTTCACCGCTGTACTATGCAAAATTTGCGGATGAACAGAACTGGCAGGGCATGAAGGACAAAAATGTCATGGACTGCGTTGAGTGCAGATGCTGCGAATATATCTGTTCCTCCAAGATTCCGTTGGTGACGAAGATCAAAGCCGGAAAAAATGCAATAAGGGGGATGAAGTGATATGTTAATTACCCAATTAAAAGCAAAGGAAACGATCG
>JAUNON010000006.1:10388-76121 GCA_030537145.1 Lachnospiraceae bacterium | reverse complement strand
TTTCTTGGCTGGAGTATGGCCGCAGACAACTGGAGGCAAAGCTGGATCGTCTGGCCGGTGGGAGGCGTTCTGTTTGCTGCTGTTCTGATTGCGGCAGAAGCGTTGAGCGAAAGAAGGCATCCTGATTCGTAACCGTTAAGGGGGCTGAAGCGTTACGCCGCTTCAACAGAGTATAAATTTCATATCTTCCGGAAGGGGCGCTTCAAAGATGAGGCGCTCTTTTGTGATGGGATGAAGGAATTCCAGCTTCCAGGAATGGAGCGCCTGTCTGCCGATCTGTGTGCGGTCCGGATAGTAAAGATAATCGCCGATTACCGGGTGCCCCAGATAACCCATGTGTATCCGGATCTGGTGCGTACGTCCCGTCTCCAGGCGAAGCGCCAGCAGCGTCAGATTCAGATCCTGACGGCAGACCAGGGGTTCATAGTGGGTGACTGCCCGTTCCCCCGTTTCAAAGCTGATGCAGCGCTCCAGAGCGGAGCCTTCCTTTCGGGCGATAGGAGCATCTACCGTGCCCGGTTCCCGGATCAGTCCCTTTACAATGGCAAGATAGGTTCGGTGAATCCGGCGTTCTTTCATGTCAGAGGACAGGACGGTGCCGCTGAGCATATGCTTGGCAATAATTAAAAGCCCGCTGGTATCCCGATCCAGCCGATTGATAAAACGGCAGACAAAGGGAATGCCCTGCTGTTCGTAGTACCATAGGATGCCATTAGCCAGGGTGTTTTCATGATTATGGATGGAAGGATGCACCCGGGTATCTGCAGGCTTGTTGAGGACCAGGATGTCCTGGTCCTCATAAACGATGGAAAGCTCCATGGGAACCGGGGAAATGCCGGGAGAAGAAATATTTTCCTCCAGGCGTACAGCCAGCAGATCGCCAGTATAAAGAGGCTGGCTGGTGCGTGTCCATGCGCCGTTTCGCAGGATTCCGTTTTCCGTCCGTTTCAAAAGGGCAAGCATATGATGGGAATATCCATGCTTCCGCAGATATTCCCCAATGGTACGGTTTTCATTTTCAGAAGTAATTTGATAAGTAAATTTCCGAAGCATATTTAAGCCTTGACCAGAACCTTTTCAATTTCGCAGATGTACATAGTATGGTAATCCTTCTGTGGATACCATTTTTCCGGGATAGAAGAATCCAGGAAGGCTTCCGGTTTCATATCCTGGGCAAAAAGCTTTCTGCACAGCAGGACTGTTTTGGCTTCTTCAAAATAGGGGGTGCCGTTATCGTGAACCAGCGTCAGTCCTGATTTTGCGATTTTATCCTCATCCCTTCCGGACACTTTTCCCAGGTAACCGTAAATCTCCTTGTTTCCTTCCGGAAGTACGGAGAGAGAAAGCGTATCAGAACCATCAATAAATTCCTTCGTATAGCGCTGGGGCCGGATCACAACGTAGGCCACATCCTTACCCCACATTACGCCGATGCCGCCCCAGGATGCGGTCATAGTATTTGCTTTTCCGTCTTTTTCGGCAGTGACCAGCAGCCAGTCGCTGCCGATCATCTGAAATGCATTTTCATTCAGCTCTTTTGCGGTTATTTCCTGAAACATAATAATCACTCCTTTTTGATTTATAAGATCTCTTTTCCTTAGTTCCATTCGGTTGGTGTACGGTTCGGACGTTTTATTTCAAACAGTCTCTTGAACAGCTATTATTATAGCACTTCCGTTTTGCCCGGTCAATGGAGGGGCGCAGGACTGCACTCGGCACCCGTACATCTTAGAAAATGTAAATACGGCTCTTAGTACGCCGGCGTGCGCAGTCTGCTCTTTCCTTTTCCGGCTGGCCAAACTGCAGCATTCTGATAAAGAATTTACGGGAAATTTGCTTAACAAAGTTTTGGGTATATGATACAATAACGAAAAGTGCGAAAAATACCATTACGCAATAACGGTAAAAGCAGGAGGGAACCAAAATGAGTAAAAAGAAATATGTGGCGTACGTGGGAACCTACACGCATGGCAGCAGCATTGGAATACATGTTTACGATATTGATATGGAACAGGGAACTCTCAGGGAGCGGAATGTGGTGCCGGTGCACAACGCCTCTTATCTTACCAAGTCCTGCAATGGCAAGTATCTGTATTCGATTGCAGATGAGGGCGTAGAGGTGCTGAAGATTGAACCAAACGGGGATCTGACTCCGATTAATAAGGTGGGGATCGACGGGATGAGAGGCTGCTATCTTTCTACGGATGTGACGGGAAAATTCCTTTTTGTGGGCGGCTACCATGATGGAAAGGTGACGGTGGTGCATACACATCGGAACGGACGTCTGGGCAGCGTGATGGATGGGATTTTTCACCAGGGCCTGGGCAGCGTGGCAGAACGGAATTTCCGTCCCCATGTAAGCTGCGTGCTTCCCACACCGGATAATAAATATTTATGCGCAGTGGATAATGGAGTGGATCAGGTAAAGATTTATAAGGTGCATCCCACCACAGGAAAGCTGAAGCTATACGATATCCTGCGCTGTGAGTTGGAATCCGGCCCAAGACTGATTTGCTTCAGCAAGGACGGAAGATTTGCTTATATCAACTGTGAGCTTTCCAATAAGATCCGGGTATATTCCTATGACGGCAGCGGAAAATCACCGGAATTTGAGCTCCTTCAGGAAGTAAAAAGTGTCATGGATGAAAAGGAAGTCAGCAGCGCCTGCTGTGCCATGAAAATTTCGCCCAGCGGAAAATATCTGTATTGCTCCAGTGCCGGGGAAAATACAGTGGGCGTCTTTTCCATCGACCAGGAGACAGGGCTTTTGACAAAAATCTGTATTCTGCCTATCAGCGGAGGCTATCCAAAGGATGTGGATGTGCTGCCGGATGAAAAGACCATGATCGTACTTTGCCATGAATCCAATTATATGAGATTTTTCACGGTGAATTATGAAAAGGGAACTCTGGTGATGAAGGGAAAGCAGCTTAAGGTGGAGACGCCCAACTGTATTCTGATTTCCGAAACAGAGGAAGAGGAGCAGGAGTAAAAATGCAGGGCAGATGCCCGTCCGGGCCATAGCGCCGAAGGCAGTCATGTCGGAGACAAATATGGAGTCAAAGCGGAATTTGGAGGGATACGATGTCATATCAGGATATGAACGCAAAAATTATTGATAGTTGGATCAGAGAAGGATGGGAATGGGGAAAACCAATCGATCATTCCATATATGAAGCAGCACAAAGGGGAATATGGAATGTAAAGCTGACTCCGACAAAATATGTTCCACATGAATGGTTCGGAGAATTAAAGGATAAAAAAATATTAGGATTAGCAAGCGGCGGGGGACAGCAGATGCCAGTTTTTGCTGCTTTAGGTGCGATCTGTACAGTATTCGATTATTCTGAAGAGCAGATAAAAAGTGAAAGAATAGTCGCTCAAAGAGAGCAGTATCGTATTGAAATCATCAGAGGCGACATGACGAAAAGGCTGCCCTTTGAGGATGAGCATTTCGATATTATTTTTCATCCCGTAGCAAACTGCTATGTAGAGGAAGTAAAGCCGATATGGAAAGAGTGTTACCGTGTATTGAAGCATACGGGGATACTTCTTGCAGGAATGGATAACGGAATAAATTTTCTATTTGCTAGTGACGAAGAAAAAGAAGTGGTAAATACATTGCCGTTTAATCCTTTAAAAAATCCTGAGCAGATGAAACAGCTAGAGCGGGAGAATGCCGGGGTGCAGTTTTCTCATACATTAGGAGAACAATTAGGAGGCCAGCTTGAAGCGGGATTTCGATTAACAGATTTGTATGAAGATACAAACGGCAGCGGGAGGCTGCACCAAATGAATATTCCCAGTTATATTGCTACCAGGGCAGTGAAATGACGCCGGAAACTTCCGGTTTATACGATTTTCCGTAAATCGTCCGTGGGCATATTTTGGATTTGGATTGGGAACGATCTACCAATATGTGTTGTTAAAAGTCATGGTAACGATCGTCTTTAAGGATATAGAAGGCGTTCCCGAATACCGCTTCGATATCCCCGTTATGCTCATTACTTTAGCTGCTTTTTTCATTTTGTACGAAACAATTATGTTTGCATACACAAAGAAAATGGAAAAGTTATCTGTTAAAGAGATTATGCTTGACTGATTATCCTGGTCTTAATTCTAAAGTTCAATTAAGCAAACTCTGAGGAATAAAAGCCAGAAAGGAGTGGATCTCTCTGGCTTTTGTGCATTAGCTTCCAATTAACAAAATTTTAACAAAAATGATTGCGGGTACTTGACAGAAAGAAAAAAACAAATATAATAATAGACAGACGCTCGTTCTATAATGAACGGGCAAATCTTAAAATACATAGTTAGCTATTTCTAACTATCTAAGGAAGTGAGTAAGCTGAAAAAGAATAGTAAAAAGCCAGAGGTAAGAAAAAAAGAATTGATCGATATTGCCGCCCAGTTATTCGCTGAAAGAGGATATGAAGCGGTTTCCGTGCGGGATATTTTAGATGTAGTAGGCGGTGCGCCGGGAATGTTTTATTATTACTTTAAGTCGAAACAGGATATTTACATTGCGGCTATGGAAGCGTATATTTCCGAACGCCTTGAGCGGAAATGTAAAGTTATTGAAGATGATACGGTTCCTTTTGATGAAAAATTAAGTATTTTCCGAAGTATGATCGTAGAGGATATCAAGGGTTATGCAGAACGCTTCGACCCGAAGGCAGATACTTCGATTTCCGATGCATCATATAAGCTTTGGGATTTAGTACAAATGTTAAACCGAATGGTAAAGCCTTATGCCAAATTTATGATGCAGGGAATCAGAGAAGGGAAAATAAAAAATACATTAGGCGTTACGGAAGAAAACGCAGAGGCGCAGGCAGTATTCATTTTATATGGCTGTTGGGGAATGATATATAACGGTAAATTTACAAAGAACAGCACGGAATATGAAATGGAAGATATTTTGAAAGTGACAGACAAATTTTTTCATTAACTTCGAAAAGTACATATGGATACCACATTACAACGGGAATGTTCCGAAAGGACATTCTCGTTGTGGCGTTTTCGGGGTACAGAACGAACTCGGTCTGAAACAAAAAGAGAAGGAAAGAGAGGAATTCCAAAAATGAAACAAAAAGAGAAGAGAAAACAGGGAATGGCAAGACTGATAGAACTATCAGGGGAGAAAAACACTGCCTTGATTTCCAGCATTGTGCTATCTGTTATCGGAACATTATGCCAGCTTATTCCATTCTGGTCTGTCTATCGTGTGATGGCAGAGTTACTAAAGCATACAGTTACGGGAGAAGCTATTAATACAGAGCTGCTTATCCGTCTTGCTGTTTACGGGCTTGCCGGACTTCTGGCGGGATATTTAGCTACATACCTGGGCGGTATGAAAGCCCATACATTTGCTTATTGTGTGATTTGCGGCGTGAGATTAAAGGCAGCAGAACATATTGGGAAATTACCGATGGGATATGTGTCGAACAATTCAGTGGGTAAAATCAAGCAGATATTAGATGCCGATGTGGAACAGATAGAGGGCTTTTTGGCACATCAGCTTCCCGATCTTGTAAGTACGGTTGTCATGCTGATGGCAATGTTCATTGTAATGTTTACGGAGAATGTATGGTTAGCGCTTGCCTGTTTAATACCGCTTGCCGTAGGTTTCGTATGCCAGTTTACTGTTATGATTAAGATTATGAAAAGCGGCGGCGTACAGCAAAATTTTGACGCGTTGGAGAAAATCAGCTCTTCTTCCATTCAATATGTAAAGGGGATGCCGTCTATCAAAATCTTCGGTCAGACAGTGAGATCTTTTCGGCAGTTTTATGATGATATTATCAGTTACAGAGATTTCACAACAAAGATGACGGAGGTCATCCGCCCCGGTTTTGTGCGTTTCCGGATGTTTGTATTATCGGTTGCAACTTTTATTGTACCCATAGGTTTACTTCTGTTTTTGAAAAACCCGCAGGACCTCTCATTTGTGATTACTTACTTATTTTTCCTGATATTGGCTCCTGCGGCGGCAACGCCGGTTTTAAAGCTAAGGGGATTTTCGGAGAACATGAATATCATTACAGAAGGGGTGAAACGTGTAGAGGCCATATTGAATGAAGCTCCTTTGCAGGAAGCGGCGGAATGTAAAATACCTGAAAAACATGATGTTGCTTTCTCGAATGTCCGCTTTTCCTATGATGAAAATGGAAAAACTATTCTTGACGGAGTCTCTTTTACGGCGCAGCAGGGTGAAATTACAGCTTTAGTAGGAGCGTCAGGGGCAGGAAAATCTACAATAGCGGAACTGATACCGAGATTTTGGGATGTTACCGATGGCAGCATAAAGATTGGAGGAATTGATATCAGGGAAATTCGTCAGGCTGATTTAATGGAACAGATGTCCTTTGTGTTTCAGGAAAGTTATCTTTTATCAGATACAATATACAATAATATCGTATTGGGAAAGCCTGATGCAACAAAAGAACAGGTAGAAAAGGCTGCGATGGCGGCGCAGTGCCATGATTTTATTCGGTCGCTTCCAGAGGGGTATCAGACAAAAATCGGGGATGGCGGCGTCCATCTATCTGGCGGCGAAATGCAGCGGGTATCCATCGCAAGAGCAATTTTGAAGAATGCGCCAATCTTGATTTTAGATGAAGCCAGCGCCTATGCGGATGCAGAAAATGAGCATGAAATGCAGCTTGCACTGACGGAGCTTATCAAGCATAAAACAGTTATTATGATTGCCCACAGATTGACGACTATTTGTAATGCAAATCAAATACTGGTTGTAGAAGATGGGAAAATAGCAGAAGCAGGCACACACGAACAACTGATGCGGAAAAATAAAAGATACGCAGCAATGTGGAAGGCGGGTATGGAATCTGCTAATTGGCGCATGGAACAGGGGAAGGAGGTTTCCGTACAATGAAAAAATTATTTTATGCAATTACCTGTAATGAACCGAAAAGGCTGGTAAAACCGATTCTCTCGAATGTGTTAGCGAATTTATCAAATTTACTTCCGTTTTTGTGTATGGCTTATATTATCCGTCAAATATACGATTATTTTATAACGGGAAATTTAAACGATTTCTATCTATGGCTTTCTTGGGGCGGAATGCTTATCTGCTTTGTAATTACCTATCTTTTAGAGGACATAGCCTGCAAGATTACATATCGTGACGGTTATATGACATCTGCCGATGGACGTGTGAAATTAGCAGAACATATTCGGGAATTGCCATTGGGCGTATTGATGGGGAAATCTTCCGGTGAAATTGGCAATACGATGATGAATGACTTTTCTAAAACAGAATCGGCAATGACACATATTCTGCCGCAGATCGTTAGCGGTGTGATTGTTGCGGTGGCTGCGTCTGCCGCTATGATAATCGCCGACTGGCGAATGGGAACCGCTATGTTTTTGGGATTTCCGGTTGCGGTCTTTATTATGCTTGGTATGCGTAATCTGGAACGAAAACTGGATACTCGCCTTTCCGCAGCAAGGGTAGAACAGGCAAGCAAGCTTCAAGAATATTTATACGGCATGAGAATTATGAAAGCCTACAATATTCAGGGAGAAAATTTCGGCAAGCTAAAATCAGCGTGTACGGATTATCGTGACGCTTGTATCAGACTTGAGGGTAGGATCGCTCCTCTGAATCTTGTTTCTACTGCATTCCTGCGATTAGGGCTGCCGCTTATGACTATAGCCGGTGTGCTTTTAATAGGCGGGGGAACACTTGAGATACCGGAATTTGCCATGTTTTTATTGATTGGCGCCCGTGTGTTTGACCCTCTTTCCGTGGCAATCATGAATTATGCGGAATTAATCATGTGCGGCATGGCAGGAGAACGAATCAGCCGTTTGCTTGAAGAGCCGGCTATGGATGGAAAGAAAGACGCTCCAAATACGCATGACATTGCATTTCATCATGTTACCTTTGGCTATGGCACAAAAGAAGTGCTTCATGACATAACCGCAGCATTCAAACCGGATACAATGACAGCTCTTGTCGGACTGTCTGGCTCTGGAAAAAGTACGATGCTGAAGCTGGCGGCACGATTTTATGACCCAGCCACAGGAAAGGTTTTATTTGGCGGTGTAGATGAGAAAGAAATTGAGCCGGACAAACTGATGAAACGAATATCAATGGTATTTCAAGATGTGTATCTGTTTCAGGATACGGTTGCAAATAATATTCGATATGGGCGTGACAATGCAACGCAGGAGGAAATCGAAAACGCAGCCCGCCTTGCAAATTGTTATGACTTTATTATGCGGATGCCGCAGGGATTTCACACAATGGTCGGAGAAGGAGGCTCGACTCTTTCAGGTGGTGAGAAGCAGCGTATCTCCATAGCGAGAGCTGTGTTAAAGGATGCGCCCGTTATCTTTTTAGATGAAGCAACTTCTTCTCTTGACCCAGAAAATGAAGCGGAAATACAGCAGGCAATCAGCCGTCTGATCAAAGGAAGGACGGTCGTAGTAATTGCCCACAAATTGAAAACAATTATTTTCGCAGATAATATTCTCGTTTTTGATAAAGGAAGAATTGTCGAACAGGGAACCCATAAGGAACTTCTATCCCGCAATGGATTGTATGCGAAGCTATGGAATTTGCAGACGTCTACCGAGGGCTGGAAAATAAATTAAAAAAATTATGAAGGAGGATTCCAAAATGGAAAACACAAGAAAAACAAAATCATCACGGGGGGCAATTTCAGCAGGCGTATTTATTGCACTGTATCTTGTCACTTATTTTATTGTCGGAGCAATTACAATGCCTGTGGCGGTACTTTTTGTACTGATGCCTGAAGCTGTTGCGTTGCTTGCGGCCCCTACATACCACATGATGCTGACGAAATCCCCGTCATGGATCTCTATTTTAATTGCAGCGTTTCTTCCAAGTCTGCTTTTGATTGCTTCAGGACATATTCCGATTGCGCCGCTGGTTGCAATACCGGCAGGAATTGTTGCTGCGCTTATTGCGGGAAAAGGAAATTATAAAAGCTTTAGATGGAATAGCGTCAGCCATATGTTTTTCTCGTTAAATTTGTTTGGAGGTTTTATTCCAATTTGGGTAATGCGCGACTACTTCTTTCAGGATACCTTTGAGCGTGGAATGAGTCAGGAGTTTTGCGATGCATTACGGGCATTAACGCCATGGTGGGTACTGCCGGTTATAATTATTGCGACAATGCTTTGTTCTTTGCTTGGCTCTGTATTTACCCAAAAAGTGTTGAGTAAGCATTTGGAAAAAGCAGGCGTTTTATGAAACAGTCAGAGAACGCTTTTTGCTGTAGCTGCCAAAAGAACCGGAATAGATTTGACCCCCGCACCAAAATTATGCTATTGATTTTATTAGATATTCTTCTGTTTATGGGGCATTCCTTATTCTATGAATCCTGCGTTATCTTGTTCTGCGCCCTCATCGTTGCGCTTGGGGGACAGAGCAAGAGCGCATTAAAATTTACAACGGCGTTTTTTCTGTTCGCAGTGACAGAACACATCATTACCCCCTACATGGATATGTTCGTAATTACACTTATTCATTTTGTTGCAGTTTGTGTAAGGAAGGTGCTGCCCTGCTTTATGCTTGCAAAATGGCTCGTAACATCTACAGAGGTCAGTGAATTTGTAGCCGCTATGTGGAAAATAAAAATGCCGCAGGAGGTTATTGTCACATCTTCCGTCATTTTCCGCTGCTTTCCAACTTTGAAAGAAGAATGGAATGCTATTCAGAATGCAATGAAGATGCGGGGGATCGAGTTTAGGCTCAGAAATCTTATCATATCCCCGGTACAGACCATGGAGCATCTTCTTGTACCAATGTTTATTGCAACATTAAATATAAGTGACGAATTATCAGCGGCGGCACTTTGCCGGGGACTGGATGATCCAAATCAGCATACTTGTATGAAGGAAGTTTGCTTTCAGGTGTATGATTGTATTTTTCTCTTCCTGACAATGCTATTTTTTGCGGCAGTATGCTTTTTAAAGGCATGGGGGTATCCGTTATGATAGAAATAAAAAATGTTACCTTTTCCTATGAAGATTCAGGTTATGACAGTCTGAAAAATATAAGCCTGTCCATAAAGAGGGGGGAATGTGTTCTGCTTTGTGGGAAAAGCGGGTGCGGAAAGACCACCATTACACGTCTGCTTAATGGAATGATTCCAGAGTATTACAGCGGTCATTTGACAGGAAGCATTAACATAAATGGTATTGACCCTGTGAAAGCGCCCATGTATGAAATTTCTAAAAAAGTAGGAACGGTTTTTCAGAATCCGAAAACACAGTTCTACACAGTGAATACCACAAGTGAAATTGCTTTCGGATGTGAAAATCATGGCATGAGTCCTGAACTGATTCGGGAGAGGGTAAAGAAAGCGGCCGGAGATTTAAAGCTTGAATCATTGCTTGACAGGAACATTTTTCAGTTGTCAGGCGGCGAGAAACAGAAAATTGCATTTGCCAGTATATATGCCCTGGATCCGGAAGTTTATATTTTGGATGAGCCATCCTCTAATCTTGACTTTTTTTCTGTCCAGGATCTGAAAATGATTTTAGCGTTTTTAAAAGCACAGGGAAAGACGATTGTATTAGCAGAACACCGCATATGGTATCTAAAGGATATTGCGGACAGAGCCATATACATAGAAGAGGGCAGGATTGCCGCACAATATTCTATGCAGGATTTATCAGAGCTTTCGTTTGAGCAACGAATAAAAACAGGTATACGCCCTGTGGAGCTTGAAAAATTTCAATCTGCCAGACAGAAATCTCTTTCATCGGAGCATTGCATTCATTTTCGGAATGTAAAATTTTATTATAAAAAAGAGCGCGCATTAGATATAGAAAAGGCAGATTTTAAAGCAGGAGGAATTTATGCAGTAATAGGCAGAAATGGCGCAGGAAAATCAACATTTGTTTCTGTCTTATGCGGTATATTTGAAAAGCGGAAGGGGAACCTCTTCTTTGACGGTGTAAAGGCAGATGCAAAAAAACGAATTTCTTACAGCTATATGGTTATGCAGGAAGTGAATCATCAGCTTTTTACGGATAGTGTTGCGGAAGAAATTACATTGGGCGTAAAGAATCCTTCCCTTTCAAAACTGGAAGGAGTATTGAAGCAAATGGACATTGAAAAATTACGGGAACGGCATCCAATGACACTTTCCGGCGGACAGAAACAGCGTGTTGCAATAGCAGCGGCAGTTTTTGGAGATAAGAAAATCCTTGTGTTTGATGAGCCTACCTCTGGGTTGGACTTTTCTCATATGGTGCAGACATCAAAATTGCTTCAGGGTTTAAAAGCGCAAGGCGTTTATATTTTTGTGATTACCCATGATTATGAGTTTCTGATATCATCGTGCGACCATGTAATACATATAGAAGATGGAAAAATTAAAGAACAATATATACTGGATGACGCAGGCGAAAAAAGACTAAAAGATTTTTTTATCCCATAGGAAAGACCGACTTTCCTATGAGATAAAAGCACTTCGTGCGGTGATGCGCACGGATGCATAAGGTAATTGATTGCTGCGCAATCTGCATCCGGCGTAAAAAATAAAGCCGTTGCAAAATCTTATAAACACCCTGGATACAGATCCTTTTGTTTTTCGATTTTGCGACAGCTCCATTTTTTATGTTTAGGGATAGATCTTCTTTAGGTTTTCCATGGTAGAGGACATATTCTGCATCAGAAGATCCAGAAGTGTGACGGCGGTCATGGATTCGACTACGACCACTGCCCGGGGCACAATAATCGGATCATGTCGGCCCCGGATATTGATTTCTCCGCAGGTTCCGTCCTTATAAAGAGCGTTCTGAGTGCGGGCAATGGAGGCGGTGGGCTTGAAGGCTGCACGGATCAAAAGATCACTGCCATCGCTGATTCCTCCCAGGATACCTCCGGCATGATTGGTTGCCTTTTTCGGGCAGCCGGATTCATCATAAAAATACTGATCGTTATTTTCATGTCCCATGGCCCTGGATACTGCCATACCGTCGCCAATTTCCACCGCTTTTACAGCGCCGATGGAAAATAAAGCATGTCCCAGGCAGGCGTCCAGCTTGTCAAATACGGGCTCTCCGATACCGGGGCGCATCTGCTCCACCAGACATTCCACTACACCGCCGGAGGAGGTCATTTTGGACATGCATTCGTCCAGATACAGCAAAGCTCTTTCTTCTGCCTCGGCATCCGGCATATAAAGGCGGCTTTCCAGAATATGCTCTTTGCAAAAGTTTTCCGGACGGCACTGGATCTCTCCGATGGACCTGGTGTATGCAGTAAGGGTGATTCCCAGCTCCTTCAGTACCTTTGAGGCAATGGCGCCTGCGGCAACCCGGCCGATGGTTTCCCGGCCGGAGGAGCGGCCGCCTCCCCGATAATCCCGGAAGCCGTATTTCAGATCGAAGGTATGATCCGCATGACCGGGACGGTAGTAGGAGGCAATGTCACGATAATCCTTGGGACGCTGGTCCTTATTAAATACGATCATAGAAATCGGTGTGCCTGTAGTTTTTCCCTCAAAGACACCGGATAAAATCTCTACGGCATCTGCTTCCATCCTGGAGGTAGTATATTTGCTCTGACCTGGTTTTCTGCGGTCTAAGAAACGCTGAATATCTTCTTCACATAGGGGAAGGCCTGCGGGACAGCCGTCCACCACAACGCCGATGCCTTTTCCGTGGGATTCACCCCAGGTAGTTACCCGAAATAATTTTCCATATGTTGAACCTGACATAGTGATTGATTCCTTTCTATCTTGTGATTGTTTTGAACAATTACCTCTCAATTATATCGAAGGAAGGACTGTTTTTCAACTGCCAAACGTAATATTTCTATGCATCCGTTGTTCCAATGGTTACTGTTCACCCCGTTCTCAGCAACACGCTTCGCGATGCACAGAAATGATCTCTTCGGAACCATTTTGTACATTTTGCTCCCAAACCAGCGGATTCTCCCCGACAGCAGCATGCAAACACCCGGAAAGGAATGATTGCATATAATAAAAGAAAAATGAGGAGTGGGATCATTGCAGGAAACTGTTTCACCCGGCGGATGTCCGGGTATATTGCATCGAATCGAAAGAGGGGATACGCTGTATCTGCTTGGGAAAAAGTATCAGGTTTCCGTGGCAGCTCTTATGTTTGCAAATCCTTATACGGATATTTATAATCTGCAGATCGGGGATGAGCTGTGCATTCCCAGAATAAGAAGGGCAAGCAGGCAGGACAGCTTAGAAGTTCAGCCGCGCAGGCAGGACAGCTTAGAAGTTCAGCCGCCTAGGCAGAATAGCTTAGAAGTTCGGCCGCAAAGGCAGGGCACAGGCCCTTCGGTAAGGGAATTGGAAGCCCTGTAAAAATGAAAAAAGGGAACAGTTTAGCTGAAGGCTGAACTATTATGAAAAAAGTATGAATCGTTTCCGGGTGCATTGACAAACAAATTTGAAATCTCTATAATTATTGATTAAGTAAAGTTTAGGGAAACGATATGAGGAAATGCTGATATCGGAGAAACCAAATGAAATCAAGAAAGGAACGAATATGAATTTTCTAAATAAGATGGAGCGAAAGTACGGGAGATATGCGATTCGTAATCTACCGGCTATTATTATTGCACTGTATGTGGCCGGATATATTATGGAAGTGTTTCAGCCGGCTATTTTAGGTTATCTGACTTTGGAGCCTTACTATATCCTGCATGGACAGATCTGGAGATTGGTCACCTGGCTCATTGTTCCGCCCAGCTCCTTGGATGTATTTACAATTATCATGCTGTTTTTCTATTATTCCATCGGAAAAGCGCTGGAGCAGACCTGGGGGGCGTTCCGCTTTAATGTATATATTTTCAGCGGCGTCCTGTTTACGGTTTTAGGAGCCTTTCTGCTGTATTTTATTTTAGGCGGAGGTGTTTCTTTCGGAAGATTATTCAGCACCTACTATATCAATATGTCCATTTTTCTGGCGTTTGCAGTGGCATATCCCAATATGCAGGTGCTGCTGTATTTCATCATTCCCGTAAAGATGAAATGGATGGGGCTGCTGTACGGAGTCTTTATCTTGTATGAATTTGTTGAGTCCGGATGGGTAGGAAAGGTGGCGATTATCGCTTCGCTGCTGAACTTTTTGATTTTCTTTTTATCTACCCGGAATTTCAGAAGGATTTCTCCCAAGGAGATTCACAGAAAGCAGGAGTTTCGCAGAAGTACGGCCAAGGCGGCGCCCAAGGCGGGGATGCCAAGGCATAAATGTGCGGTGTGCGGCAGGACAGAGCTGGACGGCGACTATTTGGAATTCCGTTACTGTTCCAAGTGTGACGGGGATTATGAATATTGCCAGGATCATCTGTTTACCCACGAGCATAAGAAAAAAACTTATTGAGAAAAGAAAGAGTGAATGATATGGAAAAGAAATTGTGGATAGAAAAGAAGAGCTGCCGGGTGCAGGCAGCTCTTCTTACGGTTGTGCTGCTGATTCTTACGGGACTGGCAGTGATGGCGGAAGGGGCGAAAACCTTGTATTTTCCGCTTCTTTTGTTTCTGGCGGCGGCAGCGGGAGGGTATCGCCTGCTGAAGCTGGAGTTTCGATGGGTCTTGAATTTGATTTCTGCGGCGGTGATTCCATTTCTATCCATGTGGCTTTTGCAGTGGTTTACCTGTAAGCCGGAGAGAATGTATCCAATGATGATCCTGCTGAATTACATTTTCTTCATTTTGTTCTATATGGGCCTGTCCTTTCTGGCGGGCAGCTTTCGGCGCGGTTATGGCATCGCATCTGTTCTTACCCTGATTTTGGGAATTGCGAATTACTTTGTGGTGGAATTCCGGTCCTCGCCCATTGTTCCCTGGGATCTGCTTTCCATCGGGACGGCGGCATCTGTGGCAGATAATTATACGTATACAATTACCTGGCATTTTTTGTCTGTTGTAATGGGCTTTGTGTTTCTCATATTGACAGCGGGAAAGATGACTCTGCAGCCGAAAAAATGGAGGCTGCGGCTGCCTGCCTTTGCTGTGTGCCTGGCGCTGCTTTTGTTTACGGGCGTGTCTATTCAGCGGAAAGAGGTAAAGGATTTCTTCGGCATGGATCAGACGCTGTTTACGCCCAATGTCCGCTATCGGAATAATGGCTTTGTTGCAGCCTTTGTGGGAAATTTATATTTGATTCACATAGAAGAGCCGGAGGGTTATTCGGCCGGGAAGGTGACGGAAATTGTATCTTCGGTCTCATCGCAGCCGGGTGGGGGGGCTTGGACAGACCCGGAACCGGAAAAGAATGGCGGCGCAGCGTCCCAGGATGTGGAAGCCGGTACAGCGGAAGGCAGCAGTGAATTGCCAAATATTATTGTGGTGATGAATGAGGCGTTTTCAGATTTATCGGTTCTGGGAGATTTCCAGACAAATGAGGATTATATGCCGTTTTTCCATTCCCTGATGGACCAGTATACCAGCGGCCATCTGATGGTATCCGTAAAGGGAGGGAATACGGCGAATACAGAGTATGAATTTCTCAGCGGAGACAGCATGGCTTTTCTGCCCTCCGGCAGCGTGGTGTATCAGCAGTATATTAAGGATAACGTGCCGTCACTTCCGGATCATCTGAAAAATCTGGGCTATTCTACTACAGCGATTCATCCTTATCTGGGAAGCGGCTGGGACAGGAATAAGGTATATCCCAAGCTGGGGTTTGATCAGTTTCTGGATATTAATTCCTTCTCGAATGCGGAATACGTTCGGGATTATGTCAGCGATGAATCTGCCTTTGATAAGATTATCGAGGTGTTTGAAAATAGGGAAGAAGGAGAAAAGCAGTTTATTTTTGAAGTGACCATGCAGAACCACAGCGGCTACAGTAAGGATTTTCCCGGCTTTTCTCCGACAATACAGCTTACGGACTTTACGAAAACCAGTACCAGCATACAGGCGGCGGAGAAGTACCTGACACTGATTCAGGCTTCGGATACGGCTTTTGAGAAGCTGATTGCATATTTCCAGCAGGTGGAAGAACCAACGGTAATCATCATGTTTGGAGACCATCAGCCCTCTGATTATATTACGAATGTAATTTCCAGGGTTACCGGGTATGATTCCGAGGCATCTCTGGAGGAATACCAGAAGTCGTATCTGGTGCCGTATGTGATTTGGAATAATTTTGGCATAGAAAAGGACGACTCCATGGAACTGACCAGCGTGAACTACCTGTCCTCCTATCTGCTGAAAACCCTGGGACTGCCTCTGACGCAATATCAGGAGTTTCTGCTTCAGCTAAAGGAGGAGCTGCCGGTAATCTGCTCCGGAACTTATATCGATCAGAACGGAGTTTATCATTCCTGGTCAGAGGAGGATCCGGTCTATGGAAGCCTACTGAATCAATATAACATTCTTCAATATAATCATCTCATAGACGGAAAGCATAGAGTGGATGAGGTTTTTCAGTAACGGCGTTTCCGTAACGACAGCCATGATCGGAATAATATATGCTTGACAGAAGAGACCGGTTAGATTATATTATATTAGGCGCTTTGACGCAATAAAGTCCAAAAGCGGGAGGAGACTTATGAAAAAAACATTTGTAACGTACGAGGAAATAAAGGAAATTGTAAAGGAGTATCCTACGCCGTTTCATTTGTATGATGAAAAAGGGATTCGGGAGAATGCAGAGAGATTGAAACAGGCTTTTTCCTGGAACCGCGGCTATAAAGAATACTTCGCAGTGAAAGCTACGCCGAATCCGTTTTTGATCAATATCCTGCGGGAATATGGATGTGGCTGTGATTGCTCTTCTATGACAGAATTGATGCTGTCTGAGGCCATTGGAGTAAAGGGACATGACATTATGTTTTCCTCCAATGACACGCCGGTGGAAGAGTTCCGGAAAGCGGCAGAGCTGGGGGCCATCATCAATCTGGATGATATTACGCATGTAGAGGTAGTGGAGAAAACTCTGGGACAGCTTCCCAAGACCATGAGCTGCCGTTACAATCCGGGCGGAGTTTTCGAAATCAGCAATGGCATTATGGATAATCCCGGGGATGCCAAGTACGGCATGACGGATGAGCAGATTACAGAAGCATTTCGCATGATGAAGGCAAAAGGGGTAGAGGAGTTTGGAATCCATGCGTTTCTTGCCAGCAATACGGTAACGAATGATTATTATCCCATGCTGGCCAGGGTGCTTTTTGAACTGGCCGTGAAGCTGAAAAAGGAGACGGGAGTTCATATTGGGTTTATCAACCTTTCAGGAGGCGTTGGGATACCGTACCGTCCGGAGCAGGAGCCCAATGACATTTTTGCGATCGGAGAGGGCGTAAGGAAGGTTTATGAGGAAGTTCTGGTTCCGGAGGGAATGGGAGATGTGGCCATTTATACGGAAATGGGAAGGTTTATGATGGGGCCGTACGGCTGCCTTGTGACCACCGCAATCAATGAAAAGCATACCCATAAGGAATATATCGGCGTGGATGCCTGCGCGGTAAACCTGATGCGTCCGGCCATGTACGGCGCATATCATCATATCACGGTAATGGGGAAGGAAGATCAGCCCTGTGATCACAAATACGATGTAACAGGTTCTCTTTGTGAAAACAATGATAAATTTGCCATTGACCGCATGCTTCCCAGGATCGATATGGGAGATATTCTGGTGCTTCATGACACAGGGGCCCATGGGTTCTCAATGGGTTATAACTATAATGGAAAGCTGAAGTCCGCAGAAGTGCTGCTGAAGCAAGATGGCAGTACGCAGTTGATCCGCCGGGCGGAGACTCCCAAGGACTACTTTGCCACCTTTGACTGCTTTGACATATTAAAAGATATGAAATATTAAAAAGAAAACCAGTATTCAGAAAGAATACTGGTTTTTTACTGCCGGCAGCGGGACTTGAACCCGCACGTGGTTGCCCACAACAGATTTTGAGTCTGCCTCGTCTGCCATTCCGACACGCCGGCATTTGCTCTCACAAACAAAAGATATTTTACCACATAAATTATGAAAATGCAAGTAATTTTTTGCCTGAACTGTAATATGGGAATTCAGCTAAAAAAGAAGGGGGCTGTCGTAGGATCCAATTTGCCAGGTCCGGTATCCGGTGCTTGTGAGTACTTCCCGGCATTTTTTGATTTTACGGCAGCCCCCGACCGTACCGCAGAACGGCAGCAGCACCTGGGCGGTACAGTTGTCGTTTTAGCCCATAACCGCAGTTACATGGTAGACTTTTTTGCCCTCTTCGAAGGGAACCACGTTTCCGTCTACTTCTTTCCCGTCTACGATCAGCTTTTTAATTCCTTTTTCAACCTGATTCGGATTCTGAACTTCGATTTCATAGTCAGCGCCCCGGAATTTTCTGTGCAGGGTGAAATCACCGAAGCCCTTGGGTACGCACGGATCAATGCCCAGGCCGCTGTACTGAGGCTGAATCCCTAAAATGTACTGGGAAACATTGACAAAGGTCCATGCAGCAGTACCGGTCAGCCAACTGTTCTTTGCCTGGCCGTGGAATTTGGCATCCGCTCCGGCTACCATCTGAGAGTACACATAAGGCTCTGTGCAGTGGATTTCACTGATGTCCTCGATGTAGGCAGGGCAGGTCTTGCGGTAAATCTCAAAGGCACGGTCGCCCCGTCCGATCACGGTTTCCGCAATGGAAACCCAGGGGTTATTATGGCAGAAGATACCTGCGTTTTCTTTGTATCCAGGCGGATAGGAAGAAACCTCGCCAAGGTTCAGGTAATATTTGGTATAGGCCGGCTGCAGGATCATGATGCCGTATTTTGTATCCAGCTTTTCTTTCACCGAATTCAGTGCTTTCTCTGCCAGACCTTCCTCTACGCCGATACCAGCCAGTACACAGAAGCCCTGGGGCTCGATGTAGATCTGGCCTTCTTCGCATTCTTTGGAACCTACCTTATCTGAATTAGCGTCATAAGCTCGTACGAACCAGTCTCCATCCCAGCCTGCGGTAACGACAGCCTGATACATAGCGTCTACCTCCTTCAGGGCAGCGGCCGCTTTTTCTTCTTCGCCGCGCATGGAGCAGATCGCAGCATATTCTTTACCATATTTTACAAACATACCTGCAATAAATACAGATTCTGCAACGGGTCCTTCGGAAGGTCCGGTGGTCTGGAAGGATTCGCCGGGCGTATCGGAGAAGCAGTTCAGATTCAGACAGTCATTCCAGTCGGCACGGCCGATCA
This sequence comes from Lachnospiraceae bacterium, assembly GCA_030537145.1. GTDB lineage: Bacteria > Bacillota > Clostridia > Lachnospirales > Lachnospiraceae > Merdiplasma. The sequence goes on along the minus strand of JAUNON010000006.1, from coordinate 56,943 downwards.
GGGGCAGTCCGTGAGGACCTTTATGGGTAACAATATAATGAAAGGAACGGCTCAGGTGTTCAAACAGAGGAGCAGCCTTTGACACATCATTGTCAAACGGAACCATCTCATCCAGAATAGAGAAATCTCCGCTTTCCTTCATGTATGCGGAAGTACCGGCAATCAGCCACAGCGGGTCATCATTGAAACCGCTTCCGATATCCATATTTCCTTTTTTGGTCAGCGGCTGGTACTGATGATAAGCGCTTCCATCCTCAAACTGCGTAGAAGCGATATCAATGATTCGTTCTCTTGCACGCTCCGGAATCAGATGCACAAAGCCCAGAAGATCCTGGCAGGAGTCACGGAAGCCCATGCCGCGGCCCGTACCGGACTCATAATAGGAGGCGGAACGGGACATATTGAAGGTAACCATACACTGATACTGGTTCCAGATGTTGACCATACGGTTTACCTTTTCATCCTTTGAAGTGACACAGTAGCCGGACAGCAGCTCATTCCAGTATTGATTCAGCGCCTGGAAGGCCTCTGCTACCTGTTCCTCCGTCTGGAAGCGGGAGAGAAGCGCTTCTGCCGGTTTTTTATTGATTACGTTGGGAGCTTCCCATTTTTCTTCCTTTGGATTTTCTGCGTAGCCCAGAACAAAAACAAAGGATTTGCTTTCACCGGGCTGCAGTGTTACATTAAGCTGGTGGCTGGCGATGGGATACCATCCGCTGGTAACGGAATTCTGGCATGCGCCGTTTTCCACTGCCTCCGGATTTGACGCAGGACGGTAAGCCCCGATAAAGCTGTCGCGGCTGGTGTCAAATCCGTCTGCCGGCACATTTACGGAAAAGTAAGAGTAGTGATTCCGGCGCTCCCGGTATTCCGTCTTGTGATAAATCGTAGAACCGATCACTTCTACTTCACCGGTACTCAGGTTTCTCTGATAGTTTGTCATATCATCCGTGGCATTCCACAGGCAAAACTCTACATAGGAAAAGATCTGGAAATCCTTGGGCTCGTTTGTGGTATTCGTCATGGTAAGCTGATTGATCTCACAGGTAGCGTCCATAGGAACGAAATTCAGCAGATTGGCCTTCAAACCGTTTTTGGAGGAAAGAAAACGGGTATAACCGATGCCATGATGACATTCATATGCATCCAGAGCCGTCTGAGTGGGCTGCCAGCCAGGATTCCAGACGGCGCCGTTTTCCTTTATGTAATAATATTTTCCGTTAGAATCATAAGGTACATCATTATAACGATAACGGGTGATCCGCAGCAGCTTTGCGTCCTTATAGAAGCTGTAGCCGCCGCAGGTGTTAGACACCAGTGAGAAAAAATCATTGCATCCCAGATAATTGATCCAGGGAAGCGGTGTCTTGGGCGTAGTAATGACATACTCTTTCTGTTCGTCATCAAAATAACCAAATTTCATAGTGTTTCTCCTTCACTTTTATAGTTGTAATGCTAGTTAAGAAAACGTTTAAGTACCGTTATATTAAAGTATATCTTATTTTTTTTTAGAAATCAATAGGTTGATTTCAGAAAGAAAGTGACAAATCAAACAAAAAATAGGGCCATTGATTGGAAAATACTCACAAAACGGAGGAAATAATGGGATGATTTCTTGTTTTTTGCGCAAAAACGGTATATAATACCTACACGAAAACGTTTTAGATAAAGAATGGAAAATGCGGGGTGTAAGATATGGTTTCCATGAAGGATATAGCAAAAAAATGCGGTGTTTCCGTGGCCACGGTAAGCAAAGCATTGAATGGTTACAGTGATATTGGCGCACAAAGGCGTGCGGAAATCTGTAAAATGGCGGATGAGATGGGATATCTGCCCAACTCCTCAGCCCGGGCACTGAAAACAAAGCGTACCTACAACCTGGGCATCCTTTTTGCAGATAAAGCCCGCAGCGGACTGACCCATGATTATTTTGCCAGCATTATGGAGAGCTTCAAGGTGACTGCGGAAGCCAGGGGCTACGATATAACCTTTACAAATTGTAATCAGAGCAGCCGGCGTATGAGCTATTATGAGCACTGCCGTTACCGGGGGCTGGATGGTGTGGTGATTGCCTGTATTGATTTTTATACTCCTGAGGTGCAGGAGCTGATTAACAGCAGTCTGCCCGTAGTCACGATTGACCATGTATTTGACGGATGCAGTGCGGTGGTTTCGGATAATGTGAAGGGAATGCGGGAGCTGCTGACTTATGTGTATAAGCAGGGGCATCGGAAGATTGCCTATATTCATGGAATGGAGTCCTCCACGACCAAGGCCCGACTCGGCAGCTTTTACCGGACGGCGGAGGCGCTGAAATTAAAAATACCGGAGAAATACGTCAGGGAAGCGGAATACCGGGATACGCAGCAGACGGAAATCTGCACCGGGCAGCTTCTGGATTTGCCCGATCCGCCCACCTGTATCCTGTTTCCAGATGATTTTTCTGCTTTGGGCGGAATTAATGCGATCCGGGCCAGAGGTCTTAAAATTCCCGATGATATTTCCATTGCAGGATACGATGGGATCACCATATCAAAAGTAATAGACCCTAAACTAACCACGATACAGCAGGATACGCAGACCATCGGCAAACGGGCGGCAGAGGAGCTGATCAGCCTGATCGAGCGGCCTAAGATTACTCTGGTGGAAAAGCTGGTGGTGGAAGGAACGCTTGTGGAAGGCGCTTCCGTGAAGAAACTGAATGAGGCATAACAGGAGAGGCCCGAAACTGTTATTGGATAAGACAGGCCGGGAGGCTTTGCCGCCGGCCGGAAGGAGAACGGTATGGAAACGATAATCATAGGAATAGCGGGAGGCTCTGGTTCCGGAAAATCTACCTTTACCAACAGACTAAAAAAAGCCTTCGGGGATGACGTGGCTGTTGTTTATCATGATAATTACTACCGGAGGCAGGATGAGGTTCCTCTTGAGGAGCGGAAAAAAGAAAATTATGACCATCCGGATGCATTTGAGACGGATCTTCTGGTTAAGCATTTAAAGATGCTGAAAAACGGAGAGGCAATCGACTGTCCGGTCTATGATTACAGAAGCTATAACCGTTCGGACCAGGTGGTACATATTGAGCCCAGGAAGATAATTATTGCAGAAGGGATCCTTCTGCTGACAGATCCCCGGGTGCGGGAGCTGATTGATATTAAGATCTTTGTGGAGGTGGATGCGGATGAACGGATTATTCGGCGGATACTGCGGGATGTAAAGGAGCGGGGCCGGGATCTGGATAATATCGTGACCCAGTACCTTGCTCAGGTGAAGCCCATGCATTATCTTTACGTGGAGCCCACAAAGGCGGAAGCGGATATTATTATCAACGGCGGCATGAATGATGTGGCATTTGATATTATGAAATCAAAGATTGAGCTATTACTGCAGCCGTTGCTGGAACAATAACGGCTGTGCGGCCTGTTTCTGAAAATGAGGCGGTTATGCAGAGCTTACGGAATCTGCGGACCGCCTTTTGTAATAGGGGAAATCGTACCCTTTGCCTGACGATGGGACAGAAAGGGAATAGAGTATGCAGAAGCAATATGAGAAATTTTTGGAAACAAAGCAGGATAATTTAAAACTGAGCCTGGCCCTGCAGGGATATTTGACAGAGGAAGCCCTTTCCTTTGCGGAGCGGGAAGCATACCGGGCTTATCTGAAAAAGAGAATCCGTCCCGCTGTGTCGGCGCTGCTGGAGCAGGGGGAAGCGGAAAAAATCGTGATTTTGGAAAAGGAGGGCTTCTTTGGCCGGAAGGAGCTGGATGAATTCCTGAAAATGGCACAGGAAAAGGGACAGTATGCTGCCTGGATACGGCTTTTGAAGATGAAGCAGGAAAAATACGGTTTTCCGCAGGAGGAGCTTTCTCTGTAGGACAGTGAAGCAGGAAGGGAAAGAAAAAGCAGAAAGAGAAAACGGAGGAGGCAGAGTGCTTTGGAATGGAAGAAGCGGGAAAATCAGAAAACAAAGGAGGATGAAAGCTTTCTTGGTATGGAGATCCTGAAAAAGTGCCGGAGTGATCTGTACGGGAAGTATCCTTTTCTGGATACGGCCTTTGCCGGCGTGGGATACCGGTCCTCCCACAGGACGGAGCGCATCGGGACGGATGGGAATCATTTTTATTACTGTCCCCGTTTTTTGATCCAATGCTTTGCGGAAAGTCCTGCAGCGGTTCGGAGCGGGTATCTCCATATGCTTCTGCATTGTCTGTTCCTTCACATAGTAAGAGAGGAGAGGCGGGAGGAACGCCTGTGGAATTTAGCCTGTGATATGGCAGTGGAGCAGATTCTGCAGCAGGAGGGGCTCCGGGAAGGCATTCCGGACTCCTGGGTAAGGGAGGCATGCCTGGGAAAACTGGAGGGAAGAAGCCTTTCTGCGGAACAGATCTATTCCATGCTGGAGGAGGGGATATTTCCCGCAGCTACGGAAGAAATGGAGGCGGCGTTTTGCTTTGACGACCACAGCTTCTGGAGAGAGAACGGAGGATCCGAGGGAGCGGCGCTTCGGAGCAAATGGGAAAAGATCCGGGAGCATACCGGACAGCAGGGATGCTTTGGACAGAGCCGGGCAGGATCAGAATGGGGAAGCCAGGAGGAGGAATGGGAGAGACTGCCTGCAAGCCGATATGATTACCGGAATTTTCTGAAGCGTTTTGCCGTTCTGCGGGAGGAAGCAGAGCTGGATACAGAAAGCTTTGATTATATCCTGTACAGCTACGGGATGGAGCATTATGGGAATCTTCCGCTGATTGAGCCGCTGGAATACAAGGAGGTGAACCGGCTGGAGGAACTGGTGATTGCCATCGATACCTCCGGTTCCTGTACTGCGCAGATGGTAAGCCGCTTTCTGGGAGAAACGTATGGAATACTGGCAGAAAAGGAGAATTTCTTCCGGAAGATGAAGGTGTATCTGATTCAGTGCGACTGCAGCATTCAGGATGTGACGGTGATCCGTTCCGGGGAGGAATGGGAGGAATACCGCAGCCATGCTGTGATCAAGGGAAGAGCCGGGACAGATTTCCGGCCGGTATTTCGGTATGTGGAGCAGGAGCGGGAAAAGAAGAATATCCGCAATCTGAGGGCTTTGATTTATTTTACCGATGGAGATGGGGTGTATCCCGGCGTAAAGCCGGATTACGAAACCGCCTTTGTTTTTGTAAAAAGGACTCCGTTTATGGGGCGTGTACCGGGATGGGCGCGGACTCTGATTACGGGGGAATAAGGGAAAACCGTTTTGGAACGGAGCAGAAAAGAGGGCTTTGGATGAACATAAAGGAAGCAAAGACAGAAATTATGAATGCGGTTCGGGCATATCTTAGAAAGGATGAACGGGGATCCTATCTATATCCGCCGCTCCGTCAGCGGCCGATCCTGCTGATGGGACCGCCCGGAATTGGAAAGACAGCAATTATAGAGCAGGCGGCAGATGCCTGCCAGGTGGGCCTGGTGGCTTATACGATCACGCATCATACCAGGCAGAGCGCCATCGGACTTCCTCATATTGTGAGCCGCAGGTATCAGGGGCAGGAGTACAGTATTACAGAATATACGCTGAGTGAGATTATCGCATCCGTATACGAGTGCATGGAGCGGACGGGAAAGAGGGAAGGCATTTTATTTCTTGATGAGATCAACTGTGTTTCCGAGACGCTGGCTCCTACGATGCTGCAATTTCTTCAGAATAAGACCTTCGGCAGCCATCGGGTCCCGGAGGGCTGGGTGATCGTGGCAGCCGGCAATCCGCCGGAATATAATAAATCGGTACGGGAATTCGATATCGTCACCTTGGACCGGGTGAGGAAAATTGAGATACAGGCGGACTGCGGCGTGTGGCTGGAATATGCTCTGGAGCGCGGCATCCATCATTCGGTTTTGTCCTATCTTTCTCTTAAAAAGGACCGCTTTTATCAGGTGGAAAATTCGGCGGACGGAAAATTTTTTGTAACGGCCCGGGGCTGGGAGGATCTTTCGGAGCTTATCAAAAGCTACGAGGAGCTGGGGCTTGCCGTGAATGCGGATCTGGTGATACAGTTTTTACAGAAGAAGGATACTGCGCGGGATTTTGCAGCCTACTATCAGTTATACCGCAAATACGGCGAGGACTATCAGATACAGGAAATTCTGTCCGGGGAGATAAGCGATGCCGGTTATCAGGAAAAACTGGCTATGGCACAGGCGGCTTCCTTCGAGGAGCGGTTTACCGTGACAGAGCTGGTATTGGATGTATTGCAAAACGGATTCCTGGAATACGAAGGGGAAACCCGGTTTCTGCACAGACTGCAGGAGGCGCTGCGCTCTCTGAAAGCTGAGGCCCGAAGCGCTGTGTTTGCAGAGGATCTGAAAAAGCGGATACTTCAGCGCTGGGACACTCTGAAAACAAAGGAAAAAATGGAGCTGATCTCCGGGGAAGAGGCCTGCCTGGAGGCTAGGGTCACGGAAACGCTGGAGGAATACCTTCTGATACTGCAAAAAGAGCATATCTCCGGTGGAGAGCAGAGTGTACAAAGACTGGGGGAGCTGTTTGAAGAAAGAGAATCCGTCAGGAAACGGAAGATTGCAGAAATCCGTGAAAAGCTGGAACGGGCGTTTGGCTTTCTGGCAGAGTGCTTCGGAGAGGAACAGGAAATGATCCTGCTGGTGTCAGGCCTGACCAAAAACAGAAGGGCGGCGGAGTTTATCGGAAGGCACGGCTGCGATGCGTATTTGAAATACTGTGACGTACTGCTTGGAAGCCGGGAGGAAGAATTGCGCCAGGCCTGCCGCTCCTATCTTTAGATCGGATGCCCTGCGGCGGCGAAGCAGCGGCCTTCGCCTGCAGCGAAACGGGGGAGGGCCTGCCGTACCGGGAAAACAATTCGGCGATACCTGCATATTCTGATAAAAAAGAAGTGCAGGTATTTTTATGGCAAAAATTGTGATTGATGCCGGGCACGGGGGCCGGGACCCGGGAGCTGTGCACGACGGGCGTCAGGAAAAAGAGGATAATCTCAGGCTGGCAATGGAAGTAGGACGCAGGCTGGCAGATCAGGGAGTGGATGTAGTTTATACCAGAACCGGGGATATTTATCAGACACCTCTTGAAAAAGCCCGGATATCGAATGAAGAGAATCCGGATTTTCTGGTTTCTATTCATCGGAATTCCAGTCCCCGGGATAATCAATACAGCGGCGTGGAAACGCTGGTTTACAATTTATCCGGTGAAAAGGTAGAGATGGCAGAAAATATTAACCGGGAGCTGGAACGGCTGGGTTTTAAAAATCTGGGAGTGGAGGAGCGCCCGGATCTGATCATTCTGCGCAGAAGCAGCGCTCCGGCGCTTTTGGTAGAGGCGGGATTTTTAAATTCGGATCAGGATAATGAAATTTTTGACAGCCGTTTTGGGGAAGTGGCTCAGGCCATTGCGGATGGGATTCTGCTTACGCTGGGGGAAAACGGGGGGCAGGAATATTATCGGGTGCAGACAGGCGCTTTCCGTAATCCGGAATATGCCCAGGATATGCTTTACCGTCTGACGCAGCAGGGCTATCCTGCTTTTGTGGTACAGGATGGGGATTTGTATAAGGTACAGGTGGGAGCATTCGAGGTGCTGGATAATGCAATAAAAATGGAAGCTGTGCTCCGCAGGCAGGGGTATCCCACGTATCTGGTAAAGGAATAGGAAAAGGAATCTGACAATATAATTAGGATAAGACAGGGATAAGCAGGGATGTATCAGGATGAAAAAGAAATGGATGCTGTTTTTCATCATTGGCACAGTTTTCCTGAATACGGCTGCGGTATTCGGAAAAGAACAATTATCAGGCGCATTGCCGGACCAGACAAGGGCAGTGGAGGATGTGCTAAAAAAGATCAGCAAATATTGCAGCACCAGGGTGGAATATCAGTTTGGCAGTCAGACAGAGGTGCTGGACGGCAGTACTATCGTGGGCTGGATCCGGTATGATTCCGCCACCGGCACGCTCTATCTGGAAAAGGAAAAGATTTCCCAATATATTGCAGAGCTGGCGGAAAAATATGACACCTACCAGAAACCCAGGGAATTTCAGACTTCTGCCGGTGACTGGGTGACAGTAACCGGCGGAAGCTACGGGTGGCTTTTAGATCAGGAAAAAGAAACGCAGGTACTGGAGCATTTTATCCGAAGCGGGGCGGCCCGGACCAGAATTCCCAGCTTTGCACAGACAGCAGCGGGCTGGAGCCACAGTGACCTGGGGGATACTTATGTGGAGGTGGACCTGACCAATCAGCATATCTGGCTGTATGTGGATGGCGTGCAGGAGGTTTCGGCAGACTGCGTCTCCGGTACTTATACGGATGAGGGAAGAAAAACGCCGCAGGGCACCTACACCATCTATTCTATGATGTCTCCTGCAGTATTGAAGGGACCGGACTGGAATTCTCCGGTAACCTACTGGATGCCGTTTAACGGAGGGATCGGGCTGCATGATGCCTCCTGGCGTTCCAGCTTCGGAGGGGATATTTTTCTTTACAGCGGTTCTCACGGCTGTGTAAACCTGCCGTTGGATGCCGCCCAGATCCTCTATCAATATGCTTATACGGGTATGCCTGTCATCTGCTATTACCGTTAAGGCAGAACGTGGGAAAATGTACGGAAGGGCCGATTTCTGCGCAGTGTAAAGCAGGCTGCCGGCACGGCAGAACGGGCAGAAGGAGACAGGCTGGAAAAAGATAAAGCTTGTGGAAATCTGTGTGCTATGTTAAGATAAATATATTTCAGGGATGCCGCCGGTATCCCTGGTGTGATGTGGAAAGAAAGGGAAATACGGAAGGAGAAGGAAAAATGAAGGGGATGACTGGGTGGCTGGCTTTGGGCATCGCTGCGGCAGGACTTGCCGGGGCGCAGAGTGCGGTTGCCGCAGAAGCGGATCTGGTATCTTATGAGGATGATGCGATGGAATTGTACCGGCCGGTTCTCGACCAGTATAATACGGCGCTTTTAGAGCAGTGGAGTATGCAGGAATACGCTGCGGCAGGATTGTGCGCTCTTTGCGCATACTATACCAATCCTTCTCAGGTGGGATACTGGCTGGAGGATGTGGACAATAATGGGACAGAGGAGCTTTTGGTGGGAGAGACGGAGGCCCAGGGAGAGGCCGGAGGGATGATTTTCCAGTTGTATGCCGTCTATGGCCAGACCCCTGTTTTGATCGCTTCCAGTACGGAAAACAGCCGTTATTATCTGTGTACGGACGGAATTATTGCGAAAGAGGAATTCGACGGAGCAGAGTCCCTCTTTGCATATTATATGGCAGATTCAGACAATGCTGTTCTGACACTGACAGAGGCAGTGATCTATGACGGAACGCAGGAGGGAGAAACCCCCTGGTTCTACAGCAGGACAGGAACGGATGTCTCGGATGCCATGCCGGTTTTCGAGGCGGATGCCATAGAGATCATGGATTCCCATGAGCATGAAGCCATTGAATATCTTGCTTTTGCTGACTACGGAATTTAAACGCACAGAGGAATAGAAGCATTTTTATGCGATGAACTTATGATGACAAAGGAAGAACTAAACAACATTGTGGAACCGCTGCTGCTGTGGTTTCACCAAAATGCCCGGAAGCTGCCCTGGCGGGAGCAGCCTCTGCCTTATTATGTCTGGGTTTCGGAGATTATGCTGCAGCAGACCAGAGTAGAGGCGGTAAAACCCTTCTTTGCCCGCTTTATCGAAGCGCTGCCGGATCTTAGGGCGCTGGCATCCTGTCCGGAGGACCGGCTTCTAAAGCTTTGGGAAGGGCTCGGGTATTACAATCGGGTGCGTAATATGCAGAAGGCTGCGGTCCGGGTGACAGAGGAGTATGGCGGGAAGCTGCCGGCAGATTATCAGGAACTGAAAAAGCTGCCGGGAATTGGTTCCTATACTGCCGGGGCTATCGCTTCTATCGCTTACGGCATTCCGGCTCCGGCGGTGGACGGGAATGTGCTGCGGGTGCTCAGCCGTATTACGGAAAGTGAAGCCGATATTTCCAGGCAATCCGTGAAGGCAGACTTTGAAGAGCGTGTCATGGAAATCATTCCAAGGACCTGTCCGGGGACGTTTAATCAGGCGCTGATGGAGCTGGGAGCTACCGTATGCCTGCCAAACGGGCAGCCGGAATGCGGCCGGTGTCCGGCAGCAGAATGGTGTTTGGCCAGAATACATGGCCGCACCGGAGAGCTTCCAAAGAAAAGCGGAGCAAAAAAGCGGCGGATCGAAGAAAAAACGGTTCTGGTGATCCGGGATGGGCTTCATACCGTCATACGCAGGCGTCCGCCCAAGGGGCTGCTGGCCGGGCTGTATGAATTGCCGAATCTGGAGGGCCATCTGTCAAAGGAAGAGCTGCTGTGTTATCTGAAGCAGGAGCAGATCCCGGCGGTCCGGATTCTGCCTCTGCCGGAGGCCAGACATATTTTCAGTCATGTGGAATGGCATATGACCGGATATCTGATCCTGACGGAGGAGCTGGAAGCTTTGCACTCACCGTTTTTGATCGTAGAACCAGAGCGGACGGAGGCAGATTATCCGATACCGGCAGCCTTTGCGGCCTATGCCGGATATCTGCAGATACGGCTGGGACAGGAAAAATACCGGAATTCGGAAGAGAAATAAAAAGTTTTATACAGAAGAAAATCAGGAGAAAACGGACATGAAAATACTGACAGTTGCGATTCCGTGCTATAATTCGGAAGCATATATGGAAAAATGTATCAAGTCTCTGCTTCCGGCAGGGGAGGATATTGAAATACTGATCGTGGATGACGGTTCCCAAAAGGACCGGACAGCGGAGCTGGCGGACCGGTATGCTGAGAAATATCCCGGCATTATCACGGCGATCCATCAGGAAAACGGCGGTCATGGCGAGGCCGTAAATACCGGAGTAAGGAATGCCTCCGGCCTTTATTTTAAAGTAATTGACAGCGATGACTGGGCGGATCCCCGGGTGCTGCTGCAGGTGGTGGAGCGGCTGAAGAAGCTGGAGGAGGATCAGACTCCGGTGGATCTGTTCCTGGTCAACTTTATTTATGATAAGGTGGGAGCGAAGCATAAAAAAGTAATGCATTTCCGCCATGCGTTTCCTGTTGATGAGATTTTTGAATGGTCTGCCATGAAACATATGAAGCAGACCCAGTATATTCTGATGCATAATATTATCTACCGTCGGGAAACGATTCTGAATAGCGGCATGGTGCTTCCAAGCCATACCTTTTACGTAGACAATATTTTTGCATTTCAGCCCTTCCCTTATGTGAAGAAGCTTTATTACATGGATGTGAATTTCTATCACTATTATATTGGAAGAGAGGATCAGTCGGTAAATGAGCAGGTAATGATCGGCCGGATCGACCAGCAGATCAAAGTAAACAAGATCATGATTGATATCATGGCAGAACAGAGCTTTGACGGGCTGGACAAGCATCTGAAGAAGTATATGTATATTTATCTGGATAAAATCATGACCGTGACCTCTTCTTTGCTTTTGGTCAGCGGAACGAAGGAAAATCTGGAAAAGAAAAAGGAGCTGTGGACTTATCTGAAAAAAACGGATCGGAAGATGTACCGTCACCTGCGCACCACCTGTCTGGGCATCTGCCTGAATCTGCCCGGCTGGCTGGGGCGCAAGATCGTGGTAAGGGGATATAAGATCGCCCGGAAGTTTGTAGGCTTCAATTAAAATGAGGTTTTATCCTACGATCATCCGCAGCTTTTCTTTCATTAGTGAAAAGGAAACTTTTTTGCAGTATCCCAGATGTTCGCCGTCCACATGTACGCAGGTCTCGGTTTCACTCTGGATGACTGCCCGCTTGCAGCGGTAAATATGAATGCCGTTGAAATTTACGTGCTTTCCCAAAAAGGCGGTGGGCAGCAGGGCAAGCACCTTCCATTTGGGCAGGCCCTCCACCAGAATAATATCCAGATAATTGTCCACTGGACTTGCCTTGGGACAGAACATAAAGCCGCCTCCTTCATATTTGGTATTCATAGCAGCAGTGAAATAGACCCTCTGAAAGGTCAAAAGCTGGCTGTCATCCATCAGCAGGCGGACAGAAAAGGGCTTTAAGGAAATCAGCAGACGCAGGGCATTGATCAGATAGATCAGTTTCCCTGCGTGTATTTTATTCAGCATTTTTTTGAGCGGAGAGCAGTAGGAGGCATAGCAGACGGCAGCGTCATAACCGATTCCGGAGCTGACTGCAAAAGCCTTTTTCTGGTCTCCGGAAACGGCAATACCGATATTGATATTCCGGAATTTTTCCGGGGAAAGGATCATTTCCATGACATCCTCTACGTTTGAGGGGATATGCATTCCCCTGGCAAAATCATTTCCGGAGCCTGTGGGCAGATACCCGAAGGTGATGCCCTCGCAGGTGGTCAGGCCGCCGAGAAATTCATTGATTGTCCCGTCACCGCCTACGATCACGATGGTACAGGGGGTTTTATTTAACGATAAAAAACGGGCCAGCCCGGCAGCTTCCCCGGGACCATTCAGAATGAAGCTTTCATATTCAATTTCCTTTTTTTCCAGAATGGCCTCCGCTTTTTCCCAGAGCCGCATTCCTTTGCCGCAGCTTGAAGCGGGATTCACGATAAAATAGTACATAAGCCGATGTGCCTCCCCGTCCGTAATCATTCTGCTATTTATTGTATCAGCTTTTTGTCACTTCCACAATGTTGTCTTTTCATAAAAATTATGCTATGATGTGATGGATTGTTACTGTTCAGGGGATTCATGCGCATTTCCTGGACAGACCTTGAAAAAAGGAAAGTATTGTTAGGATGATGATTGAGGAGGCAGATTATGGAAACAACCAGCAAGAATTTTATTGAGCAGATCATAGATAAGGATCTGGCGGAAGGAAAGTGTGAGACGGTATGCACCCGTTTTCCGCCGGAGCCCAACGGATATCTTCATATTGGGCATGCGAAGTCCATTCTGTTAAATTACGGGCTTGCTCAGGAGTATCAGGGAAAGTTTAATCTGCGTTTCGATGATACAAATCCCACGAAGGAAAAGACCGAGTTTGTTCAGTCGATTTTGCAGGATGTAAAATGGCTGGGAGCTGACTGGGAGGACCGTCTGTTTTTTGCTTCCAATTATTTCGATCAGATGTATGAGGCTGCGGTTCAACTGATTAAAAAAGGAAAAGCCTTTGTCTGCGATCTGACGGCGGAAGAGATCCGGGAATACCGGGGAACGCTGACGGAGCCGGGAAAAAACAGCCCTTACCGGGACAGGAGCATAGAGGAAAACCTGGAGCTGTTTGAGAACATGAAGAACGGAATGTATCCGGATGGATCAAAGGTACTGCGGGCAAAGATTGATATGGCTTCTCCGAATATCAATATGCGTGACCCGGTCATCTACCGTGTAGCCAGAATGTCTCATCACAATACCGGAGACAAATGGTGCATTTATCCCATGTATGATTTTGCCCATCCCATTGAGGATGCCATAGAAGGCGTTTCCCATTCCATCTGTACCCTGGAATTTGAGGATCACCGCCCGCTGTATGATTGGGTGGTGCGGGAGCTGGAGTATCCCCATCCTCCGAAGCAGATTGAGTTTGCGAAAATGTATCTGACCAATGTGGTGACAGGAAAACGCTATATTAAGAAGCTGGTGGAAGATGGAATCGTGGACGGCTGGGACGATCCCCGTCTGGTATCCATTGCGGCGCTGCGCCGCCGGGGCTTCACTCCGGAATCCATTAAGCTTTTTGTGGATCTGTGCGGTGTCAGCAAGAGCCAGAGCTCTGTAGACTATGCTATGCTGGAATACTGTATCCGGGAGGATCTGAAGATGAAACGGCCCCGTATGATGGCTGTTTTGGATCCGGTAAAGCTGATTATCGATAATTATCCGGAGGATGTGACGGAAGAGCTGGATGTGGAGAACAACCTGGAAAATCCGGAGCTGGGCACCAGAAAGGTTCCCTTTGGACGGGAACTCTACATTAACCGGGATGACTTTATGGAAAATCCGCCGAAAAAGTATTTCCGTCTTTTCCCGGGCAATGAGGTGCGCCTGATGGGGGCATACTTTGTAAAATGTACCGGATTTGAGAAGGATGAAGCGGGAAATATTACAGAGATTCACTGTACCTATGATCCTGAGACAAAGTGCGGCTCCGGATTTACGGGACGCAAGGTAAAGGGGACGATCCACTGGGTTGCGGCAAAGACGGCGATTCAGGCGGAGGTGCGTCTGTATGAAAATATCATCGATGAGGAGAAGGGCGTGTACAACGAGGACGGTTCTTTGAATTTGAATCCAAATTCCCTGACTGTGCTGAAAAACTGTTATATGGAGCCGGCGCTGAAGGATGCAAAGGCGTATGACAGCTATCAGTTTGTCCGCACCGGCTTCTTCTGCGCAGACTGTAAAGATTCCAGGCCCGGGGCGCCGGTATTTAACCGGATCGTTTCTCTGAAGAGCTCCTTTAAGCTGCCGAAGGCAGAATAGTTTTCAGGAAAAAGGGAATCATAAATAAGAACGGAAAGGCAGGACATGGAAAAATTCTATCAGGGGATCACGGACTTTATTTTTGTGGAGCATCCTCTGCAGAAGGCGGATCTGATTTTCGTGCCGGGCGGGGACTATCCGGACAGTGCAAAGCACGCAGCCGCTCTTTACCATCAGGGGTTTGCGCCGTTTATTTTACCGTCCGGAAGGTATAGCATTTTGAAGGACCGTTTTGAAGGAGCCTATGAAACAGAGTGGGAGTACCTAAAGGATATTCTGGTGAAGGAGGGCGTTCCGGAGACTGCGGTTTTAAAAGAGGATCAGGCGACCTTTACCTATGAAAATGCGGTAAAATCCCGGGAAGTCTTGGAAAGACTTGGTCTTGTCCCCGGGCGGGCGATCCTGTCCTGTCAGGCCTTTCATGCCAGACGGTGCCTGATGTATTATCAGGAGCAGTTTCCCGATACAAAGCTGTTGGTCAGTCCGGTGGTGACAAGGGATATTTGCCGGGAAAACTGGTATCTGGACCGGGAAAAGATCGATGTGGTGCTGGGAGAGGTGGAACGGTGCGGCACACAATTCCACCAGATTCTGTATGAGAAGATCAAGGAAAAAACGGGCGGGCCGCCGGAAAGGAACGGCGGCCGATAAGCGTGAAGCAGTAGAAATAGCTGCACAGGCCGGATGATTCGGGAGGATGAAATGATAAAGCTGATTGCTTCGGATCTGGACGGAACACTGGTTCCGGAGGGAACGCCGGACATTAATCCGGAGGTTTTTGAGGTGATCCGGAAATTAAAAGAAAAAGGGATTTTATTTGCGGCGGCCAGCGGCCGTCAGTATCAGAGCATGTACAAGCTGCTGGATCCCATTCAAAATGATGTAATTTTTATTGCGGAAAACGGCGGTTATGTGGTATGCAGAGACCGGGATATCGACTGCTGCAGCTTTGAGAAGCCGCTTTTTGAGGAGATTATCCGGTATCTGCGGAAAATGAACAGGGGTTATATTTTGGTGAATGCTCCCAAGACAGCATATATGGATTGCAGGGATCAGGCTTTTGTGGATCAGATGCGCAGAGGATATAAGCTGCGGCTGGATCAGATCGAAGATGTGCTCCAGGTTACAGAACCGGTGGTGAAGGTGGCGCTGTACTGCGGAGATGATGCTGCGGCGGTGGCAGAGCCTGCAAAAAAGTTTTTTCAGGGAAGGGTCCATGTGATGGCCGCCGGAAAGAACTGGGTGGATTTCGTAAAGGAAGGCGTGGACAAGGGTGCGGCCCTGCGGAAGGTGCAGCAGTTCATGCATATTACAAAGGAAGAGACAATGGCCTTTGGGGACAATCACAATGATCTGGGAATGCTGGGCTGCGCCGGGGAAAGCTATGCGGTGGCCAATGCCAGAGAAGAGGTAAAAAAAGCGGCAAAATATGTGACCGACAGCAATCTGCAGGACGGGGTTCTGAAGGTACTGCGGACGCTTTTGTAGCGGAACGGAGGAAAAAGTATGGAATATGATGAGATTTGTCTGAAAACCTTCCTGGAAAAACAGGGGCAGCTTTTTGATGAGCCGGTTGCTCAGACTCTGGAAGAGGCGGAATACTTTCTGGAGGACTGTATGGCGGCAGTATTTCAGAATCTGAAAGAAGTAAAGCGTTATTTTAAAGAAAATCTGGACGCTTCCGGAATGTCAGACCAGGAGATTTTGGAAGCCTGCGAGGTTTTCCCGCTGCCGGATGGCAGGTTTTTGGTGGTAGAGGGATAAGCCCCGGTCCGCTTTAGCGGAAGAGGGGCAGTACATATTGGGTAATGATTCCCAGGAGCACCAGGTGAACGGGATAAAACCAGTAGAAGAAATATTTCAGGGAAATTCCCCGTTTGCCGTTATAGAAATAGATCGGAAGAAAGGCGGCCGGAGCCGGCATTTCCCAGGAGATGGCCGCAGCTCCGCCCAGGCACTGGTACAGCCTGGAGAAACGGAAGATATAGAGCACTTCAATCAAAAATACCCCTTTATAGCTGTAGTCTGTCTTTAAAAATGAAGCCGCTAACAGCCCGGATACCAGGATAAGAAGCTGGAGGACGAGCTGTCCGCTGCATACAGTAATACCCCACAGCACCAGCAGTCCGATCAGCAGAGTGAAATATACATTCTGCTTATTCGGGTAAAACCAGCGGGGTTTCAGGGCAAAATCAAAAGGAATTTCGGAGATCAGCGCAAAGAGAAAGAGTCTTTGCGCATATTTTTTTACATCATGGGTATGCAGAAAGCCTTCCACCAGGAGAAAACAAAAGATCGGAAAGGCAACGCGGCCTACACCCCGCATCAGACGGTAGAGGTGATTGACGGCCCGGACCATTTCCGGATCAGCGGTAATATAGGGCTGCCGTGACAAAGCCCACACAACAGTGGCGCCGGTATGGTCAATCAGCATAGTGATAATTGCAATAATTTTCAGGGTGCTTCCGGACAAACCATATTTCCAGTCTCGATACATAATGCTACCTCTCATTCTTACCCGGCATCATTCCGGAGTTTTGATACTTTAATTATTTTATACAAGAAAAGAGCTGCCGTCAACGGTTTATGCTGCGGCAGCTCTTTTTATAGGAATTGCGGGAAGCGTTTTATTTTGCCAGCAGCAGCATGATTTCGTTGCTGCGGGCAATGAATTTTGTCATTTCATCCGGGGACAGCGGCTTATGAGCCAGCATAGCCAGATCATAGAGCTGTTCGCAGATCATGGGAACATATTCTCCGTCTTTGTGCTCCAGAATATACTGAACCAGCTTATGCTTCGCATTCAGCACCAGAGTTTCCTGATTGCCGAACATGGAGGGATCCATGCCGTACATACCGTACATCTTCATCATATCCTGCATCCGGCGGTTTTCTTCCGAGAGGATCATCAGGGAAGAGGTATTCTCATTTTTCAGTTTTTCCACCTTAATTCCCAGCTTATCGTTATTCAGCGCCTTGCGGAAGATTTCCGTAAGGGTTTCGGTGGTTTCCTTCATCTCTTCTTCAGAAGATTCCTCCTTGAAGGTATCCGTGACATCGGCATCAATACGCTCAAACTTCAGATCCTCCCGCTGCCGTTCCATATGGGTTACGAAGGCAGTATCGATGTTGTGCTTCAAAATCACCGCATTCAGGCCGGCATCCTTGAACATATTGATATACTGGCTCTGCTGAATCTCATCGGTAACATAGTAAACCGTAGTTTTTTCCTTTTCGGAATCGGTTTCCTGGCTGTTTGCTTCCTCTGCGGTATCCTGTGATTCATCGAAATCTACTTTTTCTTCGACCTTTTCAGGAACCAGCTCCTTCAGGGTCTGATATTTTCCGTTGATATCCTTATACAGGATATAATCGATTATACGTTCATTGAATTTGGAGTCCTTAATACAGCCGTATTTCAGGAAAGGATTGATATCATCCCAGTATTTTTCATAATTTTCCCGGTCGGTTTTGCACATGCCGGAAAGCTTGTCAGCCACCTTCTTCGAAATATAGTCGGAGATCTTCTTTACAAATCCATCGTTCTGCAAAGCGCTTCGGGAAACATTCAGCGGGAAATCCGGGCAGTCGATCACACCCTTCAGCAGCATCAGGTATTCGGGAATGACCTCCTTAATGTTATCGGCGATGAATACCTGGTTGTTGTACAGCTTGATGGTGCCTTCGATGGAATCGTATTCCGTGTTGATCCGGGGGAAGTAGAGGATTCCTTTCAGGTTGAAGGGGTAGTCCATGTTCAGATGAATCCAGAACAGAGGCTCCTTGTAATCCATAAATACCTTGCGGTAGAACTCCTTGTATTCTTCCTCGGTACAGTCATTGGGATGCTTCTCCCACAGCGGGTGAATGTCGCTGATGGAGACCGGACGTTTATTGATCTTTACTCTGTCTCTGGCGGGAGATACCTCTACGGTCTCCTTATTGCCGTTTTCATCCTCTTTTTCTTCGGTCTTTGCATCCTCGTGGATGTGCTCTACCACCACATCATCTTCTCTCAGCTCAGACTCATCGATGGTCTCGTATTCCTGGGGCGCATTGGCCTTGGAAAGGAAGATCTCCACCGGCATAAAGGAACAGTATTTTTCCAGAACCTCGCGCATCCGGTATTCATTGGCAAATTCCAGGCTTTCCTCGTTCAGATGCAGAGTGATCTCTGTACCAACGGAGGCTTTTGTGCCCTCATCCAGAGTATATTCGGAACCGCCGTCACATTCCCAGTGAACGGGATAGGCGCCTTCCTGGAAAGAAAGGGTATCGATTTCTACATTGTCACTTACCATGAATACGGAATAGAAGCCCAGTCCGAAATGACCGATAATTTCATCCTTATTGGTCTTGTCTTTGTATTTTTCCAGAAAAGCGGTAGCGCCGGAAAAAGCGATCTGGGTGATGTATTCTTCCACCTCATCGGCAGTCATGCCAAGGCCGGTATCGATGAACTTCAGCGTTTTTTCATCCGGATTTACGATAACCTGGATGCTGTCCTTGTGTCCTTCCGGATAGGAGTATTCTCCCATTACTTCCAGCTTATGCAGCTTTGTAATTGCATCGCATCCGTTGGATACAACCTCACGGACAAAGATGTCATGGTCCGAATACAGCCATTTCTTAATAATGGGGAAAATATTTTCGCTGTTAATAGAAAGATTGCCAGTTTTACTCATAAATAACACTCCTTATCTTCATTCTGTTTTTTGCACATTCGCTGCTTTGAAAGACATTGTAATACCGTGTCATGGAAAAGTCAAGAAAAAATTAGCACTCGATTTTAATGAGTGCTAACAAAAGATGAAAATCGGAAGGAGAAGAGGGGAAGGGGAGCAGGGCAATTAAAGCAGGAGAAAAGGAATCTGCTGCTGTTTTAAAAATTTCTGCACCATGGTATCCCAGGCCAGGTCCAGTGTTTTTTCCAGTGTAAAGATACGCAGGGATGTTCCGGTGGTGCAGACGATTTCCTTTCCGTTATAATGAAGGTTGAAGAAAAGGCCTGCCACATCCCGGCTATGCAGAGAAATACCGGATTGGGCCAGCAGCTTCTCTACATTATAGTCCGCCAGCCGCAGGACCAGCTTAAAGTCCAGGGGTGTATATTTCCCCTTCACAATCTGGAAAAAAAGGGGACGGATCAGCTTCCAGGCGGGGCCTGCGGCAGAATGAGGATCCTGCTCCAGAAGCTCTGCATCCGTGCCGTAATAGTCCTTGTGATAGGTTCCGTCGATCCGGAAGGTAGTGAAGGTGGTGACGGAAGCCTCCGATAAAAGAAAGGCATCAAAGGCATCCGTAGTAAGAAGCTTATTCATAAAATCTTTGACATCTGGCAATTTTAATGACTGCAAGGAAAAAACCTCCGTGAAAATTGTTTTTCGATATTTTTTATTATATTCACGTTTTTCCCTCTTTTCAAGAAGAAACATATGTGCTATCATAATGTAGTATTGATTACTACGTTATAAAATGCTGACATACGGCAGCTAGGAGGATTGCTATGAGTTATATGATCGTGGTGGACAGTTGCGGAGAGCTGACCGATGAGATGAAAAAGGACGGACATTTTGTTTCCGCACCGCTGACGATGCGGGTAGATGAATATGAATTTGTGGATGATGAGACCTTTGACCAGGCGGAATTTCTAAAAAGGGTGAAGGCCAGTCCAAATTGCCCCAAATCAGCCTGCCCGTCCCCGGAATTTTATCAGAAAGCCTATGCATCAGGGGCTGAACGTATTTATGCGGTTACGCTGTCTGCGGAGCTGAGCGGCTCCTATAATAGTGCGGAGCTGGGAAAGCAGCTTTTTCTGGAGGACCATCCGGAGAAAAAGGTATACGTGTTTAATTCCAGGTCTGCCTCCGTGGGAGAGACCCTGATTGCCTTGAAGATTCAGGAATGCGAAGAAGCAGGTATGAGCTTTGAGGAGGTGATTTCCCAGGTGGAAAGATATATTGCGGGGCAGAACACCTGGTTTGTTCTGGAAACGCTGGACACCTTAAGAAAGAACGGAAGGCTGAGCAATCTGAAAGCCATGGTGGCTACAGCGCTGAAGATCAAGCCGGTCATGGTATCTACGCCGGAAGGGAATATTGCTCAGTTAGACCAGGCAAGAGGCATTAATAAAGCGCTGGTAAAGATGGTCAACAGCATTGCGGAGAGCGTAGAGCATCCGGAGCAGAAGATACTGGCGATTACTCACTGCAACTGCAGGGAACGGGCCCAGATGGTGAAAGATGCTTTGCTGGAAAGGATGCGGGTAAAGGACTGCGTTGTTTTGGATACGGCGGGTATCAGTACGATGTATGCCAATGACGGCGGGATTATCGTGGTGATTTAATAGAAAAAGGGCAGCCGAAAAAAAGATTGAAAAATTGCGGTATTTGTGTATACTATAGATAGAGAAATACTGCTGGGCGGCCGATATGGCCGGATGGCGGCAGATAAACTGTAGTAAGGAGCGATAAGCATATGAGTCAGGCGAAGGTTGACCGTTATAAAGAAGAAAAGAAAAACCGTGAAAAGATCATGAAAAAGCAGAAGCGGGAGTGGTTTCTGACAAAGACTGCTCTGGGCGTGCTGGGAGTAGTGGTGATCGGCTGGTTTGGAGTGTCTGTTTACCAGAACGTGACAGCGACTCCGGAAAACACTGTGGTTGAGACAGAGAGCTACAGTGTAGATACTTCCTCTCTGGATGATTATCTGAATGGGCTGACGGTGGAATAATCCGGATTACCGGTAAAGCGGATGCGGGGCTGCTGCAAAATCGAAAAGATTCGATTTTGCAGCAGCTCTTTGCTGTTTTGCTGTCTGACAAAGGCTACTTGCTGTTATTTTTTGTTTCTGCCAGCTTCATGGCGCGAACCTTCAGAGGAAGGCCGAACAGGGTAATAAATCCGGAAGCGTCATGATGGTCATAAAGATCTCCCGTGGTGAAGGAGGCCAGAGACTCATTGTAAAGGCTGTAGGGAGAGACAGTACCTGCTTTGATGATATTGCCCTTATAAAGCCTGAATTTTACTTCTCCGGTCACGTATTCCTGCGTCACATCTACGAAAGCCTGGATTGCTTCCCGAAGAGGAGTAAACCATTTTCCTTCGTATACGATCTGGGCAAATTGGCTGCCCAGCCTTTTCTTTGTTTCCATGGTATCACGGTCCAGGATCAGCTCCTCCAACTGTTCATGAGCTGCCATCAGAATCGTTCCGCCCGGTGTTTCATAAACGCCCCGGCTCTTCATGCCTACCACACGGTTTTCAACGATATCGACAATACCGATTCCGTGCTTGCCGCCCAGCCTGTTCAGCTCAGTAATAATTTCAGATACTTTCATTTCCCTGCCGTTTAAGGTTTTGGGGATGCCGGCTTCGAAGGTCATTGTGATAGACTCACCCTCATCGGGAGCGTTTTCCGGAGTAACCCCTAATACCAGCATATTGTCGTAATGGGGGGCGTTGGCCGGATCCTCCAGCTCCAAGCCTTCATGGCTGATGTGCCACAGATTGCGGTCACGGCTGTAGCTGTGGCTGTGGTCGAAGGGCAGGTCGATGTCGTGAGCCTTACAATAATCGATTTCATCCTCACGGGACTGGATGGTCCAGATATCCGTCATACGCCAGGGAGCGATCACCTTCAGATCCGGCGCCAGCGCTTTGATGGCCAGCTCAAAACGGATCTGGTCATTTCCTTTTCCGGTTGCTCCGTGGCAGATGGTGGTGGCTCCTTCCTTGCGGGCAATCTCTACCAGCTTTTTAGCGATAACAGGACGCGCCATGGAAGTGCCCAGCAGATACTGATGTTCGTATACCGCACCGGCTTTTACACAGGGCATAATGAAATCATCGCAGAATTCATCAATAATATTTTCAATATATAGCTTGGAAGCGCCGGAGAGCTTTGCACGTTCCTCCAGGCCGTCCAGTTCATTGCCCTGTCCGCAGTCGATACAGCAGCAGACAACATCATAATCAAAATTTTCCTTCAGCCAGGGAATCATGGTGGTAGTGTCCAGACCGCCGGAATAAGCCAGAATAACCTTTTCTTTCATAATTAAATACCTCCAGTATGAATGCTTGCCCTTCGGGCGAATATTGCGCAGCTATGCGCGGAAGCTTCCGCATTTATGGGATTTGCGGAATGTCTTTTCTGTCCAGGCCTTACTATACCGCATTTATCATAAATATGCAAGTGCAAATTAGAATTTCGGTTAAAATAGTTGCTGCTTGGATAAAATATGCATAGTAAGTGTATAAATATGCATCAAAAAACACTTTACATATGAAAAGAACTGGTATATGATAGGAAATGGCTCCGGGAGAAAACGGATATTCTGTCTGCCGGAAGCGATATTGGAAGTTGATTTTATATGGATTTTGAATGTGGCGGTGAAGGAATTGAAGCTGCTGCGGGAAATGGGAGAATGGATATGATAAAAGCAGGTATTATTGGTTCCACCGGATATGCGGGGCAAGAGCTGGTGCGGCTTTTGCTGCAGCATCCCCAGGCTGAGATCGTCTGGTACGGTTCCAGAAGCTATGTAGATCATAAATATGAGGAAGTATATCGGAATATGTTTCGTATCGTAGATTCCCGGTGTCTGGATGACAATATGGAAGAGTTATCCAAACAGGCGGATGTGATCTTTACGGCCACCCCCCAGGGACTTTGTGCATCGCTTGTCAATGAGGAGATTTTAAACAGGGCAAAAATCATTGATCTGAGTGCGGATTTCCGGATCAAGGATGTAAAGGTGTATGAAAAGTGGTACGGGATTTTGCATAAGAGTCCGGAATATATTCCGGAAGCGGTATACGGCCTGTGCGAGATCAACCGGGAGGATATCAGGAAGGCCCGTCTGATTGCGAATCCGGGCTGCTATACCACCTGCTCTATTTTGACTCTGTATCCGTTGGTAAAGGAGAAGCTGGTTAATCCCCATTCGATTATTATTGATGCCAAATCCGGTACCTCCGGAGCGGGCAGAGGGGCAAAGCTGCCCAATCTGTTCTGTGAGGTGAATGAGAGTATTAAGGCTTACGGAGTTACCAGCCACAGACATACGCCGGAAATCGAGGAACAGCTTGGCTATGCGGCCGGGGAAGAGATTCGGATCAATTTTACGCCTCATCTGGTTCCCATGAACCGGGGCATCCTGGCTACCGCATATGCGGACTTGAAGCCGGGGGTGACAGAGGAGCAGGTGCGTGCCGCATATGAAGCATATTACGGGCAGGAATATTTTATACGTCTGCTGGGGTCGGGCGTTTATCCGGAGACCCGCTGGGTAGAGGGC
Source organism: Lachnospiraceae bacterium (assembly GCA_030537145.1). Classification (GTDB taxonomy): domain Bacteria; phylum Bacillota; class Clostridia; order Lachnospirales; family Lachnospiraceae; genus Merdiplasma. The sequence continues at coordinate 33,180 of JAUNON010000006.1, read as the reverse complement.
AGTAATTTTGTGGATATCGGCTTTCAGTTGGATGAAAGGACACATCGGATCGTGGCCTTGGGAGCCATTGACAATCTGGTAAAGGGAGCCGCCGGACAGGCGGTACAGAATATGAACCTGCTGTTCGGACTGCCGGAAAATACCGGTTTGCAGCTTGTTCCGGTATTCCCGTAAGGTACGGCAGAGACAACCGGCCCGGGAAACAGCAGAAGAAAAAGAATTAAAAAAATCAAGACGTTACGGACCAATGGAAAAGAGGGAGGAAAATCAGGATGCGCAGAATGGAAGGAGGCGTGACGGCACCGGAGGGATTTATGGCCATCGGGATCGCCGCCGGCATAAAGAAGGATAAAAAAGATATGGCAATGCTTTACAGTAAGGTTCCCTGCAGGGCCGCAGGCACTTTTACCACCAATGTGGTAAAGGCTGCCCCGGTGAAATGGGATCAGAATGTGGTATATCATCAGGAAACGGCCCAGGCTGTGGTGATGAACAGCGGTATCGCAAATGCCTGCACCGGAACGGAAGGGTATGGTTATTGCAGGGAAACGGCTGAGACGGCAGCCGCCCTCCTTGGCCTGAGGCCGGAGCAGGTACTGACAGCCTCCACAGGCGTAATCGGAAAACAGCTTCCTATTGAGGCGATAAAAAAAGGCGTTGCCGCTATGGTTCCTATGCTTTCGGATTCACAGGCTGCGGGAACGCTGGCTGCGGAGGCGATCATGACTACGGATACGGTAAAGAAGGAGATTGCCGTTCAACTGGAGCTGGGAGGAAAAAAGGTGACCATCGGCGGTATGTGCAAGGGTTCCGGCATGATCCATCCCAATATGTGCACCATGCTTTCCTTTGTGACGACGGATGCGGCCATTTCCAAAGAGCTGCTGCAGAAGGCCCTCAGTGCGGATGTGAAGGATACCTACAATATGATTTCTGTGGATGGGGATACATCCACCAATGATACCTGCCTGGTACTGGCCAATGGGCTGGCCGGAAATTCGGAAATTACAGAGGAGAATGAGGATTTTCTGGCATTCCGGGAGGCGCTGAATGCGGTCAACACTTACCTTGCAAAGCAGATGGCGGCGGACGGCGAGGGCGCTTCGGCTCTGTTTGAGGTAAAGGTAGTAGGGGCTGAAAGCAAGGAGCAGGCAGTGATCTTAAGTAAATCCATCATCACCTCCAGCCTGGTAAAGACGGCTATCTGCGGACATGATGCCAATTGGGGCCGTATTTTGTGCGCTATGGGGTATTCCGGCGCTGTCTTTGATCCGGAAAAGGTGGATCTGTATTTTGAAAGCAGCGCAGGAAGGCTGAAGATCATTGAAAACGGTGTGGCAACGGATTACAGCGAAGAGAAGGCAACGGAAATTCTTTCTCAGAAGGAAGTCACTGCCATTGCAGATATGAAGATGGGAGAGGCCTGTGCGACTGCCTGGGGATGTGATCTGACCTATGATTATATTAAAATTAATGCGGACTACCGTTCCTGATAAACGACCCGGAAAAGACGGTACGAAGAGCAGAATTTTTTAGGAGAACAAATCTATGGATACAATGGAAATGTGGCTGGAGAAGGCCAATGTCCTGATTGAAGCGCTTCCCTACATTCAGCGCTTCCACGGCAAGACAATTATCGTAAAATACGGCGGCAGCGCCATGGTGGATCATGAGCTGAAAAAAAATGTGATCCGGGACGTGGCGTTGCTGAAGCTGGTGGGCTTCCGACCCATCATCGTACATGGCGGCGGAAAGGAAATTACGAAATGGATCGGAAAAATCGGTCTGGAGACTCAGTTTGTAAACGGGTTGCGTGTAACGGATAAGGATACCATGGAAGTGGCTGAGATGGTACTGAACCGGGTGAATAAGGGTCTGGTGTCCATGATGGAAAAGGTGGGCCTGAAGGCGGTAGGCGTCAGCGGCAAGGACGGTACGGTGCTGCGGGTGGAGAAGAAGCTTTCCGGCGGACGGGACATCGGCTATGTAGGGGAAGTGAAGGAAGTGAATCCCCTGCTTTTAAATACCCTGCTGGACAATGACTTTATTCCGGTGATATGTCCCATCGGTTCGGATGACAGCTATCATTCCTACAATATCAATGCGGATGATGCGGCCTGTGCCATTGCGAAGGCCATGAAGGCTTCCAAGCTGGTATTTTTGACGGACATTGAGGGGGTTTACAGAGATCCTGCGGATAAATCCAGTCTGATCAGCGAGATGACGATTCCGGAGGCACAGGAGTTTTTGAAGAGCGGAAATGTGGGAGGCGGCATGCTTCCCAAGCTTCAGAACTGTATCGAGGCGATTCAGTCCGGCGTATCCAGAGTACATATTCTGGACGGGCGGATCGAGCATGCGCTGCTTTTGGAATTCTTCACAAATAAGGGGATCGGAACTGCGATCATTGGAGATGAGGAGGAAAAGTATTATGCCGACAAGTAAAGAATATATGGAGCGTACGGAAAAGGTGGTGCTGCATACCTACAACCGCTTCCCGGTGGTTTTTGAGAAGGGCGAGGGCGTATACCTGCAGGATGCGGAAGGAAAACGGTATCTGGATTTCGGGGCTGGTATTGCGGTGTTTGCTCTGGGCTATGGCAATCAGGCATACAACGATGCGCTGAAGGGACAGATCGATAAGCTCATCCATACCTCCAATCTTTATTATAATATCCCTTTGGCAGAGGCCGGGGAAAAGCTGATCAAGGCCAGCGGCATGAGCAAGGCTTTCTTTACCAACAGCGGAACGGAGGCCATTGAGGGCGCCTTGAAGGCTGCCAGAAAATATGCGTATAACAGGGACGGGCGGACAGACCATGAGATCATTGCTATGAATCATTCCTTCCACGGAAGAAGCATCGGAGCTCTTTCAGTGACCGGGAATCCCCATTATCAGGAGGCCTTCCGGCCGCTGATGGGCGGGGTGAAATTTGCGGATTATAATGATCTGGACAGTGTGAAGGCCCAGATTACGGAGCATACCTGCGCCATTATCCTGGAGACGGTGCAGGGAGAGGGCGGCATTTATCCGGCGGATCCGGCTTTCCTGAAGGGAGTAAAGCAGCTTTGTGAAGCGCAGGATATTTTGCTGATATTAGATGAGATACAATGCGGAATGGGCAGGACGGGAAGCTATTTTGCGTGGCAGCAGTACGGGGTAGAACCGGATATTATGACCTGTGCCAAAGCGCTGGGCTGCGGCGTGCCGGTAGGAGCCTTTGTGCTGAATGAAAAGACGGCGGAGGCCTCTCTGGTTCCCGGAGACCACGGTACTACCTATGGCGGGAATCCGCTGGCCTGTGCGGCTGTTTCAAAGGTATTTGATTTGTATGAACAGGAAAAAATCGTGGAGCATGTGCGCAGTCTGACTCCTTATCTGGAGGAGAAGCTGGATGCCCTGGTAGAAAAATACGACTTTTTGACAAAGCGGCGGGGTATGGGCTTCATGCAGGGCCTGGTGGTTTCAGGCCGTCCTGTGGGCGAGATTGTGAAGAGGGCGCTGGATAACGGACTGGTCGTTCTGTCTGCCGGAAGCGATGTGATTCGTCTGGTTCCGCCGCTGGTGATCACCAGGGAAAACATTGATGAAATGGCGGAGAAGCTGGAAGCGTCTTTCTGATTTCAAAGGCCTGAAAAGGAAGTATAGAACCATCTCTTTTGGACATACTTTTATTAAGTATGGAAAATTGAGGTGGTTTTTATGTGGGGATTTTTAATTGCAGTTGTTTCCGGTATTTTAATGAGCGTGCAGGGGGTATTGAATACTCAGGTTACAAAACAGACCAGCCTGTGGGTCTCTTCCTCGTTCGTGCAGTTTACGGCTCTGCTGCTGTGCCTGCTGGCATGGCTGTTTACCGACAGAAGCAGCTTCGGGACCCTGGGGAAGGTGCATCCCTGGTATATGCTGCTGGGCGGTGTGCTGGGTGCTTTCATTACTATTACGGTCATTCAGTCCGTGGGGAAGCTGGGACCGGCGAAATCGGCGATGCTGATTGTGATTGCACAGCTTATTTTCTCCTATCTGATTGAGGTATTGGGGCTCTTGGGCACTCAGAAGCAGCCTTTGGAATGGCGGAGGGTCATCGGTATGGCGGTCAGTATTGTGGGAATCATCATCTTCAAGCTTTAAGAGTGTAACAGTTTAGCCTTCCGCTAAACTGTTACGGAAATCTGGTTGAGATGAATCCGGAAAGCGGATATAATAGAAGGCAGGATAACCGATTGCTTTTCGGAAAGGATGCAAAGGAGAAGGATATGAAGCAGTATATTATGGCATTGGATCAGGGAACCACCAGCTCCCGGTGTATTTTATTTGATAAAGGGGGGACGATCTGCAGCGTGGCCCAGCGGGAGTTTGAGCAGATCTTTCCCCGGCCGGGCTGGGTGGAGCATAATCCCATGGACATCTGGTCTACACAGATCGGGGTGGCGGCGGAGGCTATGGGCAAAATCGGAGTCAGCGGGGAGTATATTGCGGCCATCGGCATTACCAATCAGAGAGAAACGACGATCGTGTGGGAAAAATCCACCGGGCGCCCCGTTTATAATGCCATCGTATGGCAGTGCCGCCGCACCGCTCAGGTGATCGATGAGCTAAAGGAGGAGGGCTTTGATGAGGTGATCCGAAAGAAAACGGGTCTGATTCCGGATGCCTACTTTTCTGCAACGAAGCTGAAGTGGATTCTGGATCATGTGGAGGGTGCCAGAGAAAGGGCCAGAAAGGGTGAGCTGCTGTTTGGCACAGTGGATACCTGGCTGATCTGGAATCTGACCGGAAAAAAGGTGCATGTGACGGATTATACCAACGCATCCAGAACCATGATGTTCGATATTCATAAGCTGCAGTGGGATGAGGAAATCTTAGAGAAGCTGGACATTCCGAAAGAAATGCTGCCTGCAGTCCTGCCCTCCAGCCGGATCTACGGCCTAACGGCAGACTGTCTGATCGGGGATGGGATTCCCATCGCAGGAGCAGCCGGAGATCAGCAGGCGGCGCTGTTCGGCCAGTGCTGCTTCGGGCCGGGAGATGTGAAAAATACATACGGAACCGGCTGCTTTCTGCTGATGAACACCGGAGCGAGGGCAGTAGAGTCCTCCCATGGCCTGCTGACCACGATTGCAGTGGGCATGGAAGAGGGAAAGGTAGACTATGCGCTGGAGGGCAGTGTGTTTGTGGCCGGTGCGGCGATACAGTGGCTGCGGGATGAGCTGCGGATACTGGAGAATGCTGCGGAGTCTGAACAGTACTGCAGGAAGGTGGCGGATACCAACGGAGTATATATGGTTCCCGCCTTTACCGGGCTGGGAGCGCCCTATTGGGATCAGTACGCCAGGGGGACTATCGTAGGGCTGACCAGGGGTGTCAGCCGGGAGCATCTGGTGCGGGCCGCAGTGGAGTCTCTGGCATACCAGACAGCGGATGTGATTGAGGCTATGGAGGCGGATTCCGGGATCCATCTGCATCAGCTTAAGGTGGACGGAGGGGCCAGCGCAAATGATTTCCTGATGCAGTTTCAGTCGGATATTTTGTCTGCAGAGGTCTGCAGGCCGAAATGCATTGAAACTACGGCCCTGGGGGCGGCATATCTGGCAGGTCTGGCGGCCGGATACTGGAAAAACAGGGAGGATGTCCGCCAAAATTGGGCGCTGGAGCATACCTTTGTTCCTGAAATGGACGAAAAGAACCGGCTGCAGGTAAAACGGGGCTGGAAAAAGGCAGTCCGCTGTTCCTTCGGCTGGGCAAAGGAATAGACGGTATTCAAAAAACGGATAGGAAAGGAAAAAAGCTTATGTTTCAAAAATTTTCGAACCCGATTATACCGGGTTTTAACCCGGATCCAAGTATCTGCAGAGTGGGTGATACATATTATCTGGTGACTTCCAGCTTTGAGTATTTTCCGGGAGTTGCCATATATCGAAGCAGGAATCTGGCGGAGTGGGAGCTGATCAATCACTGTCTGACACGGAAAAGCCAGCTTAATTTAACCAATAGCAGGACCTCCGGCGGAATTTATGCGCCGACGCTGAGATACCATGAGGGCATCTTTTATATGATTACCACCAACGTGGATGATCGTGGAAATTTTTTGGTCTATACGGATGATATTACCGGAGAATGGTCAGAACCGGTATGGCTTTCCAGAGGCGGGATTGATCCGTCGCTTCTGTTTGCAGACGGAAAGGTGTATTTTGTGTCCAATCAGGACAGCAGGGGAAATCAGGGAATTTACTTAAATGAAATCAATCCGCAGACGGGTGAAAATCTGTCGGAGGAGGTATTAATCTCGAAAGGCTGCATAGGAAGGTTCCCGGAAGGACCGCATTTGTATAAGATCGATGGAACCTATTACCTGCTTCTGGCTGAGGGCGGGACGGAGTATGGACATATGGTTACGATTCAGCGCAGCAGCCGGCCCTATGGCCCCTATGAATCCTGCTCCGCCAATCCGGTATTAAGTCATCGCTACAAAGAAGATATGAGCATTATGTGTACCGGTCACGGAGACCTGGTGGAGGATACAAACGGAAGATGGTGGATGACGGTGCTTGGCGTGAGGACTCTGTCAGGGGAGGGATATATGAGTATGCTGCATAACCTTGGCAGAGAAACGTTTCTTGCTCCTGTGACCTGGGAAAACGGATGGCCTGTGGTTGGGAAAAACGGAACGATAGACCTGGTGATGGAGGCAGATCTTCCGGCCCGGGAGAAGGCGGCCGTATTTACCGGGAGCTATCTGATCGATACGGATTTCAGACCCGGCTCCTTCAGCAAACAGTATCTTTTTCTGCGGAATCCGGAAAAGGATCATTACAGATTTGATGAGTCGGAGCAATGCCTGATTTTAAGCGGCGGCAAGGCCGGATTATCGGACCGGACCGGTTCGCCCACATTTCTGGCAGTCAGGCAAACGGAGTTTGCGGTTGATTCAAAAGTAACGATCCGTTTTCCGGACCAGGAAACACGAAAGCTTCCTGACTGCACAGCGGCGGAAGCACGGGAAAATGTTCAAAATGAGGAATTAAGATGCGGTATTACGGCATTTTATAATAATGAACACCACTATGATCTCTGTTTCGTGCGCAAAGAGGGGGTCAGTTTTGTTGAGCTGCGCAAGCAGATATACGATTTGAATGCTGCTGTCAGCAGGATTGCGGTACCGGATGGAGCAATCACTCTTGAAATCCGGTCGGATCAGGAATATTATTATTTTTATGCCAGCGCAGGTACGGAAAAGCCGGAGCTGATCGGGAAGGGCGCTGCTGCGGCTCTCTGTACGGAGGTGACACGGCGGATGTCATTTACGGGAACACTCATCGGAATTTTTTGTGAACAGGGAACTGCCCGGATACAGGATTTTGTGGTTCGGGCGAAAAGACCATACAAATAGCGGTTATACGAGAAACGTAACAGTTCAGCCTTCAGCTAAACTGTTACGGAAACCAGCCCATTTAAAGTTCGCCTTCGGCGAAGGGGCTGGTTTCTTTTCAACCGTCACTTGTTCTTACGGGCTTTGCAGCCAGTGCAAAGCCCTGGGCTGAACTGTTACCGAGAAACTATGAGAAAAGAGAAAAAAATATTGCATATGATTTACGAATTTGTTAAAATAAATAATTGCATAACGGGGGAATCTGTAATCCGGAAACGGAACAGGAGTTGTGCATTTGAATAACAAAAGGAAAATCAAAAAGAAAAAAAGGATACGATGGAGTCTGCTGCTGTGGTCTGGAATGATTCTTCTGACAGGATGCTCCTACAGCCGGGGTGTAACGGCCGAGGGGCTGGTGCCGGCAGAGGAGACCGGAACAGAGGGATGGCCCGTGACAGAAGCACAGACAGAGCCGGTGCAGAAAGAGATCCTTGTCTATGTCTGCGGTGCCGTAAGGACGCCGGGCGTGTATGCTCTTCCGGAGACGGCCAGGCTGTATGAGGCGGTGGAGAGGGCCGGAGGATTTCTGGAGACCGCTGATCAGGAGTGGCTGAATCAGGCAGAGGGCCTGCAGGACGGAGAGATGGTTCGGATCTATACCAGGGATGAGACGGACGGGCTTAAGCGGCAGGGTATGTACGGCGGCGAGGCTTCCGGGCAAAGCGGCGGGGCGTTGGTAAACCTGAATACAGCAGACCGGGAGGAATTGATGACTCTTGCAGGGATCGGAGAGGCAAAGGCGGACGCTATTCTTGCTTATCGTCAGGAGCACGGCGGGTTCCGGACGATTGAGGAGATCATGGAGATCAGCGGGATCAAGGAAGCTGTATATTTGAAAATAAAGGACAGGATAACAGTCTGAAGGAGTTAAAAGATGGGAAAAAAAGTTCTGGTAGTCGATGATGAGAAGCTGATTGTAAAGGGAATACGGTTCAGTCTGGAGCAGGACGATATGGAAGTGGATTGTGCCTATGACGGCGAGGAAGCGGTGAAGAAGGCGAAGGAAAATGAATATGACATTATCCTTCTGGATCTGATGCTGCCCAAGCTGGACGGCCTTCAGGTGTGTCAGCAGATTCGGGAGTTTTCGGATGTGCCGATTGTGATGCTGACGGCGAAGGGGGATGACATGGATAAGATTCTTGGCCTGGAATACGGCGCAGATGATTATATCACAAAGCCCTTCAACATTCTCGAAGTGAAGGCCAGGCTGAAGGCGATCATCCGCCGTACTGCGCAGAAGCCGGCTGCAGATCAAAACAAAGGGAAGATAGTGGAAGTAGGTGATCTGGTGCTGGACTGCGAGGGCAGACGGGTCAGCATCAGCGGCAAGGAAATTAACCTGACCGCAAAAGAATTCGATGTACTGGAGCTGCTGGTATTTAATCCCAATAAAGTTTTCAGCCGTGAAAATCTGCTGAATATCGTCTGGGGCTACGAGTATCCGGGAGATGTGCGTACTGTGGATGTACATATCCGGAGACTGAGGGAGAAGATCGAAGCGAACCCCAGCGAGCCGAAATATGTTCATACGAAGTGGGGAGTGGGTTATTATTTCCAGCATTAAAAATAAATTCAAACGATACGCAAAGAGCCTGCGTCTGCGTCTGTTTATCATATTGCTTCTGGTGGGAGTTATCCCTATTAATCTGCTGAAGTACGGAATCCTGAATAATTATGAAAAACAGGCGGTTAGTCAGCGGGCTGATACGATTCGCAGCCAGTGTCTGATGATTTCCGTACAGCTTTGCGATTCTGACTATATGCATGGGACGGAGTCGGAACTGATTGAGTCGGAACTAAAGCAGCTTGGCAGCATTTATAATGGCCGGGTGGTGATCGTGAATGACCATTTCCGCATTATCCGGGATACGTACGGAATCGATGAGGATAAGGTAATCGTGGCTCAGGAGGTGCTGGAGTGTTTCCTGGGAACAGATTCGGATAATTATAACCGGACAGATGAATTTCTGGAGGTTACGGTACCGGTACGGGATGATGTGACCCGGGAGATGCAGGGCGTGATGATCATTAGCGTGCCTACCACGGATATCCGGGAAGGCAGAGATGCGCTTAGCTCCACCGTACTTACGCTGCAGACCGTGCTGACGCTGGCTGTTCTGGCAGTGGCTTTTTATGCTGCCCGCCTGCTGGTCAAACCCTTCGGAAAGGTGACTGCCTCTCTGGAAGAGATGAAGGGCAGCTTCCTGGAGGAGGATATTTCGATTCCGGATTATACGGAGACAGAGCTTTTGTCGGAAGCATACAACCGGATGCTGGAGCGGATGAAGGTACAGGAGGATTCCAGACAGGAATTTGTATCCAATGTGTCTCATGAATTGAAAACGCCTTTGACGTCCATGAAGGTTTTAGCGGATTCTCTGGTGGATCAGGGGAAACAGGGTGAGGTACCCAATGAGCTGTACAAGGAATTTATGACTGATATTGCAGAGGAGATCGACCGGGAAAATAAGATCATTACAGACCTGCTTTCCCTGGTAAAGATGGATAAGCGTTCTTCGGATGTGAATATTAAAGAGACGAATATCAATGATCTGATTGAGCTAATATTAAAACGTCTGCGCCCCATCGCTGCAAAGAATAACATTGATCTGGTACTGGAGAGCTTTAAGCCGATCCTGGCGGAGGTGGATGAGACGAAGCTGACGCTGGCTTTGTCAAATCTGGTGGAAAACGGGATAAAGTACAATAAGGAAAACGGATGGGTGCACGTTTCTTTGAATGTAGATAATAATTTCTTCTATGTGAAGGTAGAGGATTCGGGAATTGGTATTCCGGAAGAGGCTCAGGAGCATATTTTTGAGCGGTTTTACCGGGCGGACAAATCTCATTCCAGAGAGATCGGAGGTACCGGGCTGGGTCTTGCCATCACGAGAAGCGCTGTGCTGATGCATCACGGAGCAATTCGGGTGTACAGCCAGGAAGGGGATGGCACTACATTTACGGTGCGGATCCCTTTGCGATATGTGCCATAGGAGGAGAGACATGGGAGAAAAACGGAAATGGAAATGGCTGTTCCTGCTGCTGCTCCTCTGTCTTTGCGGCTGCGGAAGGAAAACAGAAAGCGGGCAGAACGTCCAGGATAATAAGACGTATACCATCTTTTACACAAATCTGGCCGGTACGAAGCTGGAGGAAAAAAACTATACCCCTGTTTCAGACCGGTTTGACGGCATTCTGACAGAACTGCTGAATGAATTTGAGAATCCGCCTTCATCGGACATCTCCAGCGCTATGCCCCTGGGAGTGAGTATCAATGGATATACCATGGGTGTGGATGATCTGGTAGTGGATTTCAATGCGGCCTATCTGGGGATTTCCAATGTGCAGGAGGTACTGCTGCGCGCAGGTCTGGTAAAGACCCTGGTACAGCTTCCGGGGGTGATGCGGGTTAAATTTACGGTAGACGGGCAGCCGCTGACGGACAGCGATGGGCAGGAAGTATCGGCTATGAACGAAGATACTTTTGTAAATACCCAGGAAAAGGGGATCAATTCCTACCATTATGTGACGCTGAATCTTTATTTTTCCAATGCCGCCGGGGATAAGGTGGTAAAGGAAATGAGAAATGTATTTTATTCCAGCAACCTGATCATGGAAAAGGTGATTGTGGAGCAGATTATCCGGGGACCGGTGAATGAGCGGCTGCTGCCGGTGGCGGATCCCTCTGTCAGCGTTCGAAGCGTAAAGATTGCCAAGGGTGTCTGCGTGATCGATCTGGATGGAAAGTTTGATACGGCACCGAATAACAAGGTGGAACCCGAAACGGCCCTATATGCGTTTGTAAATGCTATTTGTGACGCATGTGATGTGCGCGGCGTACAGTTTCGGATGAACGGCGAATCCCAGGTGCGGTTCCGCGGACAGGTTAGTCTGGATCAGGTGTTCGAACGGGACGCAGATATGATTGAGGCCTCAGGGGTTTCAGAACCGCTGACGGAGATTTTTCTGGATGAAGAGGGGATAGAAACGGAACGTCCGGACGAAAATGAGACGGAAGCAAAAGAGAATTCCGCAGAAGCTGCACAGGCGTTTTCCGGAGCTTCGCAGACATCCGGGACGGAACAGACCGGCGGGGAAGCACCGGAGGAGACAGATGCTTCGGAGCGGGCTACGGAAGAAAGAGGCAAAGAAACGGAAACTTCTCAGGGAATATCAGAAAAAGAGACGGAAGGGAACTCCCGGGTCACGGGTAATGGCAGCGGCGTTGGGGTGGATCCGGCTCTTGTGGAGGATTTTGGATGATGAAACGCCCGATCTGTGCGGGGGCGGTGTTTTTAACGATCGTCATTTGGCTTGGCAGTTTGTATGGGGAATCCGGCAGGGTTCCCCGTCATCTGTCAGAAGCATCAGGCAGAACGCTTCAGGTCTGGGGGCAGGTGGCCTCCAGGGAAGAGACGGCCGGAGGAATACGGCTCTACATAGAAAATTTTTCATTTGATCCAAAAGATAATCTTAAAGCAAATCAAAGCACTTCAGAAAACAAAATCCAGGAAAACAATACGTTAGAAGAAAAGACAGGCACACAAGCAGGAAGAACCGGACCGGGCGCATTGGAAAAAAACGAAGCAGCCGGCGGAGCCGGGAAGGCGGGGGCCGTGGAAAGAAAATGGAAGCTTTTGGCTTATCTGTCGGCGGAAACCAGTTTTTCCGGCGAACCGGAGCCGGGAGATTGGATCGAACTGCAGGGGGAATGTACCTTGCCGGAACAGGCCGCAAATCCGGGGCAGTTTGATGCCAGAGCGTATTATTTTGCAAGAAAAACAGCGCTTGTGATGAAAAAGGCGCATATCCTGCAGCTCCGGCAGGGGGCAGGGAGCGTGACAGCATGGCTGGCGGGGCTGCGAAACAGGTTGACCGATTCCATGGAAGCAGTGTTCGGAGTACAGGACGCTGCGGTGATTTCTGCGATTACTCTGGGAGACCGTTCCCGACTGCCGGAAGAAGTAAAAAAGCTTTACCAGGAGGGAGGTATCGCCCATATCCTGGCAGTTTCCTCACTGCATATTACACTGGTTTGCATGGGGATATACCGAATCGCAAGAAAAACAGGCTCCTACTGGCTTTCTGGTATTCTGTCCGGCATATTCGCCGTATTATTCTGTCTGCTGACCGGCAGGAGCGCTTCGGCAGTCCGGGCGGTGGTTATGTTTCTGGTTTGGCTGGGAAGTCAGGCAGCCGGGAGAACCTGTGACAGGCCAACCTCGATTGCATTGGCTGCACTGGTGATTTTGACCGATTCACCTTTGTATCTGCAGGATAGCAGCTTTCTTTTATCCTTCGGCTGTGTGCTGACTCTGGTACTGCTGCTTCCGGCGGCGGAAAAAATTTTCCCGGTAAAAACCAGGCTGGGGAAGGCTTTGCTGGCGTCCTGCACGCTCCAGATCGGGACGCTGCCGGTTACGATGCGCTTCTTTTATCAGGTAACGCCCTATGCTCCGCTTATGAACCTGGCGGTGGTGCCCTGCATGTCCTGTGTGATGGCATCGGGTCTGGCGGGCGGTCTGGCCGGCCTGGTCAGTCCGGCAGCGGGAACGGTTCTTGCCGCTCCCTGTCATTATCTTCTGAAGCTGTTTGAGCTGCTCTGCCTCCTGGAGAGAAAGCTGCCGGGGGCAGTGATCATTACAGGCTGCCCGGAGAGCTGGAAAATCGCAGCATATTACGGTCTGCTTGCCGGGATTTGCCTTGTGCTATATTTGCGGAAGCGTAAGAACGGAAAACAGAAACAAAGGGAGAGGAGGACGGCGGTGTGCCGGTGCGGCGTGTCGGCGGCGCTGCTGGCGGCAGTGCTTCTTCTGGGGGCCAGGCGTATTCCGGAGCTTCGCATTACTTTTTTGGATGTGGGACAGGGGGACGGGATCCTGCTGGAGACCCGGAACTTTACCTGCTTGATCGATGGAGGAAGCAGCTCTGAGGATAAGGTCTGGCAATACCGGATCGAGAGTGCATTGAAATATTATGGTATCAGCAGGCTGGATGCTGTATTTGTCTCTCACGGGGATCTGGATCACACCAGCGGTATTCAGGAAATGCTGGAAGGGTATGAGGAGAATTTCCGGGGGCGGAATGCAGGCGGTATCACCCTTGACAGGCTGATTCTGGCTGACAGCGGCTATGCAGATGAGCGGCTGGAGGCGCTGCGGGCGGAGGCGGAAAAACATTCCATAGCGGCAGTGCGCCTGAAAAGCGGCGGAAGGATCCGGGCGGGGGAAATGGAGCTGCGCTGTCTTTCTCCGTCGCCGGAGTGGAGTACGGGAGACCCCAATCAGGATTCGATGGTGCTGCTGCTGCGCTACAGGGATTTTTCCGCTCTGTTTACCGGGGATCTGGAAGGAAGAGGAGAACAGGAATTTGTGCGGCGGTATGGGAACAGCCTGTCTCAGGTGACTTTGCTGAAGGTGGGCCATCACGGATCCGGGAATGCTACGGGAGAGGAATTTCTGTCTGTGCTTTCTCCCCGGGCCGCAGTGATTTCCTGCGGGAAGAATAACCGTTACGGACATCCGGCGGAGGAGCTGCTGCAAAGGCTGAACAAAAGGAAAACAAAGATCCTTCGGACCGACCAGGACGGGGCGGTTGCGGTTTGGCTTCAAAATGGCCGGATCCGGCTGCAAAAGTTTGATTCAGAAACTGACAGAAGCGGGAATTTATGATAAAATGGGCGTTAGATAAGTAAGATACCAGGATCGAAAGATTTTCAAAGTGCAAAAGGAGGAGTTGCGGTATGACGATTCGGGAAGAGGCAGAAAAGCGGGAACGGGATTATTTCAGTCCTTATGCGGCGTTGAGCAGTGAGAGCAGAGGGCGGGAACGCTATGAGGAGCCCTGTGATATCCGCACCGTATATCAGCGTGACAGAGATCGTATTTTGCACAGTAAGTCCTTTCGCCGGCTGAAGCACAAGACACAGGTATTTTTAAGCCCGCAGGGAGATCATTACCGTACCCGGCTGACGCATACGCTGGAGGTTTCTCAGCTTTCCCGCACCATTGCGAAGGCGCTGCGTCTGAATGATGATCTGGCAGATGCGATTGCGCTGGGCCACGACCTGGGGCATACACCCTTCGGACATTCCGGAGAAAGGGCGCTGAATATGGTGTGTCCCTGCGGTTTTGCCCATTATGAGCAGAGCGTCCGGGTGGTTGAGCTTTTGGAGAAAAAGGGAGAAGGGCTGAATCTGACCTGGGAGGTGCGGGATGGGATACGGAATCACAGAACCAGCGGAACGCCTCACACGCTGGAGGGAAAAATTGTCCGTTACTGTGATAAGATCGCCTATATCAATCATGATATTGACGATGCGGAGCGCGCCGGTATACTAAAGGAGGAGGATATTCCCGGAGAATTTCGGGAGACGATGGGATATTCTACGAGAGAACGGCTGAATATCCTGATTCATGATGTGATCCGCAACAGCAAGGATATTAATGATATCGTGATGTCTCCCCATATGGAAGCGAGTATGCAGGGCCTTCGCAGGTTCATGTTTGAGAACGTGTATCATAATCCGGTGGCAAAGCATGAGGAAGGCAGGGCCATGGGACTGATCCAGCAGTTATATGATTATTATATCCGCCATATTGAAGAAATGCCTGCGGAATACATTGATTTGATCAATAAGCGGGGAGAGCAGGAGGAGCGTGTGGTGTGCGATTACATATCCGGTATGACGGATCAGTATTCCGTACAGAAATTCCAGGAGTTATTTGTGCCCAAATCCTGGCAGGTATGATCGTGTGCTTCCATCGGTAAAGCGTATGCTTGGCCAGGCGGTGCAGCAATGCCGCCGCCCGGCAGCGTGGCGGTTGTCAGTTGAGTAAAGGAGATGCAGGTGTATGTACTACCCGGAGGATGTGGTAGAAGAAGTAAGGACACGGAATGATATTGTAGATTTGATCTCTGGCTATGTGAAGCTTCAGAGAAAGGGCAGCTCTTATTTTGGGCTTTGTCCGTTTCACAATGAGAAATCTCCCTCCTTTTCCGTCAGCCCTTCCAAACAGATGTATTATTGCTTCGGCTGCGGCGCCGGAGGAAATGTACTGACCTTTGTGATGGAATATGAGAATTACAGCTTTCCGGAAGCACTGAAATATCTGGCGGACCGGGCCGGGATTAAGCTGCCGGAGCAGGAGTATTCTCCGGAGGCGAAGCGGCAGCAGGATCTGCGGACCGCTATATTAAACGTAAATAAGATGGCGGGAACGTATTATTATTATCAGCTCCGCTCGGAAGCGGGAAAGCAGGGGATGGAATACCTGCGGGGACGCCGGCTTACGGATGAGACGATGCGCAGCTTCGGTCTGGGCTATGCGTCAAAGTACAGTGACGGTCTTTATAAATATCTGAAGCAGAAGGGGGTCAGTGATGAGCTGCTGATGCAGTCCGGGCTGATGAATGTGGACGAGAAACGGGGCATGTATGATAAATTCTGGAATCGGGTCATGTTTCCGATCATGGATGTGAATAACCGGATTATTGGCTTTGGCGGCCGGGTAATGGGGGATGGAAAGCCCAAGTATCTGAATTCTCCGGAAACGAAGGTCTTTGATAAGAGCAGGAATCTATACGGACTGAATGTGGCCCGCAGCTCCAGGCAAAAATATCTGATTGTCTGTGAAGGGTATATGGATGTGATCTCCATGCATCAGGGAGGCTTTACCAATGCGGTGGCTTCCCTTGGAACGGCGCTTACCAGTCAGCATGCCTCGCTGCTGAAGCGTTATACCAATGAAGTGATTTTAAGCTATGACAGCGATGAGGCAGGTGTTCGGGCGGCTCTTCGGGCGATTCCTATGATGAAGGAAGCCGGATTGACTGCCAGGGTACTGCGGCTGGCGCCCTACAAGGATCCGGATGAATTTATGAAAGCGATGGGAACAGAGGCCTTCCAGGAACGGCTTGACCAGGCCCAGAACAGCTTTTTGTTTGAAGTGGAGATGCTGGAAAAGCAGTATGATATGAAGGATCCGGAGTCTAAGACCAAATTTTTCCTTGCCGTGGCTCAGAAAATTTCCGGTTTTGAGTTGGAAGTGGAGCGGGAAAATTATATCGAAGCGGTTGCAGGAACCTATCATACCAGCTTTGACGGCCTTCGGAAGATGGTGCTGCGCTGCCTGATGAAGGGAGAGCTGCCCGTGAAGCCGGAACCAAAATCAGTCCGAAGGCCGGGAGAGAAGGAGGACGGTTCTCTGAAATCCCAGCGAATGCTGCTGACCTGGCTGACGGAATACCGAAGCCTCTATGCGTCCATAAAACCGTATCTTTCACCGGATGATTTTTCCACAGATTTTTACCGGCAGGTGGCATCGCTGCTGTTTGCCCAGTTGGAGGAAGGACAGGTGAATCCTGCAAAGATCATTGACTGCTTTTCTGATACGGAGGAACAGCGCCAGGCGGCGTTGCTTTTCAATACGCAGATCCCGGTGCAGACGGAGGAAGAGCAGAAGAAGGCGATTCGGGAAACGGTCCGGAAGGTGATGGAGACGGCCCTGGAACAGCGCAGTGCAGGCATGGACCCCACGGATATGGTTTCGCTGCAAAAGGTGATTGAAGGAAAAAGAAGGCTCCAGGAGCTGGATAAACTGCATATTTCTCTGGAATAAGGCAACACTTATGCCATAAGGAGGCATCCGTATGGTATCAGAGAGGCAGGAACTGACAGAAGAAGAAAAGCTGGAGGAGCTGATATTGCCGGGCGGAATATCCGCAGAGGACCCGGTGCATATGTATTTGAAAGAAATCGGAAAGGTTCCGCTGCTGTCCCAGGAAGAGGAAAGTGAGCTGTCCAGGCGGCTGAGAGAAGGGGACACGGAGGCGGGAAAACGTCTGGCTGAGGCCAATCTCAGGCTGGTGGTCAGTATTGCTAAGCGTTATGTAGGAAGAGGGATGCTGCTGCTGGATCTGATCCAGGAAGGCAACCTGGGATTAATGAAAGCGGTAGATAAGTTTGACTATGAACGGGGATACCGGTTCAGCACCTATGCGACCTGGTGGATTCGGCAGGCCATTACCAGGGCTATTGCGGATCAGGGGCGCACGATTCGGATTCCGGTGCATATGGTAGAAACAGTAAACCGGATCCGCAGGGTATCCCGGAGCATGACGCAGAATCTGGGCCGGGAGCCTTCTGTGGAGGAACTGTCCCAGGTGCTGCAGATGCCGGAGCAGCAGGTGGTGGAGATTTTGCGGATCATGATGGATCCGGTGTCGCTGGAAGCGCCTGTGGGAGAAGAAGAGGAGGCGCGTCTGGGTGATTTTATGCAGGATATGCGGCAGCCGCCTCCTGCGGAAGAAGCGGCTTTCCGGGTGCTGCAGAGCCAGCTGGCAGAGGTAATGTCCACACTGACAGAGAGGGAGCAAAAGGTACTGAACCTGCGCTTTGGCCTGGAGGACGGGGAGGTGCGCACTCTGGAGGAGGTGGGGGAACAGTTTCATGTGACCCGGGAGCGGATCCGGCAGATCGAAGCCAAGGCACTGCGGAAGCTTCGTCATCCAAGCCGGAGCCGGAAGCTGAGAGATTATTTGGATTAGTCCGGGGGCTTGCCGTATGCTGGCAGATTGGCGAAAAGAAGCTTTGAGAAAAAAGAGGGCCGGCAGCTTATGCAGAGGAGAATACGATGGAATTATCGAAAAGATTAACCGCCGTGGCGGCGCTTGTGACACCGGGAGGCCGGTTGGCTGATGTGGGCACCGATCACGGCTACATACCGATTTATCTGGCAAAGAAAGGCATGATTTCCCATGCCGTTGCTATGGATATAAACAAAGGACCGCTGCTGCGGGCGCAGGATCATATTTTCAGGGAGCATCTGGAGGAAAAAATTGAGACCCGCCGCTCCGACGGGCTGAAGGAGCTTTCTCCTGGAGAAGCAGATACGGCAGTGATTGCCGGGATGGGGGGCGCCCTTACGGTTTCCATTTTAGGAGAGGGAGGCCGGATATTGGACGGCCTGAAGGAGCTGATTCTGCAGCCTCAGTCGGAAATCGCAAAAGTGAGGTACTGGCTGGAAGAAAACGGATGGCAGATCACGGACGAGGATATGGTGGAAGAGGACGGAAAGTATTATCCTATGATGAAAGCCGTTCCGGGTAAGATGCATCGGCTGTCAGAGACGGAGGCTTGTTATGGCCCGATTTTGCTGGAGAAGAAGCACCCCTGCCTTTTGCAGTATCTGCGGTGGGAGCAGGAGATAAAAGAGAAAGTACTGATTCAACTGGATCAGGCGGCCGGAGCGAATGTTCTGGAGCGCAGGCATCAGTTGGAAGAGATTCTGAAACGAAACCGCCGTGCACAGGAGATGCTCAGGGAGGACTCAGGCAGAGGGCTGTAAGGAGGAGATGAGAAGTATGAAGGAAGAAAAGAAAACTGTGATATTGGAAATTAACGGGGAAAAGCGGGAATATCCCTATGGAACAGAATACAGCCGGATCGCAGAGGATTATCAGCATACGGAGGAATATCCGATTCTTCTGGTTATGGTGGGAAAGCGTCTGCAGGAGCTTTTCCGAAGGGCGAAGGAGGATGCGGTTTTAAAGTTTGTTACGATGAAGGACCTGGCGGGCTACAATGCCTACCGCAGGAGCATGTGCCTGATGATGCTGAAGGCTATTCATAATGTGCTGGGCCATGGAGATGATTATGAAGTAGGGATTCATTTTGTGGTCAGCGGAGGCCTTTATTGTACGCTGCATGGAAATGCCGAGCTTTCCGGAGCATTTCTGGAAGAGGTAAAGGCGTATATGGAAGAATTGTGCCGTCAGGCGATCCCCATTGAAAAACGGGCGATTGCCACATCGGAAGCAGTGAAGCTGTTTCACAGCCATCATATGTATGATAAAGAAAAGCTGTTTCGCTATCGCAGATGCTCCCAGACCAATGTATACAGCATGGGAGGCTTTGAAGATT
The DNA here is from genome assembly GCA_030537145.1 of Lachnospiraceae bacterium. Taxonomy (GTDB): domain Bacteria; phylum Bacillota; class Clostridia; order Lachnospirales; family Lachnospiraceae; genus Merdiplasma. Next base: position 13,824 of record JAUNON010000006.1, on the reverse strand, counting down.
ATTATTACGGATATATGGTAAAGGATACTTCCTATTTGAAATGGTTTGATCTGAAACTGTATCAGGAGGGGTTTGTCCTTTGTATCCCTACGCGGGAGGATCCCTGCCGGATTCCGGAATTTGCTCCGGTGGAGAAGCTGTTTCAGGTGCAGAACAGCTCCCTGAAATGGGGAGAAAGCATGGAGATCTTCACGGTGGCAGATCTGAATGATCAAGTGGTGGCAGGCCGGACGAAGGAGCTGATCCTAACCCAGGAAGCTTATCACGAGAAGCAGCTTGCGCAGATTGCGGCGGAAATTGCTTCCAGGCCGGAAAAAAAGCTGGTGATGATCGCCGGTCCCTCCTCCTCCGGAAAGACCACCTTTTCCCACAGGCTTTCTACCCAGTTGTCTGTTTATGGGTTAAAGCCCCATCCGATTCCGGTGGATGATTATTTTGTAAACCGGGACCAGACGCCGAAGGATGCGGATGGAAATTATAATTATGAATGTCTGGAAGCGATTGATACCAGGCAGTTTAACGAGGATATGACGCGGCTGCTGGCGGGGGAGCGGGTAGAACTGCCTACCTACAATTTCAAGACCGGACGGAGGGAATATAAAGGGAAGTTTAAGCAGCTTGGAAAAAATGATATTTTGGTCATCGAAGGCATTCACGGACTGAATGATCAGCTTTCCTATGCGCTTCCAAGAGAAAGCAAATATAAAATCTATATCAGCGCTCTTACTCAGTTGAATGTGGATGAGCATAACCGGATCTCCACCACAGACGGCCGCCTGCTGCGCAGGATCGTGCGGGATGCCCGAACCCGGGGAACCCAGGCAAAGGATACGATCACGATGTGGCCTTCCGTGCGCAGAGGCGAGGAGGCGCATATTTTTCCTCATCAGGAAAGTGCGGATGTTATGTTTAATTCGGCCTTGATTTACGAGCTGGCTGTACTGAAGATCTATGCGGAGCCGCTGCTGTTCGGGATCGATCCGTCTGCGCCGGAATATGCGGAGGCAAAGCGCCTGCTGAAATTCCTGGATTATTTTGTTCCGGTTCCGGCAGACCATATTCCCAACAACTCACTGGTACGGGAATTCATCGGGGGAAGCTGTTTTGATGTGTAGGCGTAACTGTTCAGCCGCAGCCGTAAGCTGCTTTAGCAGCGAAGAGGCTTTGAAAAAGGCGGGCTGTGGCCTGGATGGCTGAATAGCTACGTGTAACCCGCAGGATATACAAAATATAGTTGACAATTATACTTTGATTATGCTAGAATTTCACACCGTAAGTAGGATAAATGGTCGCGGCTGGCAGGCCGAAAGGTGCCAGACGAGGAAAGTCCGGGCTTCACAGGGCAGGATGCCGGATAACGTCCGGTGGAGGCGACTCCAAGGAAAGTGCAACAGAAATAAACCGCCGGCCTGGGGCCGGTAAGGGTGGAAAGGCAGTGTAAGAGACTACCGCCTTCCTGGTAACAGGAGGGGCACATGTAAACCCCATCCGAAGCAAGACCGAAACAAAGCATATGGCGGCCCGTCAGCTTTAGGTAGGTCGCTGGAGCCTGCTGGCAACAGCAGGCCTGGATAGATGACCATTCACGACATAACCCGGCTTATCGTCCTGCTTACGATAAAAGGGAATGCGGGCTGCACAGAGCGGCCGAAGAGCTTTAGGAATATATTCTGCTTACTTGGAAATGAGATTTCACGGTATATATTCTTAAGGCTCTTTTGTATCATGCGCACAGATCGGCTCCGGTATGAATTTGCGGAGGAAGCGGCAGGCGTATCCCAACGGTTTTAATTGTGTATTTTTTTACGGGAATCTTAAGAAACCTTTAATTGTATTCCGGCAGATGTGTGTGCTATACTCAGGTCAGAAAAAAGAAAGGTTTCGAATCAGTTATGGAAAAGGGGATGGATTTATGAAAAAGAACGTGCGGGGAATAATCGGAATAATGATGAGTGCCTCCATGATAATGAGCCCGGTGATGCAGGCCATGGCTTCGAATCAATTCGATGTACAGGCAGAGGATGTGGCCGGAAGCGTGCTTTTCCCCGGTGACAGTGTATCAGGGACAGAACCGGTTTATCTTGGACCGGACGGTGAGGTTCAGGGGCTGTCGGAGGGCGCCTGGACGAACCGTACCGCTCAGGCATACGAGATGAGCGGTATGGAAGGAGAGGAAGGGGGCCTTTGGCTTCAGCCTGTGGGATATGTGCTGACAGTAAACGGAGGCACAAGCAGACTGACCGGTACGGATGGGACGGATACGTCCAATCATTATCGTGCAAAGGACGGAAGCAGCGAGGAGAAGAAGGACATTGCCTATTATGAGGCATGGTCGGATGTGACAGTTCAGGCGGCGGATCCGGGAGAAGGAAAGGTATTTGACCACTGGCAGATTGACAGTGCCAATGTTTCTCTGACGGACGCATCGGCCAGCGGGACGAATTTCACAATGGCAGAGGCGGCTGTGGTTTTGACGGCAGTATATGCGGACGCTCCGGCAGATGTGCCGGAGGAGAGTCCGGCGGAAGGTCTGGAGGAGATACCGGAAGGAAACCCGGCGGAAGGCCTGGAGGAGATACCGGAAGAGAATTCAGCGGAACAGCCGGAGATCCATACGGAGTCCCAGATCGACTTGCTGGACGGCCTGGACGGGGAGGCAGCCCCGGAAGGCAGTTCAGATACGGATCCTGATGTTATTACGATCGGTGACAACGGCGAAGAAGCCGGAAATGAAAACGGAGTACAGGACAGCTTAGCGTCGGCTTATACGCTGACCGTGGAAAACGGTGCGGGAAGCGGCGAGTATGAAGTGGGCGAGGAGGTTGCAATTTCGGCGGAAATACCGGAGGGCATGGTATTTACCGGATGGACCACGGATGCGGTTTCTGTCTGGTTCCGTGACAGCAGCAGTCCCCAGACCACATTCCCCATGCCTGCGGAGGCGGTCACGGTTACTGCGAATTACGAAGCTGCGGCTCCCGAACTGTATACGGTTCAGGTGGAAAACGGCGAGGGCGGCGGAAGCTATGAGGCAGGAAGTGCGGTTTTTGTAATGGCCGATGAAGCACCGGAGGGAATGGAATTTGCCGGATGGAGCGTATCGGAGAATGTAGCTTTGGATAATGCCGGAAGCATGGAGGCGTGGTTTACCATGCCGTCTCAGGACGTTGTTCTGACTGCAAATTATGTTCCGGCGGAGACCGAGTCAGAGGATATTCCGGAAGAGGAAAGCACAGAGGAGTGGGAAGAAGAGGAGTATACCGAAGCGGGACTGGATCCGGCAGAACCGGAAATCATCGAAACAGAGGAGTACGAAACGGAAGCGGCCGAGACGGAAGTGATTGAGACGGAAGCTGAGGAAACGGAAGCGGAGACGGAGGCACTCGGGGAATTAGAGACTGAGGCAGAGGAAGAAAGTGAAACAGAAGCGGAAAGT
>JAUNON010000006.1:0-10378 GCA_030537145.1 Lachnospiraceae bacterium | reverse complement strand
CTGCAGCATCTTTCCGATGAGAATGATATTACGGTAGCGGGAGCAAGTGCCGAGGACCGGAATGACGGTTACGGCGTAAGGCTTTATGCTGCGGCAGGCACCACGATCACCATTACCGCTGCAGAATATGATTCCCGTATTTTCCAGGGCTGGAATGTTACCCGGGCAGACGGTTCTCAGGAAGCCGTGGAGGTTGAGGATGATCCGGATGACTATCTGTCCGCTACATTTGAAATGCCGGATTCGGCAGTATATATCGAGGCAATTTACGAAGAGCTGAGTGATAATGAGGTTCAGGTCATCAATGGTTCCGGAAGCGGCACTTATACAGAAGGGGATGTGGTAGAGATCGCAGCCAATGAGCCGCAGGCCGGATATCGCTTCAAGAATTGGATCGTGATTACCGGAGATGTGGTTCTGGATGATCCGAATTCCGAGATCACAGAATTTGTGATGCCGGCAGAAGCGGTACAGGTTAAGGCTGTTTACGAAGTGACGAAATATACGCTGACCGTAGAAAACGGAAGCGGAAGCGGCAGCTATTCCGTAGGAGAAACGGTGAATCTGACTGCAAATTATCCTTCCAGCGGCAAGATTTTCGCCGGCTGGTCCGTAACCAGCGGAAGCGCCTCCGTAGCTTCTCCAGACAGATATTATTCCAGCATTACTATGCCGGCGGAAAATATTACGGTTAAGGCTACCTACAAGGACGGCCCGTCTCCGGACTATAATGAGATTCAGAATATTGTATCCGGCGGAGAATATCTGAGAGGCAGCACCATCACCTTTACGGCAGTCGGAAACGGAATGGGCAATTCCAATCCGAATCCGGGCGATTACCGTTACAGACCGGTGGGTTATCAGATCGGCAGTGTGAATGGAAGCTGGAACAACTCTCCGTATACGACTTCCATGGCGATTAATGCAGTGGGTCAGTATACGCTGACGGTAAACTTTACAAAGGATGTGTTTGATGGAAACAGTTGGACCTCGGATGGAAGCGTGGTTTCAAAATCAGTGACCTTCCATGTGGTGAATGCGCTGGCGGTACAGACTGGCGACAGCAGTCCGATCGTTCCGCTGATTATTGTAGCGGCAGTGGCTCTTGCAGTGATCGTTATCCTGATCGTACTGAAAAAGCGCAGAAGATAATTCATACTGAAAAATTGATATATTGAAAACGGAAAGCTGGCAGTATCCAAGGTGAATGAAACACCGGATACTGCCAGCTTTTTGATGAAAAAGAGGTTCATCCTGCGCACCCCTCAGGGGTGAGAGGAGGCAGAGCTTCAGAGATTAATTCAGAATAAATTTACGGATGATTTCTGCTACGCCGTCATGGTTGTTGTCGGCCGTAGTGATGTAATTGGCTTTTTCCTTCAAAAGCGGTTCTCCGTTGCACATGGCGGCTCCGATCCGGCAGGCCTCCAGCATGGCCAGGTCGTTTTCCGCATCTCCTGCAGAGACGGAATTCTCAATGGGAATTCCGAGGTAGCCACAAAGAAATCGGGCTGCGGTTCCTTTATTTACGCCTGGAGGCATCAATTCCAGAAGGCAGGGATCAGAAAGATAAATATCCACTTTGTCACAATACAGCGGGCTGATATATTCCCGGAAGGCTTTCACATGCTCCGGGCTTGCGTAGTCCAGCGCCAGAACCTTGGCGGGTTCATGCTTCAGCGAGGAGAGTACATCGCCGGTGATTTGATAGGGCAGTCCCTGGATCGCAGTGTATTTGTGCAGGCTTTCGTTGTCTTTTTCTGAGATTACATGGGTATCCGAGTAGGTTTGGATATCGATGCCGAATTTTCGGGCTTCATCAAAAAGACTGCGCACCAGCTCCAGAGGAAGCGATTTCTGATAAATCAATTCCCGGCGGCCGATATCATAGATCTGTCCGCCGTTGAAGCAGATGATATAGCAATTTTCTTCCATCAGGCCGAGACGCTTTGCCTGCAGGATCGCACTGGGAAGGGCGCGGCCCGTGGAAATGGAAATGATATGGCCCTGCTTTCGAAGCTCCTGCAGTGCCGCCTGATTACCTTTGCTTAATTCCTTTTTATCATTTAAAAGAGTTCCGTCCAGATCCGTAAAAAGGATTTTCCGGTTTTTTTCCTTTTCCATCAATTCCTGCAGCGCTTCATCACTTTCCGAAATCCATACATCCTCCTCCTGGGCGGTTAATCCCAGGAATTCCCGCAGGGTACAGGTTTCGTCACTGAAATTCCATTGGTCTGTCAGATCAAATATTTCTTCAAAATCGGCGTTCCCAGCCATATATCGTTCGCGAAATTTCATAATGGTCTCCTTTGTGATTGTAAGATTTATGAATCAAACCGGGCGGCACGAAGCCGTTCCAGCAATTCGTAGGGAATTTCCAGATTTCCCTTGCCAGTGCCCAGATCGATATCCGGTTTATTTGCTCCGTGGAAATCAGAGCCTCCGCTGATGCATAATCCGAAATTTCTGGCCAGCTTCCGGATTTCGTTCTCCTGGGCCTTCGTATGGGTAGAGTAGATCGCTTCGATCCCCAGAAGGCCGGATTGCTTCAGCGCTTTGATTAAGACAGTCAGGCCTTCCTCATCCAGATGATATTGAAAAGGGTGGGCCAGGACCGGAATACCTCCGGTGTCACGGATCAGCCGGACGATATGGAAAGGGGAGGTTTTCTCTCTTGGGATGTAATAGGGGCAATGATCTCCAATGTAGGTCTGGAAGGCATCCCACATATGGGTTACATAGCCCGTCTGCTCCAGATAGCGGGCAAAATGGGCTCTGGTCCACAGGGTATCTCCAAAGGCAGCGATCATTTGCTCTTTGGAAATGTTTATGCCGTCTGCCGCCATCTTATCGATCATTTTCTGATTCCGCCGTTTCCGCTCTTCCTGGAGCTGTCCGATCTCTTCCAGTAAAACCGGATTCGAGCAGTCCAGATCAAGCCCCAGGATATGAAGATCCTGTTCCTGATAGGCAGTGGAAAATTCGATTCCGGGGATAAGCTCAATGCCGCAGGCATCTGCGGCTTTGGCAGCTTCGGGTATGCCTTCCAGTGTATCATGGTCTGTCAGGGCGAAGGCCTGCAGTCCCTTCCGGGCGGCATATTCTGCCAGACTGGCCGGAGAAAATGTACCGTCTGAACAGGTGGAGTGGACGTGTAAATCAATTCGCTTCATAATTCTTATATCCATTCCTTTCTTCATGGCTTTTTTCAGGGATCATTCCAAAAGCCGGAGCCTTGAAATATCCGGATCAATTACCATAGAATAGTTAGTGTAATATACTACAAAGCCAGGCTTGGCTCCATTGGGCTTTTTGACCTGCTTTTTTTCTACATAGTCAATCTCTACTTTATCGGAATTGCGGTTTTTGGAATAATAGGCTGCCAGCCGGGCGGCATCCTCAAAGGCCGTATCCGGAAGCATTTCCCCCTTTGTCTTTAGGATCACATGCGAGCCGGGCGCCCCCTTGGCGTGGAACCACCAGTCATTTCCGGAAGCGAATTTAAAGGTCAGTTCGTCATTCTGAAAATTGTTTTTTCCCACATAGATATCGTATCCGTCGGGAGAACAGTAGTGAAAGGGCTTTGAGGTAATTTTTACTTTTTTACCCGTATATTTTCTGCGGATATATCCCGCATCCGTCAGCTCCTCCTTTACCTGTACCAGATCCTCCTCCGACAAGGCCAGATCTAAAAAGGTCTGAATCGATTCTAACTGGTCCAGATCCGCCTTTGTTTCCTGCAGCAGCTCGGTCAGAGCTTCAAAGGTCCGTTTTTGCTTACCGTATTTTTCGAAATAGCGGCGAGCATTTTCAGCGGCGGTCAGGGTAGGGTCCAGCGGAATGGTGATTTCCTCATTGGAGTAGTAATTCAGCGCTTTTAATGACTTTGCTCCCGGTTCGGCATTGTAGCCGTAGGTGTGAAGCAGTTCACCATAAATTCTGTATTTTTCCCTTTTTTCCGTATCCTTCATCTGCTTTTGCTGCAGCTCATATTTTTTCCTGGTACGGTCCAGAGCGGTCGTAACCACCCGGCGCAGGTCGGAGGACTTCTGACGGATCCGGGTTACTGTATTTTTCTGGGCATAATATTGCTCCAGCACCTGTGAAATGGTATCGAAGGACTGCACCTGAAAATCCTGGTACATACTCAGCCTCAGAGAGGAAAATTCCACCGGTGTATGGTGTTCATCGTAAATGATATTTGGGGAAAAGTTCCCCTCCGCCACGTCCTCCATAAAATGAGAGAAGATGGTGAAAAGATGGATCTGCTCCAGCTCCCCGATGGAATTGGCGCTCTGGTCTGATTCCAGGGAGGCACGGAAGCAAACCTCCTCCGCCGCTACAGGGCTGATGCCGGTATAGGTGCTGTAAATTGCTTTGGAAAGCGGCATTGGTTTTGAAAATATTTCTGTGCGGAATTCCTCTTCGCTGGTATGAAGCGGATCGCATTTATGCCGGGTCTCCGGAATAAAATAAGTGCGGCCCGGAAGCACCTCCCGCACGGAACTGGTCTGAGCGGAGATGTGTTTGATGCTGTCAATGATCATTTGGTTTTCATCACAGAAAATAAGATTGCTGTGCTTGCCCATCAGCTCCAGAATCAGGTCCTTATGGCGCAGATCCCCCATTTCATCATAATGCTCGATTTCAAAGTGAATGATCCGTTCCAGTCCGGGCTGCCAGATGCGGGTAATTTTGCCGCCGCCCACATGCTTGCGCAGCAGCATACAGAAATTCGGTGCGGTCATAGGACCAGGTTTATTTCCTTCGGTAATATAGATTAAAGGCAGACTGGCGCTTGCGGACAGAAGCAGGCGGACCTGCTTAAAGCTATTTCCCTTGAAGGTCAGCAAAAGCTCATCATTTTCCGGCTGGGCAATCTTACTGATGCGGGCGTCTGTCAGGAGGGTGCGAAGCTCCTTTACCACATTGGCCACTGTAATTCCATCTAAAGCCATGTAAGTTACTCCTTTATCCTTAATTTTCATGCCTTGGTATGCTTATGAATGCTTCCCATGCAAAAACTGCCGGCAAAAAGCATTTTGCATAATCATACCATCTACAGAATTGTACCACAAATTTTTCAAAAAACAAATAGTTCCTGCCCGTTCGGCGCCCGGGAATGTGATATACCTTGTATAAAAACACCGTCAAACTTTATGGAACAAATTGTTGACTGAAAAATTCGAATGGATTATAATGAAACAATATGGAAAGGTATGCCAGGCCGGAGAATGGGGCCGACGGACAGGAGGATTCTGAAATGATCAAGAGTATGACGGGCTTCGGCCGGTGTGAGAATCATCAGGGGGATAAGAAGTTTACCGTCGAGATGAAGGCAGTGAATCACCGGTATTTTGATGTGAACATCAAGATGCCGAAGAAATTCAGCTTTTTTGAGGCAGCGATCCGCAATACCCTGAAGAATTATATTCAGCGGGGAAAGGTGGATGTGTTCATTACGTATGAGGATTATACGGATACGAATTTTTCCCTGAAGTATAATGAAAATGTGGCGGGAGAGTATCTGAAGTATTACCGGCAGATGGCGGAAACGTTTCATTTGGAGAATGATATGACCGTGTCCGCTTTGGGAAAGTGTCCGGAGGTATTTACCCTGGAGGAGCAGGATGTGAATGAGGCGGAGATATGGTCTGCGCTGGAGAAGGCGCTGGTGGGCGCCAGCTGTCAGTTTGTGGAGACCCGTATCCGGGAAGGAGAAGCACTGAAAAATGATCTTCTGGAGAAGCTGGATCATATGCTGGGGAATGTGGAAAGGGTGGAGCTGCGTTATCCGGACATCGTAAAGGCCTATCGTGAGAAGCTGGAAGAAAAGGTGAAAGAGCTGCTGGGAGATGCCCAGATCGATGAAGGACGTCTGGCCACAGAGGTGGTACTTTTTTCGGATAAGATCTGCACAGATGAAGAGACAGTTCGGCTGAAGAGTCATATTGAATCGATGAAGGCCGCTCTTACGGAAGGCGGCAGCGTGGGAAGAAAGCTGGACTTTATCGCCCAGGAGATGAACCGGGAGGCAAATACGATCCTCTCAAAGGCGAATGATCTGGAGACTTCGAATATTGCCATCGATCTTAAGACTGAGATCGAAAAGGTGCGGGAGCAGATTCAGAATATCGAGTAAAAGAGGAAAGCAGGATAGTCAGCTATGGCAGGTTTAGTGAATATCGGTTTCGGAAATATGGTAAATTCCGGCAAACTGATTGCTGTGGTCAGTCCGGATGCTGCTCCCATCAAGCGTCTGGTGCAGAATGCCCGGGAGACGCATCGGGTAATCGATGCCACCCAGGGAAGAAAGACCAAGGCGGTTTTGATTATGGAGGCAGATTTTATTGTGCTTTCTGCGCTGCAGCCGGATACCATCGGCAGACGTTTTTCCGTAAACGGGCCGGCGGAGACTGAGAATAAGAGCGAAGGAGACTGAACATGAAGCGTAAGGGAGTATTGGTCGTGGTGTCCGGGTTTTCCGGAGTAGGAAAGGGAACCATCATGCGCCGCCTGATTGAAAAGTATGAGGGCTATGCCCTGTCCATCTCAGCTACTACGAGGGCGCCGAGAGATGGAGAAACAGATGGAAAAGAGTATTTTTTCCATACAAGGGAGGAATTCCGGCAGATGATATCCAGGGATGAGCTGGTGGAGTATGCCTGTTATTGCGATAATTATTACGGAACACCCAGGAACTATGTGGAGGAGCAGATGGCCAGGGGAAAGGATATCATCCTGGAAATTGAGATTCAGGGTGCCCTGAAAATCAAGGCAAAGTATCCGGATGCACTGCTGCTTTTTGTAATGCCGCCCAGCGGCGACGCACTGAGGCAGCGGCTGACAGACCGGGGAACCGAGAGCGCTGAGGTGATTGAAGCCCGTCTGGAACGGGCCAAGGCAGAAGCGGACGGCATAGAATCCTATGATTATATTCTGGTGAATGACAACCTGGAGGACTGCGTGGACCGGATGCATGAGCTGATCCGCTGCCAGCACTGGCAGGTGGGAAACAATGAAGAATTTATTGATAAAGTAAGAACAGAAATAAAAGGATTTTGAAAGGAGATATTGATTATGTTACATCCATCTTACACAGATTTAATGAAGGTAGTAAACAGTGAGGTAGGGGAAGGTGATACTCCGGTAGTAAACAGCCGTTATTCCATCGTGATGGCGACGGCCAAGCGCGCCCGTCAGATTATTGCAGGGGAAGCGAATGTAACGTCGCACGAGGCTTCCAAGCCCCTGTCCACCGCAGTAAAGGAGCTGAACGAGGGCAAGATCAAAATTATGCCGGAGCAGCCGGAGGATGAAGAGGATGATGCACTGAAGGCTGTGCTCAGAGAGGAAGCTGCTCTGATGGGGGATGTATCTTTGCCGGAAGAGGCGGAGCATGAGGCTGCGGCTGCGGAGGAGTAGTTTTTGGCTATTGGGAAAAGGTTTGAAAAAAGAGGAAGCTATGACCCGGATCTGACAGGAGGGCAGGAGTGTATGGAAGAGATAAAAGGATTTCATAAAAGCTTGATTATTCTTTCTGTATGTTATGTCATAGCGGGGGTCATTCTGCTGTTTTGGCCGGATATGTCGATAGATATTTTCTGTAAGGGCCTGGGAATCGGGATGCTGGTTGTGGGGATTACCCATATCATTATCTATTTTACAAAGGATCATATGAGGAGCATTATGCAGATGGATCTGGTCATAGGCGTGGTCTGTGCTGCGTTCGGTGCTTTTTTGCTGCTGCATCCGGATTTTGTAGAGATGGCGATGCCCTTTGCAGTAGGGATCCTGCTGATGATCGGAGCGATTATAAAGCTGCAGAATTCCATTGATATGAAGCATCTGAAGTTTGTTCACTGGAAAGCAGTTCTGGCATTGGCGGTGCTGATGCTGCTGATGGGTGCCGTGCTGATTTACAATCCCTTTACGGGAAGGATATTGCTGATCTATATCGGGGTTGCCCTGATAATGGACGGCGTGATCAATGTTGTCTGTATGCTTTGTATTTCTCATCGGCTGAAGAAGCTGGTCAGAAATCCGGAATTACGGAAGGAAATGATTTCCGATGCAGATGATGTGGTGGATATGCCTGTTCCGGCGGAAAAAGGAAAACAGGAGCTGGAGATTAGAAAATGAAGATTTTGTTTATTTCTCTGGGGTGTGATAAGAATCTGGTAGATTCAGAGAAAATGCTGGGGCTTTTAAATGGCAGGGGGTATACGATTACAGACGATGAGGCTGAAGCGGATGTCATTGTGATTAATACCTGCTGTTTTATTAATGATGCGAAGGAAGAGAGTATCCAGGCGATTTTGGAAATGGCTGAATACCGGAAAAGCGGGAACTGCAAGGCACTGATCGTTGCCGGCTGCCTTGCCCAGCGGTATCAGCAGGAAATTATGGATGAGATCGAAGAGGTGGATGCCGTTCTGGGGACTGCTTCCTATGATAAGATTGCGGAGACGATACAGGAAGTGCTGGAGGGCCAGGGGCATGTGCAGGTGTTTGATCCGATTGACCGGCTGGCCCGCCCGGAAGGAAAGCGTCTGCTGACTACAGGGGGCCATTACGCTTATTTAAAGATTGCGGAGGGATGCGATAAGCATTGTACCTATTGTATCATCCCGAAGGTCCGAGGCAATTACCGCAGCGTACCGATGGAGGAGCTGCTGGCAGAGGCGGAGGGGCTGGCGGAAACCGGAGTAAAGGAGCTGATCCTGGTGGCCCAGGAAACCAGCCTATACGGTAAGGATCTTTATGGGGAAAAATCTCTTCACAAATTGATCCGCAGCCTGTGCCGGATCAAAGGGATCCGCTGGATCCGGGTGCTGTATTGCTATCCGGAGGAGATTTACGATGAATTGATACAGACCATGAAGGAGGAACCCAAATTCTGCCACTATCTGGATCTTCCGATCCAGCACGCCAGCAATGCTGTTTTAAAGCGGATGGGCCGTCGGACTACGAAGGAGGATCTTAAAACGATCATTTTCAGGCTGCGGCAGGAAATTCCGGATATCATTCTGCGTACTACGCTGATTACCGGTTTCCCGGGAGAGACAAAAGAGCAGCATGAAGAACTGATGGAGTTTATTGACGAGATGGAGTTCAACCGTCTTGGAGTATTCACGTATTCCGCGGAGGAAAACACGCCTGCGGCGGTCATGCCGGAGCAGGTGCCGGAGGAGATAAAGAAGGAACGTCAGGCGGAGCTGATGGAACTGCAGCAGGAGGTCGCCTTTGACCAGGCCGAGGATATGGTCGGAAAGACGGTCATTGCCATGGTGGAGGGTCAGGTGTCCGGGGAGGACGCTTATGTGGCCCGAACCTACGGGGATGCTCCCGGTGTGGATGGATATCTGTTTATCCATACGGATGAGGTTCTGATGTCCGGAGATTTTGTTCGGGTAAAAATAACCGGCGCATGTGAATATGATCTGATAGGAGAATTGGAAAAATGAAAATGAATGTACCGAATTTTCTTACATTACTGCGTGTTTTTATGGTTCCCGTGTTTGTGGTATTTATGCTGGCAGATATTCTCGGAGAGGCGGACCGGTATGTTGCCGGCGCACTGTTTATTGCTGCCAGTCTGACCGATACGCTGGATGGATATCTGGCACGGAAAAATAATCAGATAACGGTGTTTGGCAAATTTATGGATCCGCTGGCGGATAAGCTGCTGGTCTGTGCGGCTATGATCTGCCTGGTGGAGCTGGGGCAGCTTCCGGGCTGGATCGTGATCATTATTGTCAGCCGGGAGTTTATTATAAGCGGGTTCCGTCTGATCGCAGCGGAACGGGGCGTGGTGATTGCCGCCAGCTATTGGGGAAAGTTTAAAACCGTGTCCCAGATGGTTATGGTGATCCTGCTGGTATTTGACTTCGGCGGTGTTTTTGATATTCTGGAGCAGATCTTTATTTATCTGGCGCTGGCGCTGACCCTGATCTCACTGGCGGATTATATTTATAAGAATATCGGGATTCTGAAGGAAGTACACTAATGCTTCATTTTCCTGAATAATGCACACATTTGATCCATTTTCCGGATTTCCTGGGGAGATTTTCCGATTTTCATTACCCCGATGATGGCGTCCATTTCTTCCGGGGAGAATCGCATCTTCCCGGAGCCGGATGCAGCCATTAAAAAGGGCAGCAGTTCGGCCTGGCTTTTGCCTTTTGCCTGCTCTGCCAGGGACAGCAAGGTCTGGAGCTTTTCGGGATCAATATTTTTCAGTGCCGGATTGTCAAACAGATTGGGATTCATATAATACGGATGTCTCCTTTCAATTTGAGGATGTTTGGGATGCGGAGGATTCTGGATCACCGGAATAACCGTCGGAAGCCGTTTCCGCCGGGAAACCGCCTTCTGG
>JAUNON010000044.1 GCA_030537145.1 Lachnospiraceae bacterium | reverse complement strand
TCCTTCCTTCACGCAAATTTATAGATAATAGTATTCTCTCTATAAATGAACAGCATTTTTTATCTATCACAGAATTATTTCTAATTGTTGCCTGCAGCATAAATGCATTCAATCTATATTCCAACCCTTACCGCCCAACTGCTTCAAGTTCTTTATACATGTGATCAACACCTTCACACACTCATTACGAATATGGCTATACCTCGCCTTCCTCTTCTTTTTTCTGTAAATAATAAAAGTGTTTCTGAATTTCAATTTCTTCACGCAATTGCTCCTCAGATGGGAGATAGGTTTTGTATTTTGAGGCAAATAACTGCTCGTGCCCATGCAAAATAGAATATTTAGCAATATCTTCATCTGTATCCGAACACAAAATGATTCCCAGTGTAGGATTATCATCCTCATTTTTCTTCATCTCGTCATACATACGAATATACATATCCATCTGTCCAACATCCTGATGCGTGATTTTTGAAGTTTTCAAATCAATCAGCACAAAGCATTTCAAAATATAATTATAAAAAACGAGGTCGATATAATAATCCTCTTTTTCTGTACGAATATGCTGTTGGCGCGCCACAAACGCATAACCTTTTCCCATCTCCATAAGGAATTTCTGGATATGAGTAATGATGCGCTGCTCCAGCTCAGTTTCCGTAAAATCCGTGTTGAATGACAAACCAAGAAATTCTGCTATCACAGGATTCTTAATAAACTCCAACTTATCTGCCTGATAGGGAGCAACCAATTCTTTCATTTCCGCTTCGACAGGCTCTATATTTTGAGACAACAGCATTCGATAATAATACTGTGACGAAACATTACGCTGCAAAGTACGAACAGACCATACCTGTTCCTGTGCTTCTTTTTCATACCATGCACGCGCTTCCGGAGAAGTTTCCTGCAATAATATCCTGTAATGCGTCCACGACAAAGGTCGACCAAATTTTGGACTCAGTGAGTCCAAAATCTTCGGAAATGTCTGATAGAACTTCACATATTTGTACAGACTGCTAAAATCAAAGCCTTTTCCATATTTTTCCTTGAGCCCGGAAGACAGTTTTTTTATAGTCTTCTTGCCATAATCCGCTTTTCCGTCTTCATCCAGGCAATCGAGAGCAATTCTCTTTCCCAACAACCAATTTCGTTGTACCAAAATCGTATCAACTGCTGAATAAGCAATGCGCTGAGCACTTTCTACGATTTCACATGTATCAATGTATATGTCATCTGTTTCCTGATAGGAAACCATTGTCAAGTTTGATTTTGGACTCAGTGAGTCCAAAGTTTTCTCCTCAGATTTGGTACGCATGCGTTCCGCTTTTTCTTTTTCAGATTTCATTACGCATATACCTCCCTCTTCCGGATAAACCGGATTCAAAAATTTCGTCTACTGTAGGCATTCGCATTCCTGAAGCCTCATCCACTACCTCATTCATGGCAATCACTCATACAAATCCTCGATTGTCCCAAATCCAAACATTCTTTTGCACCGTCAAATTTTTTTCTTCGATTTTTATTTTATCATGTGTGCCTTGCTATGAAAACAGTAATTTTCTTTCTTCTTCTGTATTCTTTCATACATTTTTTGTATGCTTTCGTACTGCCCTGCACAAAATGAATCCTGCGCACAGCAGTCTGCACCTACTTCGGTCCTACATAGTAAGTGAGTCCCTCACGCACAGTACCCCCCATCCCAACTGCGGATTCGGCCACTGGGGAAATCCCGGAAGCCGTCTCGCACCCTTGATCAGATAGGCTTTTACTTTTTCCCCGTACAGATAAGGGTCGTTCCCGGCCCAGATGCCCCACTGCATCAGCAGCGCCGCCGCTGCTGTGACAAAGGGCGCAGCAAAGGAGGTGCCAGTAGCGGAGGCATAGCCGCCTCCTACTGCCGCAGTAGTAATGCCCACCCCCGGAGCTGCCAGGTCCGGCTTTATTTTCTCCGGATAACGGGTATAGCCCCGGCCGGAAAAGACTGCATAGGTCATGGTCTCGGAATCATAGGCTCCCACAGTAATCACCTTTTCTGCTGTAGAGGGAATGGTCAGGGTTACTTCCGGCGACGGGCGCAGGAAGCCGGTGCGCGGATTTAGGACCTCCGCTCCCGGCAGCCACATATCGAACTCCCCCCAGATAATTTTCCTGGGAAGCAGCTCGATCCTCCAGATCCCGGGATCCAGATAGGCTTCTGCCGGAAGAAAATCCAGATAAATTTCCTGATCCGCACTGTACGGTACCGGAACACCGTAATAAACCAGCAGCTCCGTACCTCCAAGACGGTAGCGCTGTATGCCTGCGCCGCTTTGCCCGGGAGCGATGGCTGACAGCGGCGGAAGCGTAATCCGCCGGCCGCCGGGATGCACCAGTGTTACATCGAATTCATCTCCGTACCGTTTCCAAAGCTGCAGATTCAATGTCGTCTCAAATTCGGATACGGCCAGCTCTATCGTCCGGCCTTCCGCCTCTGTCAGCCGTCCGGAGGTATGCCCCTTTCCTACCCCTTCATTCCCTGCTCCTGCCACAATCACATTCTTCCATTTCCCTGCCATGGCATTCAGGTACGTTTCCACCAGAGCAGTGCCCGCATGGGAACCATATACGTTGCCGAAGCTCAAATTTATAGCCACCGGCTTCTGATATTCTGCTGCCTTGCGCACCGTATATTCCACCGCCTGCATCAACTGAGTAGTACTTGGAAAATCCTGCTCCCCCGGCATTCCCATTTTCACTACCAGGATGTCGCTCTTTGGCGCTCCGCCCGTAAAAAGTCCTCCGGAGGCATTTCCGTTTCCTGCAAGAATCCCAAGCACCTGCGTGCCATGACCGCTGCGGTCCGTACTTGGAACAATACCGTAGCCCGCCATCCGGCTCCCGGATGTAAGTGCCCGATTGATTTCCTCCCGGGTGAATTCTGTTCCCTGGCGGAAACCGGCAGGAGGCGGCCCGGCAGATACCGTCTGATCCCACAGGCTCAAAATCCGGGTGCTGCCGTCCTCGTTGCGGAAATCCGGATGAAAATAATCCACACCGGAATCGATTACCGCAGTAATAATCCCCTCCCCCTCCAAAGCCCGGCTGCCGGATCCTTCTGATGTTCCCGCATTCAAAAAACCACCTGCCGGACTGGCCGCCGTTTCCTCTTTCCTGCGGACTTCCGGCAGCCCGGAAAAACAAGAGGCTGCTTTTCCCCGGTTTACGGCGAAAAACAGCCTCTTTGGTTTTTCAATATACTCTACTTCGGGAAGAGCAGCCAAGGCCTCGATCTGTGACTCCGGTACGCGGATGATTCCGTACCCAAAGGACAGCGGAACCACCGTCTCCAGCTCCTTCCGTCCGGTCGCCGCCTCCTGGTCATACCGGATAATCAGTTCCCATTCCCGCTCTTCTCTGCTATATCCCACCTCCAGATTCAGCGACTTTTCCCGCTCCTCATCCGTAGCGTCCAAAGCCAGATTCAGCAGATTCTCCAGTTTTTCACTGTTCATGCTTTCCTTTCTGTTTCGTCTGTCCCCTTCCGCTGCCTCCGCATAAAACGCCGGAGACACCCGGCAGACTTTCCCGGCAGGGCGGCAGACCCGTACCCATTTTCTATAACATATGCTCCCCCCGAAAATCGGTCTCCCACTGAAGGCCCGTCTTACTGTCCCGCTCCGGATACCTTACAAAATGTATATGTATCATACTCCTCCATAGCCTGCTCCACCAGAAATGCATCTGTCGGGTAACGCAGCGCCTTTCCTCCAATGTTCTGGTACTTTTCGCTTCCCCTTCCAAGAACCAGAATCAGGGTTTTTTCCAGATTACCTGCTGCCATGCGCACTGCCTGTCCCACGGCTTCCTGCCGCTCCTCAATAAGGCGGCAGGGACATCCGGTCATTTCCACATAGCTGCGTACTTCCTCTCCGATTTTTTCCGGGCACTCCATTCCCGGATCATCCGATGTAATATAGACATAATCTGAAAACAGTCCGGCGATCAGTCCCAGCTCCCGTCTCCGGTTCAGCGCCTTTCCCCCCGGACAGCCAAACACGGTAATAATCCTTTTATAGGCGCCGTATTCCTGATATACTGCGTCAAACAGCTTTTCAAAGCTCAGTCTGTTATGAGCAAAATCTACAATACTGCAGATTTTTCCGTTCCTGCTGACAAAATTTTCCATACGTCCCGGCACTTTTGTCTGCTGCAAGGCCTTTTTCATACAGGAAACCGGCACTCCGTAAACATAAGCTGCCGCAATGGCTGCCATAGCGTTTTCTATATTGAAGCTCCCCTTCATTCCCAGAGAAAAGCGCTCCGTAAACCGGTCGCAGGTTACCTGAAAAGAAATCCCCCCGCCATCCATGCAGATCTGGCTGCACCGCAGATCCGCTTGGGGATGCCTGCCGAACGTAATCACCCGTTCCGCCTTTCTGGCTGCTTTTAAAATACGGTCGGAATAATCCGCATCCAGATTTACGCAGGCGGTCTGTGTCTGCCGGAACATAGACAGCTTGGAGCTGAAATAATCTTCAAAATCTTCGTGCTCCTGAGGACTGATATGATCCTCTGATATATTCAGGAAGATCCCCACCTGGAACTGCAGCTCCTTTACCCGCTTATACTTCAGCGCCTGGCTGGAAACCTCCATGGTAGCGTAGCGGATACCGGAGTCCACTGCATTTGCCAGAAATTCATGAATCGTAGGCGCTTCCGGTGTCGTCATCACCGCATCCTCCCGGTGCTTTCCGTCATAATTCTCCACTGTGGAAATCAGCCCTGTCTCCGGATGCTCCTGCTCCCGCTCCCACGTATCCAGCATCGCCTTTAAATACCAGGCTGTAGTCGTTTTGCCCTTGGTGCCGGTAATGCCGGTCAATAGGGGACGGCCCGGCCGGTAGCCAAAAAATGCAGCGGAAAGGATCGCCATTGCCTTGCGGATATCATTCACGATCAGTCCCGTAACCTCCGGTTCTGTTTCCACGATCTGTTCTCCCACGTATGCAATGCATCCCTGCCGCACCGCCTGCTGCAGATATTCCTTCCGAAAGGCAGCTCCCTTACAGATAAACAGGGTTCCCTCCTTCACGTTCCTTGAATCACAGGTCAGCCATGATACCTGCTTTTCTTCTGATTTTTCTCTTCCGGTCACTGCTTTCAGCACTCCTCTGCTTCGCAGGACCGTTTCCATATCTCCCAAAGTTTTCATTCTCTACCCTTTCATTCCCCATAAGATTTCCACATTATTTCAGACCCTGTTTCCGTTCTTTCCCGGTATGCCTTCCATAATTTTACCGCTCTTATAATTAGACGCTTCCGGCAGGCAAAAAGTTTCCGGATTTTCTTAAATTTTTATTAAAAATTTTTCAGACCTTTCACCTATTCTTCCCGGGCCTGGGCCGTTTTTCTCCCTGCTGCCCCTTCTGCTAGGATCATAAAACTTTTATGTATCCGATTATGCACAAAAGTGTATCCAAATTGTATCATTTTGCAGATTTTCAGCAGGCATACCATTCCAGCCTGAACAGAATCATTCTTCCGCAAAGGCATTTGAAGATTTCTTGTATTCCTCCTCCTGCACGATTCGGGTTTTCAGCCACCCCTCCAGCCATGCATCTGCTTCCACAAACCCGCTAAAAGCCATCGTCTCACTGACCAGCATAGGAAGGATTTCCTCGTTCCTTCCAAAATAGATCCGAAACCCATAGCTTCCATCTCCCCTGTCCGTATAAACCATCCGGCGGTAGGCATGCCCTTCAAAGGAATCGAAGTTCAGCACAGCATCCAGATCCAGATTTCCGTCTCCTATTTTGACAGAAGCAGATTCTGCACCGCAGATTCCCGCAAAATCATAAGCTGCAGCCTCTTCCTTCCCGGTCCAATAAATATCTGAATTCACAGCCTGACGCAGGCTCTCCATATTTTCATATCCAAGACATTGCGCCATATATTCTTCTGTCTGATAACCGCTTACAGAAATATAATAGATCATATCCTTTTCTGCATCCGCAACAATCGTTACCAGATCGCTTCCGTCCTCAAAGCGGCATGCCAAAAAAGGTATCATATTTTCCTGGCTCATACCCACGAAGGTACGGAAATAAATCAGAGAATCTTCCTTAATAACATCCTTCGTAAAATCAGGCAGCAAGCCATGCCGTTGCCAATTCTCTGCCGTTGCACAGCACTCGTTTACCTTATTCCTGACATCCAAATAAACACCATCATATTGCATCCACTCCCACTCCAGAAGCTCCTCTTCCTCCATTAGCTTCAGGCGGCTGATGACATCCAGAGAATTTGTATCCAGGAACTGAATCTCCCCCCGGGAGGAAACGGTTACATTTTCCATCAGATACTGTTCCTGCCACCCGGCATACCAGTCCGGCACAAACCAGGCGATCGCTGTCACTGCCGCCAGTCCGGCCGCCCCCACAACATATCCAAGGATGTATCTTTGCTTTTTCTTTCTCACCCTGCTCTCCTCCTGTTTTCCGTCCTTCTTCTCTTTTCTTGATGCCCGTAAAGCATTTTCCCTATCTGCTGCGCTTTCTTTCCCTTCGGTTCCTGCGGGCCCTGCTTCCGCTGTTCTCCCACACGCCGAACTGTACCGTCACCTTCGTCCCTTTTCCCACAGCACTTTCAATCTTCCATCCGGCTCCATGCAGCTCCAGTATTTTCCGGCATAATGCAAGTCCAAGCCCGGCTCCGCCTTCCTTTCTGGAACGGGATTTGTCCACCATATAAAAAGCTTCTGTAATCTTGGAGACCTCCTCCTTCGGGATTCCTTCCCCCTGATCCTCCACAACAATAAAATATCCGCCGGGTGCGGCAGCTCCTGTCACCCGTATGATCCCGCCCGGAGCAGAAGCCTTTCTGGCATTGTCAATCAGATTGATAAATACGGAGGAAAGCAGCTCCTGATCTCCGTAAATCATTCCCTTCTCCGCCTGAAGCTCCAGCACAAGCTGTTTTTCTTCCAGGGCCTTCCTCACTGTTTTTTCGATCTCTTCTAAAAATTCCGGAGCAGAAAGAGGACGGTAATCAAAATCGCGGCGGTCCGTCATGGTCATATCCAGCAGCTTATAAGACAGGGACTGCAGCCGTTTCCCCTGCCGGTAAATATAATCCGCACACATATCCGTCTCCTCCTGGGTCAGCTCCATCTGACGGATCGTATCCGCATATCCGATAATGGAGGTCAGCGGTGTCTTTAATTCATGGGCAAACGCTGCCGTAAACTCCTCCTGCCTGCGGGCCTCCCCCTCAAGCCTTTCCATCTGAACCTTCATGGCATCCGCCATCCAGTTAAAATCCTCTGCCAGCCTTCCGATCTCATCGCTGCTTCGAATCACTACCCGGGTGTCATACTGTCCCATCGCAAACTGCCTTGTGGCGCTGGAAAGCTTTTCCATATTTCTCATTACCAAAAACAGCACCAGAAGAATCAGCCCGCCTGTCAGAATCGTCACTGCCAGCGCCGCCGTCCGATATCTGAAATACATGGCAGTTCTGTTTTCAAAAACCGCAGTAATATTTCTGATGGTTTCAACAAAAACGTCAAAGCTGCTTCTGGCCAGCACCACCACATAAACATGATCCTGCTGCCTTACGATCTCATAACCCACATTGTTCTCCTCATCCAGAGCCTCCCGGATCCTGTTGGCTACCTGCAGGCTGTTCTGCTGATACAGCACCTCCCCCCTCAGGCTGTAAATCCGGGCATTGCCGCCGTTTTTCTGCTTCTTATAAAAGCTCTCCACCACCCGCTGCACAGAGGTCTGCTCCCGCTGCTGCTCAGACAGGCTGTGGAACGTCAGCTCATACGAATTCTGGAACATCTGATTCTCCACCATGCAGCGCTCTACCTCCTGATTCAGACTTTCCTGAAAGCTCTCCTGCAGCATCCATGATCCAAAAACCGTCAGAAACAGAATGAAAATCGGGGTTGTAATAAAAAACAATTTCCAGGATAACTTCATATGCTCCTCCTGCGGATAACCCGCTTCTCCCGGTTATGTATCCTCCATTGAGGCACGGCGGCCTGCCGCTAAACCACCAGGCGGTATCCCACCTTGTAAATCGCCACAATATGTTCCTCCAGCCCAAGCTTCTTTTTCAGACGCTGCACGTGCAGGTCCACCGTTCTTCCGGTCCCGCTGTATTCCCCGCCCCATACGCTCTCATAAATGGTCTCCCGGTACAGAGCCCTGTTTTTGTTCCGGAAAAACAGAAGCAGCAGGTCATATTCCTTATTCGTCAGCTCCACCGTTCGTCCATCCTGAAGCACCGTATGGGAATCCGTGTCAATCTCAATATTCAAAAGCTGCAGCTTCCGTTCTGTTTTCTGATATCTGCGCAGCACCGTCTCTACCCGGGCCAGCAGCTCGGCGATCTCAAACGGCTTCGTAATGTAGTCCTCTGCTCCCAGCTTCAGTCCCTTCACCTTCTGCTGCACCTCACCCATGGCGCTTAAGAAAATGACCGGGATATTCACTGCCCTGGCATATTCCAATACCTCATATCCATTCAGCTTAGGCAGCATAATATCCAGCAGGATCAGATCGAAGGACCCGGCCTCAATTTTGTCGGCCGCTTCCTCCCCGTCCATGGCAGTCTCACACTGATACCCCGCCTTCACCAGGTTCATTCGGATCAGATTTGCGATGGGTTCATCATCCTCTACGATCAGTATTTTAATCATTTCCTCTCTCCCCTTCGTACACTTTTACTCTCTCTTAGTGTACACAATATTTTCCCTTACTCCTTTAAGATTTTCTTAAATTTCGAAAGTCCATTGCCGTTTCTTTCCGAGTATGCTAGACTGAAAAAAGAATGGCCCTGCCAGGCACGGTGCGGGCCGAAGCAGACCGGCATCTGCAATTTACACAAGAATAAGGGGGAGTATACGAATGAACGAAAATTATGATGATGATCTGGACTATCAGCGTGCCGCTGAAGAACGGAGAATCCGAAGGCAGAAGCGGAGGCGCAGAGAGCGGAATATGAAGCTGGCATTTTTTGCCGTCCTTCTTCTGCTCCTTGCCGCTGCAGTATTTTTGTTTTACCAGTTGGTCCTGAAAAAGGACAGCCTGTCTGCAGGCTCCGGCAATTCCGGAACCGTCCAGACCGGAAATCCATCCGGGACAGGTCAGCCGGATATTATCATTGGAACGGAAGGCTCCGGCGATACCGGAACAGAAGAAGCCCTGCAGCCTTCCGGCAGCGGAGACAGTACGGAGGCTGCTTCCGTCACAGGGGAGACGGAAGCCGAAACAAAGGATCAGTCCGCTTCCTCCGATACAGAACAGATCCTGGCACAGGCAGACCTTTTGGCAAAGGGCTATGACTATGACGGGGCCATGGAGCTTCTGAAAACCATTCCGGATTATGAAGCTATGACTGCCGTTACACAGGCAATCAGCGAATATCAGACCGCAAAGGATTCCTGCGTGGCAGTGGATGTAAATACGGTCCCCCACATTTTCTATCATTCGCTGATCAATGACACCTCTGCCGCCTTCAACGTTTCCGTATTAGGCCAGAGCGCCGTTGACGGAATGAATGCCTGGATGACCACGGTGGAAGAATTTGACAAGATCACGCAGCAGATGTATGACAATGGTTACGTGTTTGTACGGCTGCGGGATCTGGTGGTGGAAACCACCGATGAAAACGGAACGGTTCATTTTGAGCCCAACACCCAGCTTATGCTTCCGCCGAATAAAAAAGCGGTGGTGCTCTCTGTGGATGACTTAAGCTACTACCATTCCTATGAAGCCGCCAGCTATCCTGACAAGCTGGTCCTGGATGAAAACGGAGATGTAAAGTGCCATTATGTAAAAACAGACGGCACCGAGGAGGTCGGTGATTTTGATGTGGTTCCCCGTCTGAATACGTTTCTGAAGGAGCATCCGGACGGTGCCTACAAGGGAGCCCGCGGACTGATCGCCCTCACCGGATATAACGGAGTCTTTGGCTACCGTACCGATACAGACTACCGGGATAAAGCCAATCTCATGTCGGATCAGGCCAAATGGCTGGAGGAGCATCCCGATTTTGACTTTGATGCGGATGTAGCCGAAGCCGTCAAGATTGCAGACGCTCTGAAGGAAGAAGGCTGGGAATTCGCCAGCCACACCTGGGGACATTTAAGCGTCACCAATAAAACCGCGGATCAGCTAAAAACGGATAATGAGAAATGGGTCAACACCGTGCAGAACATTGTGGGCCCGGTGGACACGATCATCTTTGCCCACGGCAATGATCTCGGAGACTGGACCGGCTATTCCAGCGATAATGAAAAATATGCCTATTTTAACAGCGCAGGCTATCATTTCTTCTGCAACGTGGACAGCTCCCAGCCTTATTGGGTGCAGATTACCGACAGCTACGTCCGGCAGGGCCGGATTGATCTGGACGGCTACCAGCTCTACCAGTCCAGCCAGGGGCTGACCACTGTGCTGGATAACATGTTCCTGGCATCTCAGGTATTCGACACCGACAGACCTACGCCGGTGGTTGCCAACGGCGAAGCATAGGCGGAATACAGATAGACAGGATATAGAAAAACCGCTGTAAGACGGCATCGGAAAACCTTCTCCTTTGCCTCTTACAGCGGTTTCTTTTCAATCGTTACTTGTTCTTACAGGCTTTACAGCCACTCCTTTACCTGCGCATATACGCCATCGCCGTCCAACTGGTACTTGGTCAGCAGCGCTGCTGCCGGGCCGGATTCTCCAAAGGTATCCTTTACGCCGATACGCAGTACCGGGGTGGGAGCTGACTTCGAAAGAGCCTCGCAGACTGCTCCGCCCAGACCGCCGATGATGGAATGCTCTTCTACGGTCACTACCTTACCGGTCTTTTTTGCGGATGACACGATCAATTCTTCATCCAGCGGCTTAATGGTGTGAATGTTGATCACTTCAGCAGAAACGCCTTCTGCCGCCAGCTTTTCTGCCGCTTCCAGTGCACTGTTTACGCAGAGTCCGGTAGCTACGATGGTCACATCCGTGCCCTCTCTTAACAGCACGCCCTTTCCGATCTCAAATTTGTAATCCGGATTATCGTTGATTACCGGAACCGCCAGACGGCCGAAGCGCAGATAAACCGGTCCCACATACTCATAAGCCGCTCTTACGGCAGCTCTTGCCTCAATATCATCGGAAGGATTGATCACCACCATGCCGGGGATGGTTCTCATCAGAGCCAGATCCTCGTTGCACTGATGGGTAGCGCCGTCCTCTCCTACAGAGATTCCCGCATGGGTAGCGCCGATCTTTACATTCAGGTGCGGATATCCGATGGAGTTTCGTACCTGTTCAAATGCTCTTCCTGCGGCAAACATAGCAAAGGTGCTGGCAAAAGGAACCTTTCCTGTGGTAGCCAGTCCGGCTGCGATGCCCATCATGTTGGACTCCGCGATACCGCAGTCAATATGTCTCTCCGGGAATGCTTTCTTAAACACGCCGGTCTTGGTAGCGCCTGCCAGATCGGCATCCAGAACTACCAGATTTTCCTTCTCGGCCCCCAGCTCAGCCAGTGCCTTACCATAGCTTTCTCTCGTAGCGATCTTCTTTACTTCTGACATAATGCTTCCCCCACTTTCTCTAAATCTGCCATTGCAACGGCATACTGTTCATCATTCGGCGCAGTGCCATGCCAGGATGCCTGGTTTTCCATGAAGGAAACGCCTTTTCCTTTTACTGTTTTCATAATGATCGCCGTGGGCATGCCCTTTACGGTCCTTGCCTCTTCAAATGCCGCCCGGAGCTGATCCATGTCATTGCCGTCCGCAACATTGATCACATGGAAATTAAACGCTTCAAACTTCTTGTCAATGGGATATGGAGAGCAAACGTCCGCAACATTTCCATCGATCTGCAGTCCGTTGTTATCTACGATCACACACAGATTGTCCAGCTTTCTGTGGCCTGCAAACATGGATGCCTCCCAAACCTGGCCTTCCTGAATCTCTCCGTCTCCCAGCAGCGTATAGACCCGGTAGTCCGCATTGCTCAGTTTTGCGGAAAGCGCCATACCCACTGCCACAGAAATTCCCTGCCCCAGAGATCCGGATGACATATCAACGCCCGGCGTATGCTGCATACAGGGATGACCCTGCAGATGGGAGCCGATGTGACGCAGAGTAGGCAGATCCTCTACCGGGAAAAATCCTCTGTGCGCCAGTGCAGAATAATAGCCCGGAGCGGTATGCCCCTTAGATAAAACGAAACGGTCTCTGTCCGGCTTATCCGGGTTCTTCGGATCAATATTCATCTCTTCAAAATACAGGTACGTAAATACATCTGCCGCTGACAGAGATCCGCCGGGATGACCGGCTTTTGCACTGTGCACTGCAGTGACAATGCTTTTGCGAATTTCGTTCGCTGTTTTCTGTAATTCCAGTGTGTTCATACTTCTTTCCTTTCCTTTTCATAATAATAAATATCGCATCCGGATATCAGGCGGGTATCTGCCCGTCCGGATTACTATTCTGCTTTTCCCTGCCCGTAGTAGGCATTCTTTCCGTGCTTTCTGAGAAAATGCTTATCCAGCATATACTGAGGCGCCGGGCTTACCTTGGGATTAATCAGCTCGGTAAGTGCGGACATTCTGGCTACCTCCTCCAGCACAACTGCATTATGGACTGCCTGTGCGGCATCCTTTCCCCAGGTAAAGGGACCGTGATGGGAACATACTACACCGGGATAATGCATAGGATCAATGCCCCGGAAGGTCTCTACAATAGCCAGGCCCTGATTCTTTTCATAATTCTCCTCCACCTCTTCCGGTGTCAGAATACGGCAGCAGGGAACCTCACCGTAAAAATAGTCCGCCTGCGTGGTCCCGTAGCAGGGAATTCCCCGCTCTGCCTGTGCCCAGGCTGCAGCCCAGGGAGAATGCGTATGTACTACGCCGCCGATTTCCTTAAAAGCCTTGAATAATTCAATATGCGTGGGCGTATCCACCGAAGGATTGTATCTTCCCTCAATCTTGTTTCCCTCCAGATCCATCACGACCATATCATCCGGAGTCAGAGCATCATAATCTACACCGCTGGGTTTGATCACGAAATAGCCGCTTTCCCGATCAATACCGCTGACATTTCCCCAGGTATAAGTAATCAGCCCTCTTTTCGGCAGCTCCATATTGGCCTCATAGACCTGCTTTTTCAATTCCTCTAACATCGTATGCTCCTTTCTGAATCCCGCAGCCGCGTCGCTTTCTTCACGGCTGCCGTATCATATCTGCTATCACTTTCTATGTATTATCATACCACGCCGGCGGCAATTTCGTCTACTATTTATTCCACGCTTTTCAGGGATTCAATCATATCAATCTTCTTCAGTTTGAAGTGCATCACTCCATTGACCGTCATCGAAAAAAGGAAGGTAAGAAGCACACTGTAAACGAAACTGATCGTATTAATATTCCGCCCGAACATGCACGCATCCACCTCTACCGTGGTAATAATAAACCGGTGAAGAAGAATGCCAAGCGCCACCCCCGCTGCGGCTCCGATCACCGTCAGAAGAATATTCTCCCGGTATACATATGCGTCCACCTCTGCATCATAAAAGCCCAGCACCTTAATAGTAGCCAGCTCCCGCTTCCGCTCATTGATGTTGATATTATTCAGGTTGTACAGCACCACAAAAGCCAGCATTCCCGCAGAAATAACCAGCACAGCGACGATGATATCCAGAGAGCTCAGCATATCCTCCAACTGATTCTCTATAGTACCCGTATACGTTACATTCAAGGCACCGTCAAGCTGCAGGATTCTTCCGCCCAGCTCCTGGATCTCCGCCTGATCCTGGGTAACCGTATTCACCAGAATACTGTTAAATTCCACCGGATCTTTAAAAAATCTTTCATAGCAGGCCGGTGTCAGGTAAATGTAGTGGTACAGATAATTCTCCGTCACCTGCGTGATCGGAATCTGAATCTCTCCTGCGTCATCATCCTCCATCGTAATGGAGTCTCCCGGCTTCAGCCCCAGCATAGACGCCAGCTTTTCCGTAATGATAGCCCCCTCATCCGTCAGCTCATATTCTTCCTTGCTGTTTCTGTCCCGGAATATCATAAAATCCTCCAGATTCCTTTTATCCTCGGGCACATACAGATAAGGCGTCAGTGTCTTTTCCTCCGTTCTGACCGTAACCTTCTTGGCATACAGCCGTTTCCAGGCCTCCGTCTGAGCATCCTGATCCAGATATTCATACAGCTCCTCCCTTTTTTCATCCTCCGCATCCGGATTCTCAATGACCATCATGTCATGGTACTGTAGCTGACTGTACTGGATCTTCGCAATATCCATAATCGAATCGCTTAAACCGAAGCCTACCACCATCAGCCCCATACAGCCGCTGATCCCGATTACAGTCATCCAAAACCGCTTTTTGTAGCGGAACAGATTGCGCACCGTAGACTTCCAGGTAAAGCTCAGCCGCTTCCAGAGAAACGGCAGATATTCCAGCCATACCCGCTTTCCCTCTCTGGGAGCCTGGGGACGCATCAGCTTTGCCGGCGTATCCTTCAGCGCCCGGCTGCTGGCGGAATAGGCGGCTCCTAGCGTGCAGACCAGAGCAACCCCTATGGCAATCAGGCCATAGCTCCACTGATACGGAATCACGATCTCCGGCATATGATTATACATCATTCCATAAGCGTAAATAATAACATACGGCAGAATCTTTTCACCGATCAGAATACCTGTTATTCCGCCGCCCAGGGTGGCATACAGCGCATATTTCAAATATTTCGCCGCAATATCCCGTTTACCGTAGCCCAGCGCCTTAAGCGTACCGGTCTGCACCCGTTCCTCTTCAACCATACGGGTCATGGTGGTCAGGCTGATGAGCGCTGCCACCAGAAAGAACAATACCGGAAATACTCTGCCGATATTGGTCATCCGCTCCGCATTTTCTCCATACCCGCTATACTCCGTCAGGCCGCTGCGGTCCGTAACGTACCATTTGGGAGTTTCCAGCTCATCCACCGTTTTCTGAGCATCCTCCAGCTTTTTCCCGGCATCCTTCAGCTCTTCCTCCGCATCCAGAATCTTCTGCTCGCCGTCTGCAATCTCCTCCTGCGCTTCTTGCTTTCCATCCTCATAATCTTCCCAGCCGTTCCGGATCGTCCTTTCATTCTCATCGATCTCGCTGCGGGCATTTTCGATCTCCTGCTCCCCTTCCCGGATCCGGGTTCTGGAATCCTCCAGGGTCTGCCTTCCCTGTTCCAGCAGGCTTTCCCCGCCGGCAAGCTGGGAACGGGATGCCTCCAACTGCTGCCTGCTGCTGTTAAGCTGATCCCAGCCCTGCTGAAGCTGGGCGCTTCCTTCTGCAAGCTGCTGATAGCCCGCATCGATTTCCGCCTGGTTTCTTTCCAGCTCCTGCCGTCCGGATTCCAGGGCCTCCTGGCTCTGGGCAAGCTGGGAGCGGCCGGATTCAATCGCACTCTGGGACTGAGCCAGTTGTGCCTCGCCTTCCGAGATCATTGCGGCAGCCGCATCCAGCTCTGTCTTTTGTCCGTCCAACTGCTCCCGGGCTGCATCCAGCGCCGCCGTATTCGTATCCAGCTCCGTCTTTGTGGCCGCCAACTGAGCCTCTGCCGCCTCAAGCTGCGGACGCTGGCTCTCCAGAGCCGCCGAAAGCTGGCTAATGAACGCTTCCAGACCGGACACTGCAGCGTTGGCAGCCTCCAACACTGCCCGGGCCGCATCCAGCGAGCCGTTATTTGCAGCGATCTGCTCATTGCAGCCGGATACAGACGCAGAAACACTGTCTCTCTGGCTGACCTTTTCCGCCTTCTGACCCTCCAGGCCGGAAATATATTCCATTAACTGATTTTTCTCATCTCCGTCCTCCAGCCCTTCCAGCCTGGCGTTCGCTTCCGCAATCTGACCCTCCAGGCCGGCGATCTCTCCCTGCAGACCTCCAAGAGAGGCCTCAAGAGAAGCGATCTGGCTCTGCAGCCCTTCATTTTCCGCCGTCAGCGTCTCGATCGTATTCTGGCTCTCTCCGGCCTGATTCAGGGCTGCAGTGTACTCTGCCTCCATCGCATTCAGCGTTTCCGCACTGTTGTCATACGCCTGCCTCTGCTCCTGATATGCCGCATAGCCTGTATTGTACTGTGTCCAGGCAGCATCCAGCTCCGCCCGCTGAGAGGCATAGGCAGTCTCCGCCTCTTCCAGGGCCGCACTTCCGGCCTGATACTCCTGTCTGGAGGATTCCAGCGTTTCTGCCGCCTCACTGCTGGCCTGCTCTGCCGCAGCCAGCTCACTGCTGCGGGCATCCAGCTCCGCCTGACCGCTGTTTAACTGTTCCCTGGCCGCATCCAGCTCCGACTGACCCGTTTCCAGCCTGCTTCTCGCCTCCGGTGCAGCTGCGTCGTACTGCGCCTGCCGCTGCCTCAATTCACTTTCTGCGGAAGCGATGCTGGTTTCTCCGGCGGCAAGCTGCTGCCGTCCGCTGGCAAGCTGTGCCTCCTGGTCAGCAAGCTGGCTTTCTCCGTCCTCCACCTGAGCCCTGGCATCTCTCAGATCCCGGCGGGATGCGGCAAGCTGCTGCTTTCCGTCCTCCAGCTCGGCCCGCCCGGATTCCAGCTCCTGCCTGGCATTTTCCAGCTCCGATTCTGCCTCCGCCTTTCCGGATTCCAGATCTGCTCTGGCCTGCTCAAGCTCTGCCTGACCATCCACTAGCTGCTGCCGGTAATCCTCCAGCTTCTCATCCGCTTCCTGTCTTACCTCCTGGTAACGTGCGTCACAGCGCACATCCTGAATCTCCTCCACACGCTCCAGCACCTGCGCAACCAGATCATTATATTCCCGGGTATAAGCAGTCAGCTCCCTTGCACCCTCCACCGTCAGATAGGCCACCGTATATACCTCGCTGTCAAAATCCTCCGGCAGGATATACATAAACCCGGATACCTCCCCGTTACCCAGCGAAGTGCTCCCCCGGTTATAGGACAAATAGGCCGGGCTGTTACCTCTTCCTGTAATCGTATAAACAGCGGTCTTTAGCAGAGACCCATCTTCTTCCGGAATCAATTCAATCCTATCTCCCAACTGATATCCGGCCTTATCCATGAAATCTCCGTCCAGGAAGCATTCTCCGCTCTTTTGGGGAAGCCTTCCTTCCGTTACGACCACCTGATTCAAAGTATCCTGAAATGCCTCCACATGAAGCACACGCTGATTCTCGCCTTCTCCGGTCAGTATATCCGTCATATAGCCGGGTTCTGCACGCTCCACTCCTTTTACTGCCTCCAGCGCCTCCAGGTCACGTTCTGTCAGCCCCATGGTTCCTACCACCCGGATATCCATCAGATTCGTGCCGTCATAGTAAGCATCACCGGTAGCGCGCATATCCGGGGCAGAGGACTGGATTCCGGAATAAAAGGCCACTCCCATAGCCACAATAAAAAATATGGACAAAAAACGGTTCAGCGTTTTTCTTATTTCCATATAAAAATCTTTTTTTAATGCTTTTTTCTTTCTCACACACTCACCACTCTATCGTTTCCACTGAAATTGGACTGGGGTTGATCTGCATATCCGACACTCTTCCGTTTTTTATCTTAATTACCCGGTCCGCCATGGGAGTAATGGCCGAATTGTGGGTAATCACGATTACTGTCATGCCTTTTTTCCGGCACATATCCTGCAAGAGCTTCAGAATCGCTTTTCCGGTCTGATAATCCAACGCACCGGTAGGCTCATCACACAGCAGAAGCTTTGGATTTTTTGCCAGCGCCCGGGCGATGGAGACCCGCTGCTGCTCGCCGCCGGAAAGCTGCGCCGGAAAGTTCTTCAGCCGTTCTCCCAGACCCACCTCCTCCAGCACGCTTTTTGCATCCAGCGGATTTTTGCAGATCTGCAGCGCCAGCTCCACATTTTCCAGTGCGGTCAGATTCGGGATCAGATTATAAAACTGAAACACAAATCCGATATCATCCCTGCGGTATCCCGTCAGCTTTCTCGTACTGTACCTGGCAATATTCGATCCGTCCACCCAAACCTCGCCGGAGGAAGCCGTATCCATACCGCCCAGAATATTCAGCACCGTAGTTTTTCCGGCACCGCTTGGCCCCACCACCACCGCAAATTCACCCTTTGTGATATTCATAGTTATGCCGTCCACCGCCCGAATAGAAACCTCTCCCATCTGATATACCTTCGTTACATTTCTCAGGCTGACAAAATCTTCCTGTCCCTTTATCATACTTGCATCCTTTCTATCTCATTATTCAGCGATGCCGCTTTTCCTATCTTCTTTTATGATACTCGTCCCCAAAGCTTCAAACAAGAGAAAAAATAAAAAAATGAAGGTATGCCCTCCAAAAGTCCCGCCGCTGCCGCAAAATCTCCTGCTGCTTTTCGATTTTGCGGCGGGCGCAGCCTTTCGTGAATGCATACCCTCACAATTTTTCTTTTCTTGCTTTATGTCCGGTCCTCCAGTCTGCGGTATGCCTTATGATGGCCCACATACTTATAAGCAGGACGGATAATCTTTCCGGCATTGACCAGCTCCTCCATCCGATGAGCGCACCAGCCGGAAATTCTGGAAATCGCAAAAATCGGCGTATAAAGCTGCTGCGGGATTCCCAGCATGGAATATACAAATCCGCTGTAAAAGTCCACATTGCAGCAAATCGGCTTGGATAACTGCTTATGGGAAGTCAGAAGCTGGGATGCAATTCTTTCCACAGACTCATACAACTGGAATTCCTCCTGCAGTCCCTTCTCTTCCGAAAGGCTTTGAGCATATTTCTTCAGCACCACTGCCCTGGGATCCGATACGGTATATACTGCATGTCCCATACCGTAAATCAGGCCGCTCCGGTCAAATGCCTCCTTGTTCACAATTTTCTCCAAATAGGACCGGATCGCATTTTCATCTCCCCAGTTGGATACATGGCTCTTGATATCCGCAAACATATTTTCCACCTTCAGATTAGCGCCGCCGTGCTTAGGCCCCTTCAGAGAACCCAGGGAAGCAGCCACCGCCGAATAGGTATCCGTACCGGTGGAGGAAACCACATGGGTGGTAAAGGTAGAGTTATTACCGCCGCCGTGCTCTGCATGAAGCACCAGGCAGGTATCCAGCACTCTGGCTTCCAGCTCCGTATATGCCCCATCATCCCGAAGCATCCGAAGAATATTCTCAGCCGTGGACAGCTCCGGACTCGGATAACGGATCACAAGGCTCTTATCATTATTATAATGCTGATATGCGTGATATCCATAAACGGAAATCAGTGGCATTACGCCGATCAGCGTAAGGGATTGGCGCAATACATTGGGGATGGAAATATCATCCGGATTGTCATCATAGGAATACAGGGTCAGCACGCTCTTCTGCAGTCCGTTCATGATGTTGGCGCTGGGCGCTTTCATGACCACGTCTCTTACAAACTTACTGGGAAGCTCCCGGTACTGACTCAGCAGGTCAATAAATTCTCTTAACTGCTTTTTGTTGGGCAGCTCGCCAAACAGCAGCAAATAGGTGGATTCCTCAAAATTAAATCTCCGGTTCTTAAAGCCTTTGATCAGTTCCTTTACATTATATCCCTGGAAATACAGCTCGCCATCCATAGGGATCTTTCTGCCCTCTACGGTCTTATACGCAAGCACATCGGAAATCTCCGTCAGCCCCGTAAGCACGCCCTTTCCGTTTGATTCGCGAAGTCCCCTCTTTACATCATATTCCTGGTACAAGTTCAGGTCCATCGCACCGGAAATCATGCAATACCGGACCAACTCCTCCAGCCTGTCGTCTCTGTCTTTTCTGTCTACATCATTGAGCATGGCAATTCTCCTTCCAGGTTTTCTATTTCTCTAAACCCCCATGCCTGCTTTGCAGGCGCCACCAAAAATATAAGTCCGCGGATTGCTCCGCACTTTGTGCTTCCGCAATCCTACAGCTATTGGGAATTCGGGCTAACCGCCCTGCTTCCTCATACCTGTTGTCGTCTCAAAAGCATAGCCGGAATGGCCTGCCAGCAGTCCATCCGTCTCTGCTTTGAGCCTGGACTTATACAGTAAATCTTAGCGCAACTGGCGGATTTTGTCAATTTTATATAAGACGATGTTTTCCCGCATTGTAACAGTTCAGCCCAGGGCTTTGCACTGACTGCAAAGCCCGTAAGAACAAGTGACGGTTGAAAAGAAACCAGCCCCTTCGCCGAAGGCGAACTTTAAATGGGCTGGTTTCCGTAACAGTTTAGCTGAAGGCTGAACTGCTTTCCCGCATTCGTCCGGCAGCCTTTCCTATGCTATGCAGTCAATAAATCCGCATACTCCGCATTGGCCGCCCTGCACAGGTCCTCCGGCTTTAATTCGATCTGAACGCCCAGCTTCCCTCCGCTGACCACCATGGTTTCCAGGTTCTTTGCGCTCTCATCGATCCTGGTGACATACTGCTTTTTCATGCCGATAGACGTACAGCCTCCCCTTATGTAGCCTGTAACCGACTGAATTTCCTTCACATGAATCATGGCCACCGACTTTTCTCCCACAGAACGGGCCGCCTTTTTCAGATCCAGCTCCCGGTCAATGGGAATGACAAATACAAAATAATTTTTGCTGCTTCCCAACGTGACCAGTGTCTTATACACCTTCCCATAGGGAAGCCCCAACTGATCCGCAATCTTCAGCGCATCCACAAACTCCTCGCATTCATAGGTCATCGTTTGATAGGAAATCCTCATTCTGTCCAAAATGCGCATGGCGTTTGTCTTTATTTCCTTATTCTTTGACATGGTATCTTCCTTTCAGCAGAAGTCTGCTGCTCTATTTTTTATCCTTTTTCTTTTTTTCTTTTTTGCTCTTGCTGCTCTTCTTTTTCTTTTCTTCACTTTTCCCGGAGGCCTCTTTTTTCCTGGAAGCCTCTTTTTTTCCGGAATTTTCGTTTTTCTTAGAAGCCTTTGTTTTCTCTGCGCTCTTTTCCGTTACCGGCAGAGAAGCAAACACGTCCTCATGTTCCTTCCGGTCGCCCTTCTTTTCCTTCTTTCCGTCTGCAGACGCAAAAATATCCTGGGAATTTTTACTTTGATGGCTCTGTACCGTATTCTTCTCCGGTTTAGCCTTTGCTTCCTTCTTCTGTACCGCTTCGCCCGGGACAGTTTCCGCCTTTTTCCCGCCTTCCCTGACCGCAGCAGTATCCGCCTTCTTCCTGCTTTCTTTGACCGCAGCAGTCCCGGCCTTTTTCCGTTCTTCCCCGGCACCTGCTTTCTTTTCTCCGCCTTCTTCGTTCAGATACTGTTCCAGGAATTCATGCGCCGCCTGCACAGCAGCCTGTGAAACAGAATAGTACGTCCATTTCCCCGTCTTTCGTACCTCAACCAGGCCGGATTCACTCAGACTCTTCATATGGTGGGACAGGGTGGACTGCACCACATCCACGGCCTCCAGAAGCTCCCCAGCATTTCTTTCTCTTTCCATCAGCATATTCAGTATCTGAATCCTGTGTTTGTCGCCCAGCGCTTTAAAAATCTGATCAAATTCATATACCTTCTCTTTCATACCTTCACACCTGCCCTTTTCCTTTTCTTATCTGCCGGATGCCCCATACTCAAACCGGATCTTTGCTCCTGCCCCGCAGCCAATCTGCCCTTCCCGCTCTTACGTTCCCGGCGGAAAACGCTTCGGCCTCAGCAGGACATTACTCTGTCTCATTTATCATACAAAAAAAACTATTCTGCTGTCAATGACCATCTATCTAATGTTTCTGCAGGAACTGCGCCATTTCTTCTATCGTATGGACAATATAAGCCGCTCCTGCCGACTCCAGCTCTCCCGGAAGCGCAAAGCCCACGTATGCTCCCAGACAATCAATGCCGCACGCCTTCGCTCCCTCCACATCGTGTTTCCGGTCTCCGATCATCAGCACCCCGGCCTTCTGCTCCTCCGTAATCTGCAGCCGCCGGAAGGCCTCCCGTATCACATCCGCCTTTGCGGAGCGCCTTTCATCCATACTGGCTCCCACCACCTCATAGAAATAACGGCGGAGCTCATATTTTTCCAGAATGCGAAGCACAAACTCCTCCGGCTTGGAAGAGGCAATGACCAGCTTTCTGCCCTGCTGCCACAGCCCCTCCAGCATGGCAGGCACACCGGGAAAGACCTGATTCTCAAAAATCCCGATCGTCCGGAAACGCTCCCTGTATTTCTCCGTTGCCTGCCGGGCCTGTTCCGGAGTCATATCATAATATTCCATAAAGGAATCCAGCAGAGGCGGGCCGATAAAAGGCACCAGCTTATCCAGATCCGGCTCCTCAATGCCAAAGCTTCTGAGCGCATACTGCACACATTTTGTAATTCCCTCCTTGGGATTGGTGAGCGTACCGTCCAGATCAAAAAACAAATATTGATACATACCCATTTCCTCTTATTCGTAAACCACCACCGGTGTCCCGATGGATACAATATTGTAGATCGTCTGCGCTGCGTCATAGGGTGTGTTGACGCATCCATGAGAGCCATTGGTCAGATAGATAGAGCCCCCAAAATAATACCTGTTCTGCATATCATGGATTCCCACGTCTCCGTTAAAGGGCATCCAGTAATCCACCGGAGATTCATATCCCTCTCCCCGCAGCACATAATCCTGCATTTTAGCATCAATGGCCCACACACCGCCGGAGGGCGTTGCGTTGTCCTTATTTGGATTGCCTGTCACCACCGGAGTATCCACAATCAGCACCCCGTCCTGGTAGCACCACATCTCCTGTCGGGAAATGCACACTTCCACATAGGTTCCGCCGATATCATTTTCTCCCCGGTCCATAGCAGTATAAACATACTGAGGCTGTATCGTTTCTGTTTTTCCGGCTTTTACATCATCCGCTAGAATCTGGGCCGTAGCATCCTGGTCCATGGCCCAGCCGTAATCACCGCCGTAAAGCTCTACCGCAGTGCCGAAGCTAGTATAGAACGTCCTTGCTCCGCCAAAGGTATCATACTTTGCCGCCAGATCTGCCACATAGGCCCAGACATGATTATCATCAATGTAATAATCCCCGTTCTCGTCCTTGCAGATCCACTCCTTGATCACAGAAGCATCCACAACCTCCTGCCGGTCCGAAAAATCATAAGTAATGCGGGCGGTCAAAAGACTGTTCAGCTCTTCCACCTCCGCATTCAGCTCCGGATCATTCTGATAAACCAGCGGATCGATATAGCAGCCCGCCTCATCCAGAGAAACCGTGGTCAGGCCCTGATCCAGCGCTTCCAGAATCGCTGCCTTTGTTTTATCATAATTTAAAGTAGTGCCCATCACCTCCGGCACCACCTCATAGCCTTCTTCCGTATCGCCCCGGTAAGCATCCTGGGGAGCCACAATGTTTCCCGGAAGGAAACAATTCATCTGCTCCAGCACACGGTCAATGCCCTCCCGGTCATAAGTAGTGTTAATTGCCAGGCTTCCGGAGCTGCCAAGCAGCAGCATGGCAGGCCAGATATAACACCGCTGCTTCTTAAGCTGCTGCTCAATTCCTTTATCATCCTGATACTGCAGGCTGATCTGCGCTGCGGTAATCACATCCTTTTTGCCGTCCCGCTCCTCCACAGTCAGCGTATACTCTCCAATCTTATCCATAACCTCCTGCTTTACCTGAACGGAGGTTTTCTTGCTGCAGTCGATTCCATATATCTGCGATCCGGAATAGAAATGCCGGCCGTAATAAACCGCCACCACAATATAGGCAGTTACAGCCACCGCTGCCAGACAAATTAAAGAGACCCGCACCGGATCCCAGCCATTGCGCTTTTTTTTCACAGTTCTCAGATTTTCCGATGCCGGCTTCCTGTCCCCGTTTTCCCTGGCTGCAGCAGCCCGCTTTCTGCCTGTGGCTTCCTTCACCTCAGCAAGCCGCTCTCTGCCCGTGGCTTCCTTCACCGCGGCAACC
>JAUNON010000043.1 GCA_030537145.1 Lachnospiraceae bacterium | reverse complement strand
CCAGAAGGAACACAATACGGAAGTTTCTAAAGTGCTTGATATTATCACTGGCGAGCTTGATATGCATAATAATCAGATCGCCATGAACACCGCAGTTTTAAAACGCTACAAATAATTAAATAATCCCGTACCATTGAAGGAGTGTAAAGCCTGTTAAATGATCAAGGTTCTACACTCCTTTTTACAGTAAAATTATTCATCTGTCAGGAATTACTATTGAAATTATTGTTTCGCACTATTCCATTTAAGTTTGTTTTCCCTATCTTTTTGCTTTCCTGTATCCTGCTGCTTGCGCCTCTTCCTCTGATGAAAATACCACCAAATTTTTTGAATCTGCCATATCATTGTATGCTGCTTGACCAGGGCAATGATAAATTTTAGAGCGTGAATTTCCCCTAATCTCTGCCTGTTCCGTTACAACATTCCTACCGCTCTTTTCTAATCTACTTTCTCCGGTTTTGTAATCTATTTCTATCCCTGGCTGAACATTATATACAAATACATTATAAGATATCCCGTCACCGCTATCCTCTACAGAATATGCCTCCATCTGAATCCCGGAAGCCACCAGGTTATTCCCTTCAAAAATTGGCGTCACCCTGTACATCACATGATTATCCGTCTCTTTTATATAATCAGCTACCATATTTTCAAAAGGCAGCATCCCTTCCACATTCATATATCGGGTTCCTGTAATCAAATTACGCTCATTGGCATTTTCAGCAGTTAATTGATATCCAATTAAGTGACAGCGATTGTACAAATATTTTCCATCTACCATATCATATTTCACAGTTTGCCAGCCTGAAGGCTTTATCTGACCGATCGTCCCCCGTTTTCCAGTCGGCATCAAATCTTGTCCAATACTAGCCACTGCAAAGCCGCATCTCTTCAAATGATCTAATTCGCCATATTTTTCAAATGATTGATCTGTTATATCATCCTCTGAAAATTGTGGTACATTATCATTCATTACAACGTAAGGTTCTCCAGCATATTCCGGTATATCAGCAAGCTGTATAACCATATTACCTGTTACGCTACTGCCGCTCTGAGATGATATAACGGAACATCCAGAAAGTAACATGGATATAACCAGGAAGCAAGCTATAGCTCCCAAGCACTTTTTTAAATTCTTCGTCATACTATTTCTCCCAAATTTCTTTTGTTATTTTCTCGTGAGATTTCCCTATAAAATCTTCTCTGCCCACCAATGACCATTTCTCTAAATTTATAGGAAAATACTGATCTGCCGGATATCTCCGGTTCCAGTGATATAAAACAATTTTTTCAATTATATTTTCGTCTATTGTAATCGGATTTTCTGCAAAAAAATACTCATCCGGTTGAATACCACGCATATTGTCTGCAACATGAATAATCACGGTGGCAAAATCAAGAAATAATTTATAAGAATATTTTTCCATATACAGATTTCTTTTTTGGCACATATTCAGGATATCTTCATATACTGCTTTATCCTGGCTTACTCTTCGATGATGAAACATCATTCCCATTCTATCATCCACGCACGCAATTAGAATCATCATAAATACCCCTATGCTTTTTTATAATCATAGCATATTTGAATATAAATCGCAAAAAAACAGGAAGCACGAAGTGCGGAGCAATCCGTGAACTTATGCTATTAGTGGTAAGTCCAGTCTGAAAGCAGTCATAAAGATTCAGACACTAAAATAACTCTACGATCATTCGTTTTTATGATGACCATAGAGTTATTTATATGTCCGATATTTCATTTTTTATCCTATAAAGCTCTCTTTACCATTTGGTGTAAAATGGTGCAGATACAGGAAACTAACCTTTGATTTTTCCTTTATTACAGCTTCATAGTCAGAGAAATCCGCTTTTTCGCCACATCCACGCTCAGCACCTTCACCTCTACAATGTCACCTACACTGACCACCTCTAACGGATGCTTTACAAACTTCCTGCTGCTCATCTGAGAAACATGGACCAGCCCATCCTGATGCACTCCGATGTCTACAAAGGCCCCGAAGTCAATGACATTGCGGACGGTTCCTTTCAGGATCATTCCCTCCTTCAAATCCTTCATATCCAGCACATCACTACGCAAAATCGGTTTTGGCATCTCTTCTCTTGGATCCCGGCCAGGCTTTTCCAGTTCCTTTACAATATCCCGCAGCGTGATCTCGCCCACCTCTAACTGCTCTGCCAGCTTTTTGTAATCGCTGATTTTTCTGGAGATGCCCTTGAGATTGCCTGCCGCCACATCGTCCAGCGTATAGCCAAGACGCTCCAGCAGCTTTTCCGTCGCCTCGTAGCTTTCCGGATGAACACCTGTGCCATCCAGCGGATTTTCCCCGCCCTTGATACGCAGAAAGCCTGCGCACTGTTCATAGGCCTTAGGCCCCAGCTTGGCCACCTTCAAAAGCTCTCTCCGGCTGCCAAAACGGCCGTTGGTCTCACGGTAAACCACCACATTTTTAGCAATGGTCTTGGAGATACCGGAAACGTATTCCATCAATGACACGGAGGCCGTGTTCAAGTCCACCCCAACCTTATTTACGCAATCCTCCACCACGCCATTTAGAGCCTCTCCCAGCTTTTTCTGATTCATATCATGCTGGTACTGACCCACACCGATGGATTTGGGATCGATCTTCACCAGCTCTGCCAGCGGATCCTGAAGTCTGCGGGCAATGGAAGCGGCGCTTCTCTGCCCTACGTCAAAGTTCGGAAATTCCTCCGTTGCCAGCTTGCTGGCTGAATAAACAGAAGCTCCCGCCTCGTTCACAATCACATACCGTACCTGCTCTGGAAGCTCCTTCAACAGTTCTACAATAATCTGCTCCGATTCTCTGGAAGCGGTGCCGTTGCCTACAGAAATCAGCGTGATCCCATATTTCCGGATCAATTTCTTCAGGGTCTCCTTCGCCGCCGCAATCTTGGTCGGGGTGGTGGGCGCAGTGGGGTAAATCACCGTAGTATCCAGCACCTTCCCGGTGGCATCCACCACTGCCAGTTTACAGCCGGTACGGAAGGCCGGATCCCATCCCAGAACCACCTGTCCGGAGATTGGCGGCTGCATCAGGAGCTGCTGCAGGTTTTTTCCAAATACATTGATGGCGCCATCCTCGGCCTTTTCCGTCAGGTCATTGCGGATTTCCCGCTCAATCGCAGGTGCGATCAGACGCTTGTAGCTGTCCTCCGCCACCTCCTTCAAAACAGGTGCGGTATTGGGATTGTCCCTGGTAATCAGCCTCCGCTCCAGATAAGAGAGAATTTTCTCCTCCGGCGCCTCCAGCTTTACCGTCAGGAATTTCTCCTTTTCGCCCCGGTTTAAAGCCAGAACCCGATGGCCTGCAATTCTGGAGACAGCTTCCTCATAATTATAATACATCTCATATACGGACGGCTCCTTTTCATTCTTGGCCGCAGATACCAGACGTCCCTCCTTCACCGTCATCTCCCGGATCCTGGTACGGTAATCCGCCTCATCCGACACCATTTCTGCCAGAATGTCCTTTGCTCCCTGCAACGCCTCCTCTGTCGTGCGCACCTCTTTTTCCTCAGACAAAAAGGCCTGCGCCTCCTGCTCCAGCGGCCTTTTCGTCATCTGAAGCAAAATCAGGTTTGCCAAAGGCTCCAGTCCCTTTTCCTTTGCAATCGTTGCCCGGGTTCTGCGCTTTGGACGGTAGGGTCTGTACAGATCCTCCACCGCAACCAGAGTGGCCGCCTCTGTGATCTGCTGTTTTAGCTCCGGCGTCATCTTTCCCTGCTCCTCAATGGTGGCCATCACCTGTTCCTTACGTTCCTCCAGGTTCCGCAGATAATTCAGCCTCTCATATAATTTTCTCAGCACCTCATCATTCAAAGAGCCAGTTGCTTCCTTCCGGTAACGGGAAATAAAGGGAATCGTGTTCCCGTCATCGATCAGCTTTACAGCCGCCTCCACCTGCCAGCCTTTTACTTCCAGCTCCTGTGCCAGTGTTTTTATTACATCCATTCCTTCTTAATTCCTTTCCTATGTTCCCTGTGCTCCGGTCTCTCTTCCTTTTCCGGAGCCCTTGCGCCATATCTCCTTCAGCGATCTGCATGGCGTTTATATCTTACACAGTATACCTGATAATCGCCTCTTTCACAAGAAATATTTCACATAAGCCACTTCCGCCTAACGCCTTGTGTTTCCCGCTTTTTCATGATACGATAGAAAAAATCGCAGCACGAGCTGTCAATGCCCTGCTGTTCTTACAAAGGAGGCATCTTCGATTATGAATGATTCATACGATTATTTCTATGAAAATCCCCAGGACTTTCATTCGAAGCCTGATTCCGATCCTTCCCGGCAAAAGCCTTCCGGTTCCCCTGCGCTGGCTACCGCCGCTTTTGTGCTGTGTCTGATCGGTGGCATCTCTTTTTTTATCTGTTATATTTCCATTCCTCTGGCTGCCCTGGCTATCATCCTGGCTCTGCTTTCCAGGGGAGACGGAAAAATCAGCGTCCGGGGAAAAATAGCGGTTGTTATCAGTGTCCTCGATATTTTCATTTCCGTCTTTTTCACCGCTTCCGCTGTCTACTCTGTTCTCAACGATCCGGTACAGCGCAGACAATTTGAAGCTCTCTGGAACTATTATATGGATTATTACAGCAATGATTCGGATTCGGGCACACTTCAGGATTATCTGGACTATTATAACCATCATCCCGGTCTTGATTCTGACCAGTACGAAGGCTCTGAGGATGAGCGGAACGAATTTATTCAGGATTTTGACGGTCAGGAATTTGTTTTCTTGGAAAATGGAATGGATTTTGCTGCCTGGACTTGGGAAAGAAAAGGAGGGGTATCCGTATGAATGTTTCTTCTTCTGAATTAAAACGCAGGGCAAGACAGGCCCTGGTGGGAAAATATGGCACTATGGTCGGAGCAGGGCTTCTTATCTGCGCCCTATCCGGCGGATTAAGCCTGCTGCTTACCTTGTTTGTGAACGGTTCTCTTGCATACCAGATCAGTTTCCTGATTATTAACATTCTGACTGCCATTCTGGCTGCCGGTTTTTTCGGGCTTACCCTAAATATCGCCCGGGGAAGGGATGCTCAGGCCATCGATGTATTTGCGGTCTTTTCCAGTCATCCCGACCGCATCATTATACTAACGCTGCTTTTGATGCTGGTTTCCATCGTCTGCCTGATTCCCATATCGATTCCTGCTTTTCTCATAGCGCTTTCCTTCACAGGCCTTTCCATTCCAGAAACAAGCCTGATTCTTTTCACGCTCCTGGCCTGCATCATCAGCGCCATTTTACTGGTTTTGGTAA
The DNA here is from genome assembly GCA_030537145.1 of Lachnospiraceae bacterium. Classification (GTDB taxonomy): domain Bacteria; phylum Bacillota; class Clostridia; order Lachnospirales; family Lachnospiraceae; genus Merdiplasma. Next base: position 18,796 of record JAUNON010000043.1, on the reverse strand, counting down.
GCCTGCGCTATAGCCTGGTATATTTTCTATACTTTGACTATCCGGATCTATCCGCCACAGAGCTTATGCGGGAAAGTGCCCGCCGAATGCAGGGAAGGAAAGGGAGGTACTTCTGCCTGCACATTTCCTTCCTTGGAATGTACCTTTTGGGAATTTTGACCCTGGGGTTGGGATATTTGTGGATCGTCCCCTACGTCTCCATGACGCAGGCTTTCTTTTATCTGGAAGCCTGCGGGGAGCCTCATGAGTATCTGTAATAACAGCCTTTTTGAAAAAACCTTTTGGCGCTTAAACCAGATATACTTAAGAGGGCTGCTGCAAAAAATACCCCATCATCTCATGTCCTTTGCCCCGGTCATTTCCGCTTTCTCTGGCCTCCCGTTCATTATAATGCCAGGAGCGGTCCTGCTGATGCGTACTGTCATACAGCAGATATGGAACCGGGTCCGATGTGTGGGTCCGCACACGGATGGGGGTAGGATGATCCGGCAGAATGAGCAGGCGGTACTCCTCCCCGGACGCATCCATCTGCTCCTTTACGATTCGAATCACTCTTTGATCCAGATTCTGGATCGCCTGGACCTTCCGCTCAATGCTGCCCTGGTGTCCCATCTCATCCGGAGCCTCCACATGGATGTAGGCGAAATCATAGCCCTCCTTCAGCAGCGCATCCACTGCCGCCCGGGCTTTTCCTTCATAATTCGTATGTAAGCCTCCGTTTGCGCCTTCCACAATAATATTCTTCATCCCGGCTCCCACAGCGATGCCCTTTAGCAGATCTACTGCCGAGATCATAACACCCTTTTTATGGTAATGCTCCTCGAAGGAGGTCAGGGCCGGCTTTGTGCCTGCGCCCCAGAACCAGCAGCTATTGGCCATATTTAAGCCTTTTGCCTTCCGTTCCAGATTGATGGGGTGCTTCGATAAAATCTCATAGCTCTTCTTCTGCATATCCAACAGCCTGGGATCCTCCGGAAGCCAGGGCCCGATCACTTCAGTCAAATGGTCATGGGGAGCGGCCAGGGACACCACCTGCCCGTGCTTCCAGATCAGACAATGGCGGTAGCTGGTCCCCAGATACAGCCGGTATTCCTCGTCCTCCAGCTCTTTTTTCAGAGCCTCCAGCAAAATTCCCGCATCCTCCGTACTGATTTCTCCGGAGCTATGATCCAGGATTTTCTTCTCCTCGTAGGGCTCCTCCTCCGTTAGCGTCACCAGATTGCACCGCAGCGCCACATCATCACTTTCCATCGGTACGCCGATGCTCAGCGCCTCCAGGGGAGAACGTCCCGTATAATACACTTTGGGATCGTACCCCATCACAGACAGGTTTGCCGTATCGCTGCCCGGCTTCATTCCTTCCGGTATGGTGTGCAGCAGCCCGATCTCCGATTTTGCTGCCAGCTCATCCATGACGGGAGTATCCGCATACTCCAGCGGAGTCAGGCCCTCCAGTGCTTCCAGCGGCTCATCTGCCATGCCGTCTCCTAGTACTACAATATATTTCATTCTTTCCGTTTCCTCCCTCCGGGCCTATTCTCCGCCCAGTATCTTCAGATGCTGTATGCCGGTCATATTTTCAATCGTCTCAATCATTTCCGACACATTTCCCGTATCCGGCAGCACCTCCACACTGATGGTGGTAGAGGCTGTACCGTTTATTGGAATACTCTGATGAATCGTCAAAATATTCGCCTTCTGCTCCGCTACCACCTTCAATACATCGGATAGAAGCCCCGGCTCATCATTCATCTGAAGCACAAAGGTGATCGTCTTACCCTTGCATTTTCATGAAACGGGAAAATATCATCTTTATACTTATAAAAAGAGCTTCTGCTGATGCCCACACAATCAGCGGCCTCCTGCACCGTGTCAGCCTTCTTTGTATCCAGCAGGCGTTTGGCCTCCACTACCTTCAGCAGCACCTCCGGAACCGCCTTCTTCTTTACCACAAAGTATTGCGATTTATCTGACATTCCAATTATCCTTTCCCAAGACACCCGATCTGTCTTTATCAGAAAAACATTTGTAATCACGCAAAAGATAGTAACACATTTTTCTTGCCCATGCAACTTAGAATTTTCTTCCGCCGCCGCCAAAGGAATTGCCGCCGCTTCCCATATGTACGGAGCTTCCGGAGCTCATATGGCCTCCGCCCCCATGATTTTCGGAAGGGGGATTTTTCGGTATATGCCGGTGGGTCACAATGCGGTTGAGAAACAGATCCTCCTTCCGGCTCAGCTTCACTTCCGAATGATCCCGGTAAGAATAAGAATATTTTCCCAGCTTCAGCTTATATCTGCCCACTGTCACACCAAAAAACAGGGCGGCAGCTCCGATGCCGCCCGCCAGTGCAACAAAAAAACCCATGGGCGAAATGCTTTTGGGCTTCTGGTAGCGCTCGATCTTTCCCGTCTCCACATCACGGGTATACGCTCCCTCCAAAATCCCTTCCTCCGCAAACCGCTGCGTATCCTCCAGCATAACGGCAAAGCCGTCCCCATACCGTTCCTCGCTGACGCAGTCGTAGGCATCATCCAGAATTTCGTCAATACGGTCATCATCCAGCAGGAAACGCATATCTCCCGAAGTCGCCACATAGATCTCCCGATTATCCATATCGATCAGATAGGCAGCGCCGTCCAGCGTCGTCTTATGATCCATATAGAAGTCCTCCGCATAATCCACAGCCTCTTTTCCCTCTGCATCGTCTGTGGTAATCAGCATAATATCGTATCCGGTATCCTTTGCCAGCTCCTCCGCCTGCTCTTCCAACTCCGCCAATTCTTCCCTGTTCAGCAGCTCCGCCTGATCCTCCACCACGGCCTGTCCGGCCCAGGACGGCACAGTGCTTCCTGCTCCTGCACAAACGGCCAGAAAAATGACTGCACAAAGCCTCCCCATTCTGCTTTTTTTCGCCGCTGCTGCCGAATATGCGGCCGTTTTCCTTCCCGCCGCATTCCTCTGCTGTCTGTACTTTCTCATCATACCAGGCCTCCAAATTTCTATCCCTACACAGTTCTAATGCAAACCCGCATTATAGCAGGCTCCCGATCAGACACAGAAGCATCACAAGAGCACCGGTGATTCCAGAAGCCAGCCCCAGCTTTTTGTAGTCAATAGGCAGCTTGCCGCAGATCGTCCCGGTCTGCCCGTTCATGGCATAGTAATATCTGCGCCCGTCCCGGCCCCCATAGGTCAGCACCCACACCGGAAGCAGCAGATACTGCCAGCTTTCCTGCTTCATCTGTATATCCGTATTCTTGATATTTACGGTGCTGTAGCCGGAAACCGTATCCCGCAGGAGCTTGCGGGAATATTCCCTGGCCTCCTGCTGCAGCTCCTGTTCAAATTCCCGAATCTCCAGATCCCGGCGCTCTGCCAGGAAGCCGGAAAGATATCCCATGGAAAAATCCTTCTTTTCCTTCATGCGGAAGGGCTGTACCCCCTCCACCAGCTCTTTATTGCTCTTCTGAAGAGCATTTTTAGTCATGTCCCGCAGATGGATCTTCCCCTGCCGTTCAATATGAAAGATCTGAGTTTCTGTGTACTCCATATCCTTGGAAATCCAGGTTCTGATTCTGCTGGCTTCTCCGTCGATGCCTGCATCCATCTCGCAATCATATACCCAGTAGGGATAATACACGCCGCTGAGTTTTTCAATCTGATCTTTTTGAAAAAACGCCTTCGGAACAAATTTCTTCTTTCTTACGAAATTCAGAAATCGTTCCGTGGCCTCTTTTTTGTCAATCGCAAAGGGAATGATCTTATCCGGAAGGTATTCTCCGGACAGCCGTCCGGACAGTATGACCGGATTATGGCAGTAAAAGCAAAAGGTAGCCGCCGTAGTCTCATCTGTCACGATCTGAGCGCCGCAGCTTGGGCAGCTATATAATACGGCAGAAGCTCCTTCCTCCGCCTTCCCGGTACGCCCCTGTGTCTGATCATACTCCTCTGTCTGAGCCCCCCTGTCCGCCTGCGTTTCCTCTCCCTGATCCGGCGTCAGCTCATCCAACTGCTGCTGATCAAAATCCGAACCGCAGTATTCACACAAATAGCGCTGTTTTGCCGGATCAAAAACCAATTCTCCCCCGCAGCAGGGGCACTTATAAATAATCGCTGCCATAAGGTCGTCCTTTCTGATCCCTAAGGATGCGGCTTACCGCATTCCGAACAGAATTTTCCGGTATTCACCGCTCCGCACCCGCAGGTCCAGCGCTCTGCCGCCGGACGCGGCTTACCGCACTCCGAACAGAATTTTCCGGTATTTTCTGCTCCGCACCCGCAAGTCCAGCGCTCTGCCGCCGGACGCGGCTTACCGCATTCTGCACAGAATTTTCCGGTATTCACCGTTCCGCATCCGCAGGTCCAGCGTGCCGCTTCCTGCGCCGGAGACGCAGAAGCCGCCTGCTGCTGCACTGCCTGATTCATCTGCATCTGCCGGAGATTTGCCTCACTGGCACTTCCCATCATATTTCCGGCCGCCTGCATACCAAAGCCCATACCCATGTATCCGGCTGCCGCTCCGCCTGAATTGGAGCCTGCCGCCTCCAGCCCTCTGGCAACGGCGCTCTGCATATAGCCCTCCCGGATGGCAGGATCTCCCATCATTGCGCCCTGATTGCGCATATTGATCAGCTTTTGAGACTCCTCGTTATAAGAAATGCTGGCCAGCGCCACGGAAAGGATCTCCATTCCCCGCATTCTTTTCCAATCCTCATCCAGCGTATCCGCCATATACTTACTCAGCTCCCGGCTCTTGGACGCCACATAGGAAATCCGGGTGCCGTCTGCGGACATCTGATTAATGGAAGTCTGAAGCGCCTCCAGAAACTCCGCCAGATACTGTTCATTAATATCACTGATTTCTACACGCTCCGCATTTCTCGGCACTGCCTCTGCATAAAACAGAAGCGGATTGCTGATTTTAATGGAATAGGTGCCGTGGGCCCGTAAAAACAGCTCCGCATTATAGAAATTGTCAAAATAATTAATAGGATTTCTGGTACCAAATTTAATCCCTTTAATTTCCTGCAGGTTCACATAATAAACCTTCTGGGAAAGAGGCGTAGTGCCGCCAAACTTAAACCGATTGAAGGCCTCCTGAAGGCTCTCACTGATCTCGCCGTCAAACATGGAGGGCATAGAGGAATTATCCACAATAAAATATCCCGGCTCAGCCGTATAATCCACCACCCTGCCGCCATCCACCAGCAGCATAAACTGATTGTCATATACATGGATCACCGAACCGTTGGAGATCACATCCTTCGATGCTCTTCCTCCGCTGTTTTTCATTACAACGCCCTTCGTAAAGACCGTCTGTTCCCCCATATCATCCGGCTCCACAACTTCCTTCCACTGATCCGCCAGCGAACCTCTCACTGTCTGAATTGCAGCTCTGATAATACCCATAAAACCGATACCTCCTTTATCGTCCTATTGTCTCTTTCTGACCCGTTTCCGGCCGCCTGCTTCTTCCGCTATGCCTCTTCCTCCGGCCCCAGCGTAAGCCATTTCAGATAGGCGTTGATAAACAGATCAATATTTCCGTCCATCACACTGTCCACATTTCCGGTCTCCGCATTGGTACGGTGATCCTTCACCATGGTATAGGGCTGGAATACGTAGGAACGGATCTGGCTGCCCCAGCCGATCTCCTTGACCTCGCCCCGGATGTCGGAAGCCTTTTCCTTATTTTCCTGCTGTTTCAGCAGATACAGCTTGGCCTTCAGCATCTGCATGGCCTTATCCTTATTCATATGCTGAGAACGCTCATTCTGGCACTGCACCACAATTCCCGTGGGGAAATGGGTGATCCGGATCGCCGACGACGTTTTATTGATATGCTGGCCACCGGCTCCGCTGGAACGATAGGTATCGATACGGATATCCTCATCCCGTACCTCCACATCCAGATCCTCCTCAATATCCGGCATCACATCACAGCTTACAAAAGAGGTCTGCCGTTTGCCAGCCGCGTTAAAAGGAGAAATCCGCACCAGGCGGTGCACTCCCCGTTCTGATTTCAGATAACCAAACGCATTCTCCCCGTTTACCTGGAAGGTCACGGACTTGATGCCGGCCTCATCCCCGTCCAGATAATCCAGCACCTCTACCTGAAATCCCTTCTTATCCGCCCATTTCCCGTACATTCGATACAGCATGGAGGCCCAATCGCAGGACTCGGTGCCGCCCGCTCCGGCATGAAGCGTTACGATGGCATTCGTATTATCGTATTCGCCGGAAAGCAGTGTTTTGATACGGATGGAATCAAAGGTCTCCTGAAAGGAATCCAGTGTCTCCTGAATTTCCGGGATTACGGCAGGGTCATTCTCCTCGTATCCCATTTCCAGAAGCAGCTCCACCTCCTCATACTGGTTCTTTAGCTGCTGATAGGTGGCCACATCATCCTTCAAATTCTTCAGCGTTTTCATGGATTCCTGGGATTTTTCCGGATTATCCCAAAAACCGGGAGCTTCCATCTCCCGCTCCAATTCCTGGATTCTCTGCTCTTTGTTTACCAGGTCAAAGTGAATCCCTCACTTCCACTAATGGTTTTGTATAGCTGTTCAAAATTGCTTTAAACTCGTCAAGTTCAACCAAAAGTTTCACCCTCTTTCTTTTTATTTTCTGTATCAGTCCAGTCTCAAACCAGAGACGGCAACAAGGTTTTTCCTATGAGATAAAAAATGCCTTCGGAATCTCAGCTCCCCTGCCCCTCACTCTTAAGGGGAGAAGGCATTTTTTGCGCCGGATGCAGATTGCGCAGCAATGAATTCCCTTCTGCATCCGTGTGCATTTTGCCGTAGGCTTCTCGTATAGGAAATTCGGGGAATTTCCTATACGAGAAACAAAAAAGCCGCAGACACCCGCTGCGAATGATACACTCACAGCGTGCACCCGGCGGCTTTCCCACTTCGTGTTTGTAACTGCTTTTATTTGCCAAGCGGCTTACGGCCGCAGCACTGCTTATATTTCTTTCCGCTTCCGCAGGGGCAGGGATCATTGGGATAGATTTTGGCTGCGGCACGCTTCTTCGGTGCCTTCGGTCCGGTCTCATCCTTATTTGTGCCCGTTACCTTCGCCACTTCCTCACGCTCCACCTTCTGCTCCACCTTCACATGGTACAGCATCTTCAGCGTATCCTCCTGAATTGCGGAGGTCATGGAGTTAAACATATCATATCCGCTCATCTTATACTCTACCAGAGGATCCTTCTGACCATAGGCCTGCAGCCCGATACCCTGACGGAGCTGATCCATATCGTCGATATGGTCCATCCACTTCCGGTCGATCACCTTCAGCAGAATTACCCGCTCCAGCTCACGGATCTGCTCCTGCTCCGGAAACTCTGCTTCCTTGGACTCGTAAGCCTTTACGGCCTGCTCCTTCAGATACTGCTTCAGTTGATTCTTCTTCATGGAAGATACGGTCTCATGCGTAACACGCTCCAGCGGAATGATCGGAATCAGCAGATCGTTCAGCTCTCTCAGGTTCCATTCTCCGCTGTCCTGATCATCTGCAATGCACACATCCACCACATTATCCACCGTATCCGTTATCATCTTAAAGATGGCATCCCGCATGTTCTCTCCATTCAGGACCTTGCGGCGCTCCGCATAGATAATCTCACGCTGGTCGTTATTTACCTGGTCATATTCCAGCAGGTTCTTACGAATACCGAAGTTGTTGCTCTCGATCTTCTTCTGCGCCTTCTCGATAGCGGAGGAAAGCATTTTGTGTTCAATCTGCTCATTTTCCTGCACACCCAGAGACTTAAATACGCCCATCATCTTTTCCGAGCCGAACAGACGCATCAGATCGTCCTCCAGAGAGATATAGAATCTGGATTCACCCGGATCTCCCTGACGTCCGGAACGTCCCCGAAGCTGATTATCAATACGTCTGGATTCGTGACGCTCCGTACCGATGATCTTCAGTCCGCCTGCTGCCTTGGCTTCATCGTCCAGCTTAATATCTGTACCACGGCCGGCCATATTGGTAGCAATCGTAACTGCGCCGTGAATACCGGCATCTGCCACGATCTCAGCCTCCAGCTCATGGAATTTGGCATTCAGCACCTTATGCTGAATTCCCTCCCTGCGCAGCATACCGGACAGCAGCTCAGATACCTCAATAGTGATCGTACCTACCAGCACAGGCTGTCCCTTGGCATGAGCCTCCTTCACAGCCTCCACCACAGCACGGTACTTTTCCTTCTTTGTCATATAAACGGCATCGTTCAGATCCTGTCTCAGTATCGGACGATTCGTCGGGATCTCAATTACGTCCATTCCGTAAATATCCCGGAACTCCTGCTCCTCTGTCAGGGCAGTACCGGTCATACCGCATTTCTTTTTGTATTTATTGAAGAAGTTCTGGAAGGTAATGGTAGCCAGCGTCTTACTCTCCCGCTTCACCTTCACATGCTCCTTCGCCTCGATTGCCTGATGCAGGCCGTCGGAATAACGCCGGCCCGGCATGATACGTCCCGTAAATTCATCTACGATCAGCACCTCGTCATCCTTTACCACATAATCCCGGTCACGGAACATCAGGTTGTGGGCGCGCAGCGCCAGGATGATATTGTTCTGAATCTCGATATTTTCCGGATCGGAAAGGTTCTCGATCTGGAAAAACTTCTCCACCTTCTTAATTCCGTCCTGGGTCAGGGTAACGATCTTATCTTTTTCATTTACGATAAAATCGCCGGTCTCCGTGATCTCCTCGCCCATGATGGCCGTCATCTTCGTCACTTCTCCGCTGGCTTCGCCCCGCTCCATCTGCCTTGCCAGAATATCGCAGACCTCGTAAAGCTTGGTGGATTTTCCGCTCTGGCCGGAAATGATCAGCGGCGTTCTGGCCTCATCGATCAATACCGAATCCACCTCATCGATGATGGCATACACCAGATCTCTCTGCACCAACTGCTCCTTGTAAATTACCATATTATCCCGCAGATAATCAAAGCCCAGCTCGTTATTGGTGATATAGGTAATATCACAGGCATATTGTTTTCTTCTTTCATCATTTTCCATGGAGTTTAGCACAACGCCGACGGTCAGGCCAAGGAATTCGTGTACCTTTCCCATCCACTCCGCATCACGGTGCGCCAGATAGTCATTGACCGTAACGATATGAACACCTTCACCGGTCAATGCATTCAGATATGCCGGCAGCGTAGAAACCAGGGTCTTACCTTCACCGGTTCTCATCTCTGCAATACGGCCCTGATGAAGAATGATGCCGCCGATCAACTGCACCCGGTAGTGCTCCATATTCAGCACACGCTTCGCAGCCTCCCGGACGGTAGCGAAGGCTTCCGGCAGCAGAGAATCCAGCGTCTCACCGTCTGCATATCGTTTCTTATATTCTGCCGTCTTATCCCGAAGCTGCTCGTCCGTCAGGGCCTGCATATCGGGTCTAAGGCTTTCAATCTTATCCACCAGGGGCATGATTCGCTTCAGCTCCCGCTGGCTGTGTGTTCCAAATACTTTCTGAACAAGATTCATTTCCATTCTCCTACTTTTGTTTTTGATACTTATAAACATTCCTATTGTAACACTTTCGTCCCATAAACACAATCAGTTTTTTCTGCAGCAAAACGGGGCTGTCCTGAAAACAGCAGCTTCAGAACAGCCCCGAAGGGTTACTGATATTTAATACTCCGGCTCAATCAGTCCGTAAGTATTTCCTTTTCGTTTATAAACTACATTCACTTCCTCTGTCTCGGCATTGCAAAATACGAAGAAATTGTGTCCCAGAAGCTCCATCTGGATGCAGGCATCCTCCGGATACATGGGCTTAATGCCAAAGTGCTTCGTGCGGATAATCTTAATCTCCTCTGCCGGCTCGGCCTCCTTCTCCAGGAACTCTTTCTTAAAATTCGTTCCCTCCTGCTGCCGCTCCACAATCTTAGTCTTATATTTCCGAAGCTGACGCTCAATCACTTCCTCCACCAGATCGATGGATACATACATATCATTGCTGACCTGCTCAGAACGGATAATATTTCCCTTTACAGGAATCGTAACCTCAATTTTCTGACGTTCCTTCTCCACGCTCATGGTGACGATAATTTCGGTCTCGGGGGTAAAATAACGCTCCAGTTTTCCAAGCTTTTCTGTGACGGCGCTTTTCATACCTTCCGTCACTTCGATATTTTTACCGCTAATCGTAAATTTCATATCATCAACCCCTTTACAGTTTGATATTGATATCATATCCGGGCAGATATAATACCTAAAGACATTATACCATATTTTCCCTGTGATTCAATTAATTTCTTGTAAATTTCTTACAAAAATCCAGCACACTGCGGTAGGGAAGGGAGCCTCCGAACAGGTCCAGGGCACTTCCCACGGTGACATCCAAACGGTTCCTTCCGTACCGGGCCAGCAGCTCCAGATCCTTCAGATCCCTGATCCCGCCGGCATAAGTCACCGGCAGCCCTTCCCATTCTCCCAGAAGCCGAACCAGCTCCAGCTCCGGCCCGCCGGCCTTTCCTTCCACATCCACCGCATGAATCAGAAATTCATCGCAGAAACCGGCAAGCTCATTCATCACTTCACGATTCAGGCTCACCTCCGTAAATTTCTGCCAGCGGTCCGTAACAATATAATACTTCCCGTCCTTTTTCCGGCAGCTCAGATCCAGTACCAGGTGCTCCCGCCCTACGGCCGACCGCATATGCTCCAGATTTTCTCTCTTAATCTGCCCGTCCCGGAACACATAGGAGGTAACGATCACATGAGACGCCCCTGCCCGCAGAAACGCTTCCGCATTCTCCGGGCAGATACCGCCTCCCACCTGCAAATGTCCCGGATCACGGGACAAGGCCAAAACCGCCTGCTGCCTGGTAGCCTCATAATAAGGTGAGGCTGCCGGATTCAGCAGGATGATATGGCCTCCCTGCAATCCGTCCGTTTTATAAAAATCTGCATAAAATCCGGCATCCTTCTCCGACACGAAATTCTCACGGGCCAGATCTCCCTGGTCCTTCAGGGAGCCTCCCACGATCTGCTTTACTTTTCCATTATGTATATCAATGCATGGCCGAAATCTCATCTGCCCTCTTCCTTCCTGTCCGTTTTCTGCCCCGCACACATAGCTGTGCATCGTTTGCCCATTTCGCCACAGCTCCCCACAGTCCGAAGGAGCGAGGCACTTTGTGCGCCAGGTGATGCCGGCTTTCTCTGATATTTCCTCAGGTGCGCCTGTACCCAGTGGGCGCAGGCGCATAGCCTCCTGCCTACGTGAATATTTTACTTTATTCAGAGAGCTCTGTAAATTCCTTTTTTCCTGTCAGCGGTTATCTTGTGGTTTCTCTGACCGTTTCATCTCCGTTTGTAACTCCATCACCCAGGTCCTCTGCCCCGTCGATTATATCCTTTCCGGCATCTCCCACGTCATCGATCACATCTCCTGCCACACCATCCTTGTCATCGGTGCGGTCCGTAGCTCCGTTGACCATTCCGTTTTGATCGGCCGTCCCGTCGCCGTCATTCACATCCGCCGCATTCGTACGGTCATTGTCCGTCCGCTCAGTAACTGCCGCATTCGTGCTATTTGTGTTATTCCCGTTGTTTTCCGTTGCCGTATTGTTTTTGTTGCCACAGGCAGTCAGCCCGCAGGCGCAGAGGCAAAATGCTGCGCATATCATCCATGTCTGTAATTTTTTCATGCCAATTCTCCTTTACCTTTTGATCTTTTTCCGGGAATGCAGAAGCTGCTTCCCTTTGCTGTTAATATGCACATTTTAAACGCTTTTATTCTCCCCTTCCTCTTTTTTTCTTCTCTGCTTTTTGCCTCCCCGGCGGATCCGCTTACGAAACACCCGACGGTTCAGCTCCTGCAGATTCAGCGGTATCAGCGGATACAGATAACTGCCGCCGGACAGAGTACGATTGCATAAAAGCATCAAAAAAATCAATACGGTCCCCATCAGCAGCCCCGGCAGATTCCCTACGGCCGTAAAGATCAGAAGCAGAATCCGCATAAATTTAAACGCATAGCCCAGCTCATAGCTGGCCTGCGTATAATTAGAGATGGCCACAAAGGCCATGTACAGCATTGTTTCCGAATTAAACCAGCCGGAATTTACCGCAAATTCTCCCACCACAATACCGGCGATCACGCTTAGCGGAGTATTCAGCATGGAAGGAGTATTCACTGCCGCCAGCCGCAGGCCGTCGATTGCCAGCTCCAGCAGCAAGAGCTGCAGCACCACCGGAACATAGGGCGATTCCTGCAGCCGGATAAAGCCCAGCCACTCCGGGATCCAGTCCGGATTTTGCATCAGCAGCAGCCAAACCGGTGTCAAAAACAGGGTGAATACTGCAATCAGAAACCGGGACAGCCGCAGATAGGTTCCGGTAATCGGAGGAAAATAATAATCGTCCGCCTCCTCCAGAATATCAAACATAGTGGCAGGCAGAATCATAGCTGCCGGTGAATTATCTACCAGCACCGCAATCTTTCCCTCCAGTATACTGGCCGCTGCCGTGTCCGGTCGTTCCGTATACTTAAATTTGGGAAACGGATTCCACCAGCGTCCCGGATAAATACATTCCGCCAGGCTTTCCACATTCATAGTCAGTGCATCCACCTGAAGCCCTTCGATTTTCTGGGTCAGCTCTCTTAGAAATTTCCGATCTACCCGGTCATCCATATAACACAGGGCAATGTCGCTTTTTGAAGTGTATCCTACGGTCTGCAGTTGGATCCTCAGGTGAGTACTGCGAATCCGGCGCCGTATTAAAGCCGTATTGAAAATAATGGTTTCTACAAAGCCGTCCCTGGATCCACGCAGCACCTTATCCTTTTCCGGCTCCTCCACGCTGCGCATGGGATAAGTCCGGCAATCAATCAGAAAGCAGCGGCTGTATCCATCGATCAGCAAACACATCTGTCCGGACAAAACCGCCGTCACCACCTGTTCCACCTCTTCCTGCAGATCCACCTCCACATAAGGAATAAAGCCCTCAAACAGCCCCTGGCTGTCCTCAGGCAGATCCTCCGGAGCAATGGAATAGAAAAAATCCATCAGCTTCTCCATGATATCATCCTTCACAAATCCATCTACGAAAAAAAGGCAGGCGCTTCGGTCTGCCACCATGGTCTGGCGATGGATGATATCAAAATTTTCTTCTGTATGCAGCAATTCCTCCAGACAGGATACATTTTCCTGCAGGTTTGTCGATAAATTACCCATCATAAAAGGAGACTCCTTTTCTCAGATTTTCTAAGAATAAGCGTCTCCCTTTTTGATAAAAATATACAGCGTCCGCAGAGCAGTATTACCGCACATCTCCCATATAAAACAGCGCCATTGTACCCGGTCCGGAATGGGCTCCTATAGTGGGCCCCACCGGATTTATGATAAACTGATGGATGCCGAAGCGTTTTTCCACCAGCTCCTTCACATACACCGCATCCTCTTCACAATCGCCATGGCTGATAAAAACAATATCATTCTGTTTTCTCCAGCTCCCGATCTGTTTCTCCATGGCATCTACCAGAGCGGAAAGCGATTTTTTCCTTCCGCGCACCTTTCCCACGGCAACCAGGCGCCCTTCCTCATCCACATGGAGAATCGGCTTCAGATTTATCATCGTTCCCAGAACTGCCGCCGTTTTAGAAACGCGTCCTCCCCGGTAAAGATGAAACAGATCATTCACGGTAAAATTATGGCACACATTTTTTTTGTGTTCTTCCAGCCATTTTACCATTTCTTCATAGCCAAGGCCCCGTTGCTTCCATTCCAGCGCCTTGTGAACCAGCAGTCCTTCTCCCAGCGAAGCACAAAGAGAATCCACCACGGTAATTTTGCAGTCCGGACGCTCCTCCATAAGCTCCCTGGCCGCAATTCTCACACTGTCGCAGGTTCCGCTTAAGCCTCCGGAAAAAGCGATGTGAATTATATTTTTGCTGTGCTCCAGAAATTCCAGAAGTTTGATCCTGGCCTGCTCCGGATTTACCTGAGATGTGGTGGGCATGGACCCGTTCCTCATCTTCTGGTAAAATTCTTTATATGGAAGAGGGTGCTCCTCATCATAGCTGTTTCCGTCCATCACATACGTCAGCGACATGGTCAGAAGCTGATGCTCCCCGATATATTCTTCCGGCAAATCAGCCATATTATCTGTCGTAATAATATAATTTTCCATTTTTTCTCCTCCGAACATTCTGAATCCAAACGCTCTCTGCCGCAGCCCGGCCTCCTGTCAAACAGCGCATTCCCCGGCAGAAGCATTTTCCCCGTGTTCCAGGGTCATCATACCATCTTTATTCCCCACAGGCAACCATATTCTTTTCCCCATAGGCTTCCCTGCGTAACAGGGCAGCCCCAACCCTGTCGGATTTAAGCAATAGGGGGCACCCGGGAAAAAACTGCATATCCTTCCCCTGAAATTCATAAACTGTAAAAAAAGGCACAGAGGTTCTCCATGAGTTCAAAACCCAAAATTATGGTGGTGAAAATGCGGGAAATCATTTACACCGTTATTTTTCTGGCACTGGCTGTCCTTTTGATCGTCCTGCTGGTCCGTATGTTCACCTCCGATTCCTCCCATCAGACAAACTCTGCACCCGAGACAAACACCCGGACCGCCTCCTACAGTGATTCTGCCCAGTACATAGCCGGAGTCTATACCACCCCCGTTGCGCTGGGCGACTCAACCGTGGATGTGGAAGTAATCGTGGATGAGAATCACATCAATTCGATCCGGCTGGTAAACCTAAGTGAAACCACCACCGCCATGTATCCGCTGGTATCACCTGCTCTGGATACGATTGCACAGCAGATCTGCCAGAACCAGTCTCTGGAAAACATTACCTGCCCGGAAAGCAATAAATACACCGCCCAGGTGCTGCTGAATGCAGTCTCAAAGGCGCTGCAGCAGGCAAGCCGGGACACGGCTTCGGATTAACCGTCCGCAGATAAGCAGGCCCAATGGCTTTAGTTGTAGCACACCACCGGATAGCCGACTTCCACGGTTTCGTAAATCAGCTTTGCCGCATCCTTCGGAAGATTTACGCAGCCGTGGGAACCATTTGTTTTGTAGATCTCCCCTCCGAAGGCCCCATAGCGCCAGCTTGCGTCATGCAGCCCGATTCCTCCGTTAAAGGCCATCCAGTAGGTTACGGCAGACTCGTACCCCGTTCCCCGCAGCACCGCCGGAGACTGCATATAAAAAATACTGTATACCCCTCCGGGGGTCTGCCTTTCCGTTCCAAAGGTCCCGGTAACACAGTCTGTTTCCAGCAGCTTCTCGCCGTCCTTGTAAAGCCAGACCTTCTGCCCTGTCAGATCCACCTCCACGTAGCTGTCCCCGATATCGTCTCCTGCCTGAAACAGAACGCCTTTATGGTCCCATACCGGCTCCAGATAATGCCGTCCTGCAGTCTGCGCCTCCGCAATCAGGGCATCCGCCGTCTCTTCCACATCCATCTTCCACCCGAAATTTCCTTTGTAAAGCGTAATCTCTTCCCCATAGCTGGTATGGAACTTTCTCGCCTTTCCCTGTGTATCATACTGATCCGCCAGCTTTTGAACATAAGCCAGCACAGCCTCACGATCCAGAGAAAGCTTATGATCCTCCTCCTTCATCCAGGCGGCAAAATCACTTCCGGCCAGGGTCTTTCTCCGATCTCCGATCCGCAGCATAACCGTCATTTCTGCGCAGGGGCCATTTTCCCCGTAGGGATTTACCTGATCCGTGTCCGCCTGGTCCTGCCCGGTAATCCAGGCCTTCTTCAGCACCCACTTCTGGGTCGCTCGTCCCACCTTCTTTTCCAGGCCGATCCCGGCTCCGTTCCACAGTCCGCGGGCCGTCAGACAAAGCCCCTCCTCCGTGCAGAAATAAAAGCTTCCGTCTCCTGTCTCCTGCAAAATCCAGCACTGTTCCTGTAAAGCTGCCGCTCCGCTCCTGTGCTCTGCCGGGGCCAGCTCCAGGCTGTTTTCCGCCCCGCAGGTAAGCGCCTCTCCGGTACTGACAAGACTAAGCCGGAACCGCTCCCCCGGCAGCCGCTCCAGATAATATTTCTGCTGATTTACATCCAGCGGCTGAAATAGCTGCAGTTCTTCTGTCTCCAGCGGTTCCTCCGTGCAGGTTTTCACATCCAGAACAAAATCCATATCCGCTGCGGGCGCAATCTCGTAAATCCCCTGCTGCAGATTCGGGGTCTCCTCGCCCTGCCCCCAGGCGTATAACGGCAGCAGCACTGCCCCCAATATCCCAAACGCAGCATATCGTCTGTTTTTCTTCATTTTTTTCCTTTCCGGCGCCTGGCACAGCTTTCCATTCCGGCCTTCTTTTCAATTACTCTGCCAGGCAGATAATTCTCGCATACTTCCGTTCCGAATCTTCCACGATCCTTATTTTCCCCTGCTCAATCAGACAGTCGATCCGTTTGGCATACCACCAGTCTCCCACGCCCACCGGATAATACCCTAAAATACTTCCTATCAGCTTGGCTTCTTGAACCGGTTTTTTTGTGAGTCTTTTCCAGATCAGAAAATCATAAAAATCTTCCGGGACACCGATGACCCTGCCATTGACCACTGTGCGCAAAGGGCTGTTCTCCTCCGTCAGATTTTCCCACATGGCGGCATACATCCGCAGCTCTGCCCTTGATAATTCCTTCTCATACTGCAGAAAGCCGGCAAACTCTTCCGCCTGGACTTCTCCCCAACTGCTGCGGGAAACGATCGTATTCCCATGGACCAGGTACTCCGGAAGCTTTACTGTCCGGACCGGATTATCATACTTACACAAAAGGCTGCAGAGATTATAAAATCCACAGATGGAATACGGTGCATTACTGTACCACACCCTGACCGTCTCTCCGGCCGCCAGCCTGTTTTTCAGCCGGTTCCGTTCATTTATGTAACGGCCGGCCAGCTCCAGCAGCTCCTGCTTTTCCTGGTCATCCTGGCCCTGCTGCTCCTGCGCATACATGGAGCAAATCAGATCTTTTCGATACGGACTGTCCGTTTTCTCTCTGATATCTCCAATATCCAGCATAAAGCCGAGACAGATCACTTCCTCCGCATTTCCCTCTATCCATCCGAATTTTTGTTTCTCCGGCGGTCTTTTTTTCCCGGCCATCCATACGGAGGTAGGGCCGTCGGTTTTCCCGATTATAATCGTATTTTTAGCAGCCTTCATCGAGCCGGCTTCACTTTCTCCAAATAATACCTCTATCATACTGATACTCCTTTAAGCCAGGCCGGCTTTTCCACATTCCCTGCATAGCTCTGCTTCAAAAGCTCATCCCTTTAAGCCCCGTGACTGCCTGTCCATATCTTCCACAACGATATCATAAATTTCACCTAAAGATGCACAGTATTCCAGCACCTTCCACGGCTCATTCGTATGGAAATGAATTTTTATCAGCTCCTCATCCCCAACTGCCAGCAAACAATCTCCCTTAAAATTACTTGTAAAATACTGGCTTATTACATCCTCGTCCAGATTCTCTCCCTCAATCAGTAATTGTGTATCATACTTAAATTCCAGCATTGTCTTAATCCTCCTTCACCGGTTTCATTTCCACTCATACCCGGCCCTGCCGCCGCATATGAGAAGAAAAACAAATCTCGAATTATTATATCATCCGACAAACAAGGATACAAGCCTGTCCCGGAAATCGCCGGGGGATGAATCCATCCTCGTTTGTATCTGGCATTGATGACCCTGCTCCGTATGCGAAGCTCCAATCGTTTTCCTGCGGAGGGAACGCAAAAAACACCGGCTTCCTTTTTCTGCCCGGAAGCCGGCGTTCTCTTGTTTCATTCGCTTATTTCTTTTTCTATTTTCTTTTATTTCTGTTTTGCTTTTCCGGTCAGATAATAGGGAAGCGCTACAAACACAATTCCGCCCACCATATTGCCCAGAGTAACAATAACCAGATTATAGATCATGCCGCCCAGACTCACGGCTGCTCCATTGGGGTTCAGAAGGCCGATGCTCAGGAAGGTCATGTTTGCGATGCTATGTTCAAAACCGCAGGTTACGAATGTGGTCACACAGCAAAAGCACATAATCAGCTTTGCGCACTCTGTTTTCAGTCTGGTTCCGCACCAAATCGCAATACAAACACAGATATTGCACAGAATCGCCTTTGCAAACAAATTTGCAGGCGTTCCCGCCATCTTTGCAGCCGCCGTATTGGCGAAAAATGCGCCGATATCACCGCTGCCCGGAATACCCGTCATGGTAAAAATCAATGCAGCAAGCACAGATCCTGCCAGATTGCCTACCCAGCAGATTACCCAATACTTTACGATCTTACCCCAGGAAACACTCTTGGTAAAGCCTCCAATGGACATCACCAGATTATTTCCGGTAAACAGCTCGGAGCCGGCGGTCGTAACCATACAAAGCCCCACCGAAAACACAATGCCGCAGGCCAGCTTCGTGCTGAATGCACCGCCTCCGGTAAATACACCGCCGACTACACCCATCAGAATACTTCCCATAGCAATATAAATGCCAGCCATCATGGACATCAGGAAAAATCCCAGCATATTTTTATCCATGAAATTCGCTTTATTTTTCGCAGTCATACTGACCGCTTCAATATCACTTTCGTACATACGTACCATACCTCCTATCTGTCCAGTCTCTCCAAAGATATATGAAGATCCCGCACGGAGTGCTTTCAGGATTAGAATTCCTAATCGCCCGGATGCTCCGTCATCCGGCGGCGCCGATGTGCGGCTGCCCTGCAGCATTCCCTTACAGGGAGTGCTTTCAGGATTAGATAACTTCGCTGAACGCCTCTGCGT